>DUMO01000083.1 GCA_012839865.1 Clostridiaceae bacterium
ACCAGCTATTTTATGTCTACTTCGCAAAGGTGGTCTTGTTGTTATGCATTTTTTCTATGTCAGGAGTTTTCAAAAATTCATAAAGCTTTTTCTTAAAAACTCTTGACTTTAATTAGCTGGTCTTTCATTTACTGTGAAAGAAAACCTTTTCGCAGGGTATGGAGTCGCCTGTTCAACAGAGCCGACTTGCTCTTCAGCATCAACCCTGGACTGGTCAGGTTCATTTTGTCTTTCACGTCCTAATCTTTTTTTCAACCTGTCTATTAACCCCATATACACCACCCTTTGATAAAAGCCTTATTAAATTTTATTTAATTTCTCATAAAGGGGGTATTCATTAATTCAAATGACACATTAAAAAACCCGCCTCATTAAAACTAATGAGGCAGGCTGGAGTTACAATATATTACAAGAAAGGAATAAACTTATGTAGAATCTTGCCTCGCATATGGGCAACGGTTATGTTTTAGATAAATACTCGCTGAACATTACAGTCAGTTCTGTCCGGCTGTTGATTCCCAGTTTGCGGTACAGGGAAGTGCAATAAGTATTGACGGTGGAATATTTAATATTGAGTATCGAAGAAACCTGCCGCATTGTATATCCTTCCAAAAGAAGGGTGCACACATCGATCTCCCTCCGGGACAGCTTAAATTCGGACAGGCGGGAAATGAGCCTTGTGTCATAGGTAACATCCCGACGGTACAAATCATCTGTCCATTCAGCGGAATAAAATATTTCCGTCAGCAGGGGAGTCAGGGCAAATATAATCAATATAACTATGACAGAGGATATTGTAACTGCGGAATACAGGCTGACGGAATTGACGTTTCTCAGAAGGTCGGTTATGAAAAAGCCAAGGACATAAAATACTGTAGCCGATATGATGCCTGTCTTGAAGAAAAACATGCTTCTTGATCTTTTACTGATTATACCCAGCATGTAATAAATGCTGATAAAGCCCATGGAGTAGGAGATGCCAAATACAAGGGCCATAAATAAGCCAAAACCCGGATTGTCATACTCCAGGGCGCCAACAACAAAGCCCAGTGCAAGGGTGGCAAATGAAAAATTGAGAATGTAACAAATATTTATTTTAAAGGCCCGCTGCAGTATAACGATAAAAACTATTCCCAGAAATACTCCGGTTATATGGTACATGTTCAGTGTAACAGGCGATATTTCTGTATTTGATTTCCATAGGGCGGGGGCTATAAAATCATTAAACAGGAAAACGAAGCAGGCAAGAATCAATACCGTGAAATTTTTAATCTCAGGTATTTTCCCTTCAACAATATATTCCCGGGTGCCTGATTTTTTATAAAACCATGTACATGCAAGAATGATAATAACACCGATTACCTGCAGTGATTGAAAAAACTTAAAGCCAAAACTGTTGTCCAGAAGGCTGAGTTTCATTAAAAAAAGGACTTTTGAGATTAATATGCCGATACTGACCGAGTAAAGTCTTTCCACATTGTTCATTACCATAAAAAAGCCAAAATCCGTGGCGGCAACAATATGCCCGAAGGCAATTCCGACTATTACGGCACTTACCAGCGAAACTGTCCTGTCATTGATGAAAATACCTGCCAAAAGCCCGGCAACGGCGGCTGCAGCACTGTATTTTACATAATACAGCAACCCTTTCATATTTAACAGCAATAAAACTATTGTGCCTGCCAGAGGGTACAGGTAGGAAAACAAGTTTGAGGGAAGGAGAATTGATGCTTTTCCGGAGCTGTCAACCGTTCCGATGGGAAGTACATAACAATCCAGCCAAAAAATAATGGCTATCCAGCCAATAAAAAAGGGTAAGTTGTTCTTGGTGATGCTTTTTTTGATAATTGTATCTTCTTCAGGATAAAATGTATTGGAAAAAAAGCTCTTAAGTTTGTCCAAGATTACTGCCACTTAAATACGCCCCCCAACATTCATCCTATGAAAATAAGATGAAGAATTTCCAAAAAGGCATATTTATTGACTTTACTGCAACATAAAATTTGGACAATCACGAAGCACATATTACAGTAAAGTCAATAAAACACTTCCTGGAACAAAAATAATATTTAATTTTAAGCCATTTAATTGGCAATAAAATCTTTTATACATATAATATCACATTATATGCAAAATTGTAAATCTATACAAAAAACATTTCCTTTGATGGGAACTCCGGATCACAGGTCATGTTGATGCCAAGCTTTTTCAATATAATTGTATCGGCATGACTGACAATGTGAGTGGAGTGGGCTTCACAGTTGGACAAATTCGGAAGTTTCTCCAATGCAAGTTGCGCAGTCGGATTTGTAGCTGCACTGATACTTAAGGCAATTAATATTTCCCTCAAATTCAGTATGGGATTTCTGTCTCCAAGGGAATCCCGTTTCAGGTTGATAATGAGTTCAAGAATGTTAGGTGAAAGCAGATGAATTTCATCTGAAATATTTCCAAGGGTTTTTATTGCATTTAGCAGCATGCTGGATAAGGAGTTCATAAGGTTGGAACCCTTGCCGGTGACAACGGTGCCGTCTTTGAGCATTATTGCAGACCCTGTGCCATTGTCCGAATTGCCATGCTTCTTTCTTGCCTGCTCTGCAGCTTTTCTTGCATGAGCCACCACTTTTCGGTCTTCAGGTTTCAAACCAAGGCTTTCCATGATAAGCTCCACCCTTTGGGCCGTGTCCAGGTCAACAAGACCTTTTTTATACTCGCATTGAGTGTTAAAAAAACGCCTGATTATTTCCTGGCATGATGCTTCTTTAACGGCATCATCATTTCCTATGCAAAAACCTATTCTGTTTACGCCCATATCTGTAGGGGAACGGTAAATTGACTTTTCTCCGGTAATTTTTTCAAGTATTCTTTTAAGTATTGGGAAAACTTCTATATCACGATTGTAGTTAACTGCTGTAATTCCATAGGCATCAAGGTGGAAGGGATCTATCATATTCACATCCTTGACATCCGCAGTAGCTGCTTCATAGGCAAAGTTTACCGGATGCTTGAGGGGCAGGTTCCAGATTGGGAATGTTTCAAACTTGGCGTACCCGGCTTTAACTCCTCTTTTGTATTCATGATAAAGCTGGGAAAGGCATGTGGACAGCTTACCGCTTGCCGGACCGGGGCCTGTTACTATAACAAGAGGTTTGGCAGTCTCTATATAAGCGTTCTTGCCATAACCTTTGTCGCTCACAGCCACATCCACATCGGTAGGATAGCCGCTTGTCACACCATGGGTATAAGTTTTTATACCTCTTCTTTCAAGTTTCTTTCTGAATATGGTTGCTGCCGGTTGCTCGGCATACCGGGTTATCACAACACTATTGACAGCAAGGTCCCATTCTCTTAAATCATCTATAAGCCTTAAAACATCCATGTCATATGTAATGTCAAAATCGGCCCGCACCTTGTTTCTTTCAATGTCACCGGCATAAACGCAGATAATTATTTCAAGCTTGTCTTTGAGCTTGTTCAAAAGCTTGACCTTGGCATTCGGATCAAAACCCGGCAAAACCCTTGAAGCATGGAAGTCATAGAACAGCTTGCCGCCAAACTCAAGATACAGCTTGTTGTTGAATTTGCTTATACGTTCAAGGATATATTCCGACTGTTCTTTCAGGTATTTCTCATAATCGAAACTTATAGACATTTAGTAAATCTCCTTTATATTAATACGATTGAAATGCGTGTAAAAAGTGTATATAAAATTAAGCTTCATTATTATTATATATGCAAACAAGAGTAAAGGACAAGGAATAAGCATCCCTGTCCTGTCTGCCGCTTCACAAAAGAGAGTAATATTAGCGTTTTACCCTGGCATTCCCTTTCCAGATGCTCCATACCTGTTCTTCATCCGCAGGCTGTGCATAGTCGGTCAGGAATGTAGTTGCCATTGCCCCGGTAGCCCATGCAAATTGAATCCACTTTTCAGGCTCCCAGCCACGTAAAATTGCATAAAGCAATCCGCCTACAAAGCCGTCGCCGCCACCGATACGGTCGAGGACTGAAATAGGACGCGGTTCAACCACGTGCCAGTTGCTGCCTTCCAGCATGATGGCTCCCCATTTGTGATTGTTTGCGTCTGTGACTTCACGGAGTGTTGTTGCAAATACGGAGGTATTAGGATAAGTTTCCTTAACGCGTGCAATCATTTCTTTGAAGCTTTCAATTTTGGCTGCCAGGTCTTTTCCACCTGCTTCAGGCCCCTTGATTCCAAGACAAAGCTGGAAGTCCTCTTCGTTTCCTATGAGAATATCTGAAACGCTTGCAATTTCGGTGAATATTTCATGCAATTCTTTTTCGCGGTTTTCCCAGAATGACGCCCTATAGTTCAAATCAAAGGAAATGCGTGTTCCGTATTTCTTTGCCGCTCTGGCAAGCTCAAGGCAGAAGTTGCCTGTACTTGGGGACAGTGCGCCGATCAAACCTGACAAGTGCAGGACTTGAACGCCTTCCTTGCCAAATATTCTGTCCAGGTCGAAATCTTTAACATTAAGAGTAAGTCCAACCTCACCGGCCCTGTCGTTGTGAACCCTGGGACCGCGGGAACCAAAGCCGCTGTCTGCAATATTAAACTGATGACGGTATCCCCATGGTCCTCCCTGGGGGACTTCCTTTCCCTCATATGCCATATGGCGGCTGGCAAGATTGTTTTTTATCATCTGGGCGATAGGACTTCCCTTTACAAAGGTGGTGAGCACCTTTACCGGCAGTCCGAGATATGAAGAAATGCTGGCCACATTGGTTTCAGCGCTTGTTACCTGCATATGAAAGGTATCAGATGCATAAACCGGCTGACCATTGGCAGGTGTTATGCGTACGCCCATACTTGTGGGAACAACTAATGCATAAGCAAAGTCTTTACGTAATTCCATTCTATTTTAATACCTCCTGTGTTTTATTTTATGTGTTTTGGTATTTTGCTTTCCTTGTTTATTATAATGTTATTACATATTATTGTAAACAATTAGTCAATTTCTATAACCCCGCAATTGCGCATTAAACAATCGAACATAAAACAAGCGGCTGCAAATATCCTGCCGCTTGCGAAAAACCTCATCCAAAAGCCGATCAAAGAAAAGAGATTACTGTTCATCTGATTTATATGGGAATACCTTCATTAATATTTTTATTATGAAGTAGAACAATATAAGGACAGTAAACGTACCCAATATTCCAAATCCCATTAATTGTATGCCAAGGTTTATATCGTTCATTATATTACCTCCGTTCGCTAACGTCCGAATATTAACGGACTTAATCATTTCCACAGGGCAAAAATTATCCTGCAAGTGTCAGCAACCATGGAACGAGCGCCAACACCATACCGCCTGCCACAATGGATCCCAGCTGACCGGACACGTTTGCACTTACAGCCTGCATGAGGATGAAGTTTTCCGGATATTCCTGTTTGGCCAGCTTCTGCACTATTCTTGAAGACATGGGGAACGCTGAGATACCGGCTGCACCAATCATCGGGTTGATTTTTTCCTTTGAGAACAGGTTCATAATCTTCGCAAATATCACTCCGCCTGCGGTGTCAAAAATGAATGCAACCAGGCCCAATAACATGATAAGGATGGTTTCTTTTCTTAAGAATTTCTCATAGTGCATTGTGGAACCTATGGTTATACCAAGCAATATTGTCACCAGGTTGGCCAGTTCATTTTGAGCTGCCTTGGACAACCGTTCAACGACTCCGCATTCTCTTATCAGGTTGCCAAACATTAATAATCCTACAAGCGGAACGCTTATGGGAGCGATAATGCCGGCAATTATTGTAATTAAAATCGGGAACAGTATCAGAACTATTTTGGATACCTTGGTATCCTTGTATTCCATTCTTATCATGCGTTCCTGTTTAGTTGTAAGAGCCTTGATAACAGGCGGTTGAATAATTGGAACCAGTGACATGTAGGAATATGCTGCAACTGAAATAGGTCCGATTAAATCCTTGGCGAATTTTGATGCCACGAAAATTGATGTGGGACCGTCAGCTGCGCCTATAATCCCGATTGATGCGGCTGCTTTAAGGTCAATATTCAATGACGGGAATAATTTGTTTAAAAACAATGCAGCCAAAACAGTAAAAAATATTCCGAATTGAGCAGCAGCACCGAAGAAAATCATGCGCGGGCTTTTGAACAATGGTGAAAAATCAATCATTGCACCAACTGCAACAAAAATCAGCACAGGAAACAATTCAGTAAGAATTCCGGAGTTGAACAATATTTGAAGAACCCCCTGTTCGACTTTGAAAGCCTGGCCATTTTCGAATATATAATGAAATTTTTCAGCTAAGAAAGCTTGTAATTCAGGATACTTTGCAACAATCTTTGTAACTGCCTCATCCAGTTCAGGTGCGAATTCCCATATGGACTTTAAAGGCAGGTTCACCAAAATCGCTCCAAACCCGATAGGAAGAAGCAGCATTGGCTCATAATCCTTCTTAATGGCCAGATAAATCAGAATGCCGCCTATAAGATACATAATGAGATACTGCCATTGAAATTTGACAATACCTTCGAACAATTGTGAAAACTGTTCCATAAAAAAATCCCCCTTGGTAGTTGTATTAACTTGTTCGAACTGTCGTGTATAAACAGTTGTGAATTAGACTTTTTCAATATGTTGTATTGCATAAGGAACAGGCAGCTTTATTATTTGCATCTTTGGATTCACATTAAAAAAGACTTTCACCTTCGCATGCAAAAGTCTTGCTTTTATTTGATGTAAGCCATTAACCTGCTATAAACAGTAAAAAGACTGCTTATCCTGCTAAATATGACAAAATCCTGCGATATATTCCCATATGCGACATAAAAAATTATAGCCTAATCCGGTGAAAAGTGCAACTTCTTTTTTGATTTGGAGTGTGGAATAATATGTAAAACCCATACAGAGAATGAAATGCATGCAGAACATAACAATCGGTTTTCGCAAGATAAGAGCCTTGTTATGTGCTGCATACATTGTATTCACAAATACATTATGATACTTCCAAATTTATACATGCCGCATGCTTGCAATAACCGGAAATGGTTACTGTTCAGGGGGTTATTGATGTAATTGACGTAATTCACGAACAATCAGCTCTAATACTGCTTTTACGGTAAGGTATAGGAAAACACAGTCTAAAATGCCTTGGAATCATAGTAAAGTCCGTGTGTTTGAGCGAAGCGAGTTCGCGGAATTACTTAGGTTACAAGGCATTTTAAACTGATTGTTTTACTTGCCGAAGCCGTACTTGCAGTATTAGAGCTGATTGTTCATGATTAGTACCTGAACATTAACCGGAAATGCTGCATTCATTACCGAATTGCTCAGTTGAAGTTGACAGGAGCGGGCATATTGTATTATTATTTAGGATAATATTGTTATCGTGCTGAAAGTCACTCATTTTTAGCTTTCAAGTCCAAAGATATGCACGCATATTTTGGAAGGCAATTATAACACTAAATAACGATTCCATAAATTATGATATCCACAGGCGGGGAGTGAAATAAATGAAAGACGACAAGAAACTTGTTGAAGAAATAACATCTATGCATGAGGATTTTGCAAAGTGGTACACTGACGTTGTGTTAAAAGCTGATCTCGTAGATTATTCCAGCGTAGGCGGATGTATAATTTTCCGTCCGTATGGATATTCAATCTGGGAAAACATTCAAAGGGAGCTGAATAGGCGATTCAAGGAAACCGGGCATGAAAATGTTTACATGCCTTTGTTTATACCTGAAAGTCTTCTTCAAAAAGAGAAAGACCATGTTGAAGGGTTTGCACCAGAGGTGGCATGGATTACCCATGGCGGGAGCGAAGAACTCACTGAAAGGCTGTGTGTAAGACCTACATCAGAGACACTGTTCTGCGACCATTATTCAAAGATTATACATTCCTACAGGGACTTGCCCAAACTGTATAACCAATGGTGTTCCGTGGTCCGATGGGAAAAGACCACCAGACCCTTCTTAAGGACAAGGGAATTTTTGTGGCAGGAAGGCCACACTGCCCATGCAACGGCTGAAGAAGCCCAGGAAGAGACAATAAGAATGCTTAATATATATGCGGAGTTTTGTGAAAATGTTCTTGCCATCCCAGTTGTTAAAGGCCGGAAGACCGAAAGGGAAAAATTTGCAGGAGCTCACGCCACATTCACCATTGAGAGCCTGATGCACGACGGAAAAGCACTTCAGTGCGGAACTTCCCATAATTTTGGAGACGGATTTGCAAAGGCTTTTGACATCCAATATACGGATAAAAACAATCAGCTTCAATATGTGCACCAGACTTCATGGGGAGTCAGCACAAGACTTATCGGTGCTATAATAATGGTTCACGGAGATGACAGCGGATTGGTGCTGCCGCCTAATGCTGCTCCGATACAGCTTGTAATTGTACCCATAGCCCAGCATAAACCCGGAGTTCTTGAAAAAGCCCGGGAAATTTCCGGCAGGCTGTCGGGTATATGCAGATTGAAACTTGATGACAGTGACAAGATGCCCGGATGGAAGTTCAGCGAATATGAAATGAAGGGTATACCCTTGCGTTTGGAAATTGGACCCAAGGATATTGAAAACAACCAGGTTGTGCTGGTGAGAAGGGATAACCGCCAAAAAGAGATTGTCAGCATGGATGACCTTGAAAATGCAATCCCCAGGGTTTTGGCCGATATTCAAAAGGGTTTGCTGGAAAAAGCCAGGGCCATGCTTAAGGACAAGACATATTCTGCAAAAACTTTCGCTGAGTTTGAGAAGATTATAAATGAAACTCCCGGATTTATCAAAGCCATGTGGTGTGGAAGCAGTGAGTGTGAAGAAACCGTCAAGGAGAAGACAGGAGCTACAGCCCGCTGCATCCCCTTTGAGCAGGAGGAATTATCGCAAAAATGCTTCTGTTGCGGAAAGGAAGCAAGACATATGGTTTACTGGGGCAAGGCTTATTAAAAAATGACTTGCCAGGGTGGCTCCAAATCCAAAGTTTCAAAGTTGAAGGATGCTTTACCCTTCATTCTGACTCTTAATAAGATATTAATTTACTGAAGAATTATTGAAGAAGAGGGCTTTCAATCTGAAGGGAGTCCCTTAAGTTTATGCAGGCATGTGTTAAGTTGCCTGCTTTTTTATGTTCAAAAGTTTCATTACCAGGAGAAGCATTTTTCTAACAACAGTTCTTTTTAATTAATTTCCGAATATTCCCTTTACAGCAACCACAATTTTTATTTTTTTAATGAATATGTAAATAATTCTGAAAAATCTTGTCAATAATATATTTACAGCAAAATTCATTAAAGCGAAATAAATGAAACTTACTTAAGTTATGCAAGTTTCCGGTTGAGAAATTCAAAAACTAATTGTTTTTGCTGTGGTATTAAGTCAGAAATCCAATAAAAATTTTTTATCAAATTTGGAGGGATTATATGAGAAAAAGAATTACTTTTCTGATGCTGTTCTGTATGGCGCTGTTCGCCCTGGTTCTGCCTGTCAGACCGGAGGGAGTTGTAGCTCAGAACATTGAGTTCAAACAGATCAGCTGGATGGATTGTGTAGTAACCGCTTCCGGGTTGAATGTACGTACCGGCCCATCGACAGATTTTGAAGTAATAAACGTACTTAAAAACGGACAGCAGGTAACTGTAATAGGGCAAATCGGAGACTGGTATGCGATTTATGACCCTGAAACAGGGTGTATAGGTGCAGCATTTGCACAATACCTGCAGGCAGTTGACATGACCCCCACTGTCACAGAGGAACCGGATGTGGAAACGGGAGAAGGGGTTGAGAAAACACCGGAAGAGGATGTACCGGTGATTGGTTTAAGCCAGGATGAAATCAAATTGCTGAACCTTGTAAATGAAGCAAGGGTAAATGCAGGCGTTCCACCCCTCAAGTTTGATGCAGAACTTGTAAAGGTTGCACGCCTCAAGGCTCAGGACATGGTCAACGGCAATTACTTCTCCCATACATCAGCAACATATGGCTCGCCCTTTGACATGATGAAGCAGTTCAATATAAGTTACAGGAGTGCAGGTGAGAACATAGCAGGCAACCGTTCCATTGAAGGTGCTTTCAATGCATGGATCGGTGATGACAACCATAAGAGAAACCTTTTGGATGAAGGTTTTAACTACACTGGTATAGGAATAGCTGACAGTGAAACTTACGGAAAAATATTAGTTCAGATGTTTATCAAAAAATAATCCGGACTTGCTATCTCAAAGGCACCATTGCATTTGAGTGCCCGGATTGAAATAAGAGGCGCCAGGCAATGCCTGTGGCTCCTGACGCCGCCTTTTGCAGGTGATATGGTCTGCCTGTGGCACCACCGGCTTGCAGGAGGCCTGGTTTAACATGTATCAGCAAGAAGTCTCCCGCCTCTGAGCCACCCTGCTTACTTTAGTGAGAACATAGGCGGGAGATAAATTGCCGGGCATCCTTATCGAACAAATATCCGCATTTTTTATTAACGCATTACCATGTATAGAAAAATTCTACCAGTAATAATTTGAGATTGTAAGAACTGTTGGGCGAACGGGGATAGCCTGGTAATGATACCTGCAATGGCCGGTAAGTCCCAGGAAGCCCGCCTCTTAAGCAGCGGGAGTACATCACGATAAGTGTCAGTTACAGAACGACACTTATCTTTTTTATTTTGTGCAGCAGAAAAATACTATAGTTATTTTGAAAAGAGGGACAGGTTCGGTAGCTGAAAGCCAGGATTGACTTCGAAGGTTTTTCCGTTAAGGTAATCCAGCGGACATGGGGAGGAAAAGCCAAATCTAAGCTTATAAGCCCAAAGGGCCTGGTATTTGGCTTTTTGTGCCCTGTTAAAGGAATTGTCGCCGTATTTTCCATCCCCGACTATTGGATGTCCTATATATGCAAGGTGCGCTCGTATCTGGTGGGTCCTTCCCGTGAGAAGCTCAACTTCCAGCAAAGACATATCATTAAAGGCGGACACAACCTTATATTTTGTGATTATTTCAAAGGAGGAGTTTCCCTTTGGCTCCGGAAATATAAACACCCTGCTGTTTCTGCTGTCTTTAATCAAATAATCCTTCAATAATTTTTCCTGCTCTTCCAAAACACCTTTGACAAGGCATAAATAGTATTTGCGTATTTCATTTTTTTTCAGTTTATCAATAACTGTTTTAAGCGCCAAAGGGTTTTTTGCAATGATAACCAAACCACCGGTGTTTCTGTCTATCCGGTGGCATAATGAGGGTTTGAAGCTGTGCAAGGTTTCACCTTTTTCCATCAGGTACAGTTGAACCTGTTCAATCAGGTTTTCAGGGTCGTTATTTTGGTCAGGATGCACCGGAACACCCTGTGCCTTGTTTACTATAATAATGTTTTTGTCATTATGGACAACATCAAAAAGATTGGTATTTCTTTTTTGAGAAGGACCGGTACCTTCAAAAAATTTGTCTGCCAAAAATATTTCAACAATATCCCCGGCCGATAAAATGTAATCCTGCCTGACCCGCACACCGTTTACTTTTACGTCTTTTTTCCGAAAAGCACGGTGCATTGCTCCGGTTGAAAGCTCGGGAAATTGTTTTTTTATGAATTTTTCTATTGCCGTACCTGAGTATTTTTCATCAACTTTTACAGATTTCATTCCATCACCAAATCAAGAGAATCATTTTATATTCAGTCATATATACATTATAACAAATTACTTTAAGTTATATCATGAACAATTGATACTGGTATAGATTTTAAAATTTGGCTCGAAAACAGTGAATTTCATGATTTGGTTAGTAGACTGGCATGCGGGAAATACCGGATTTACCTGGATTTGAAGTTCTTTTGCGCTTTTTAGACCTTACTGCAAACAGCAATATTTTGAGATGGATTGTTCAACCAATAGCGGACACTGGGCATGTCCAATAAATAGTTTAATAAATAATTATCAATTTGGTATTTATTATGTAAACAATTTATGTTATAATTTTAGTTAAACTTGGATCTATGGCTATAGATTTAAGCAAATGGGGGTTCAGTTAAAGTGTTTGCACCTTGCCTTCTCTGTGGGGGGTTGGACATTTTGCCCAAAACATTATCCTGAGCGCCGGAAGTTTGGTTATGCCGGAATAATGTTTTTACTGATTGATATTGATATCTTGTTTAAAAGTATCATACCCCCGGCAATAATTATGTTAACATACTAAAGAGGGGTGCGTTTATGAGATGAAATTTGGCAAAGTAGCTGTTCCAACTGTTGTTATTGTTCTGTCTCTGCTTTTAAGTTCGTTAGTAGTATCAGCGTCATCTATGGTACTTAAAAAAGGAATGGAGAGCAGCGCTGTAAAATTTCTTCAAAAGGATCTTGCAACTTTGGGGTATTTTGACTGCGAAACCACCGGATATTTCGGAGAAATTACAGAAGATGCCGTAAAGAGGTTCCAAAAAGATAATAATCTTGTACAGGATGGTATTGCAGGCAGCTCTACATTGGCAACCATCAACCATGTGTTAAGGCCGGATAACCTTCTGAAGGAAGGCATGGAAAACCTGCAGGTTATGGATCTTCAATACAACCTCAGGGAACTGGGCTTTTTCGATGTGGAACCGACAGGCTATTATGGTGAGATTACCGTGAATGCGGTAAAGAGTTTTCAGGCGTACTATGGCCTGGATGTTGACGGCATAGCAGGAAATGCAACATTTTCCGTTATTGACAAGTTGCTGGACCGCCAGAAGGAAACAGCTTCAAGGGCGAGCAGGCAAAAAAGCGATTACCTGGTATCCTGGTGGGGTGACGCTGAAAACATATTTAAAATCGGCATGACGGCAAAAGTCTACGATGTGGAAACGGGCCTCAGCTTCTATGTTAAACGTACATACGGAACAAACCATGCAGACGTGGAAACACTTACAGCCAACGATACGGAAATAATGAAGAAAATTTACGGCGGAAGCTGGAGCTGGGCAAGAAGGGCGATAATTGTTACAGTCGGTGACAGAAAGATTGCCGCTTCCATGAACGGAATGCCCCACTGCGGAAATGATAAATATGATGAGTATGTATACCTGAATTCCAGGTCAGGGGGATATGGCGCAGGCTATAATTTAGATTCTATCAAAGGCAATGGTATGGACGGGCACTTCTGCATACATTTCCTGAACAGCAGAACCCATGCAACAGACAGGGTTGACGAAGATCACCAGAATGCGGTTCAGAGAGCAGCGCAGTGGGCTGCCGATAATGCTTACTAATTGCAGGAATCTTCAATGACCTGTAGCTTATCAGGAATGAAAATATCAGTTAATCTCAAACCAGTCTCAAAAATTGTCAACCCGGTATTTACGACCGGGTTTTTCATTGTCTATTGACATAAAACGGCATCTTAATCATTATTTACATTGATGCCGGCGCTATGTTATAATAATCGAAGTTTATCAATGCTTATAATGAAGATAAATAAAAAAAGCAGGTGTAAGATGTCTATATTAAAAAAATCCATCGGAGTAATCGCAAGACGCCCATTTGTGCTGATATTCCCAGCAACCCTGATTTTAATACTCAGCTTTGCAAATTTGTACAATCCTTTACCTGCATTGATGGGTTTGTTTGAAGTGACAGACAAGAAAATTTTTAATGCAGTTGCATCATTAATAAAATATTTGCTGGAGCCAAATGTTTTATTCTTTACACTGGCTCTGACAACAGGTTTGCTGCTTTTGTTATCACTTATAGTATCCTTCATATTATCAGGATATTTATTTGTATTCCATAATTCATATTTGGGCAAATCAAGCTGCAAAGGAGAGTTTTTGACCGGAGTCAAAAAATACTACTTCAGAGTTTTGTATGGTGTTTTTGTTTTGTTATTTTCGATTTTGCTGCTGGTATTTTTTGTATTTGTTGCCTCGGTTCCCTCGGTGGTGGTTACTGAGTCGTGGCGCGCAGGGGAAACACAGCTTCTTCCCGTTATTATTTTCGTCAACGCCTTAACCATAACAGTTTTATCTGCTTTGGTAATATTTTACCATGTGTATACGGCTTTTTGGTTCCCGGCTATTTACAACTCGGAGTCAAAAAGCTTCAGACTGGCGGTGCATGTTGCGGGGAAGGGCGTATGGAAGACGGCTCTTTGGCTTCTGATTTTTGACGGAATTTTTATAATCACCATGATTTTTAATAAATTTATCAATAATCTGATAATGAACCAGGCTAATGGCAACATATTCTTGTTGCTTGGCTATTTTATACTGGATTGCCTATTGAAGTCATATATTTTTATTTTATTCCTGTGCATGTTGTTTACCATGTTTAACGCCCTGTCTTCTAAAAAGAAGAAGTAATGTCATATGCCAAACCAGTGCTTGCCGATTTTTGCCACAACCTTTCGGCTCCATATCCATTTGCTGGTAGCTGTTGCAGGATTCCAATAATAAATGGCTCCGCCTGAAGGGTCCCAACCGTTTAAAGCATCTCTTGCCGCTTTGAATGCAGTTCCGTCAGGCGGAAGATTAATCTGCCCGTCTGAAACAGCATCAAATGCACCAGGTTGATATATAACACCTGCAATGGTGTTTGGAAACCTGCTGTCCCTTGTCCTGTTCAACACTACGGCTGCTACTGCCACCTGTCCGGCATAAGGTTCACCCCGGGCTTCTCCGTATATGATATGTGCAAGAAGGTTTACATCCTTGTTTGAACCGGAGGCACTTGCCTTGCTGCCTGACACAATACCCATTGCCGCAAGAGTCTGTGGTCCTGCAATACCGTCAACCTTCAAGCCGTTCTTGGATTGAAACCACCTTACGGCACTGTATGTTTTGTAGCCGTATATTCCGTCGATGGGGCCATCATAATAGCCCCAGTTCGAAAGCTTTCTCTGTATCTGAAACACTTCATCTCCCCTGGAACCATATTGGGATAAAGCAGCCAGGGGGAAACCATATATGCCGGACAATCCTTCATTATATAAGAAGGCAGCTCCTGCTATTGTGCAAATAATAAATGCCAGAAAAAAAAGTAAAAGTTTCTTTTTAAACAATACTATTCTCCTTTGCAAATAAAATATATCTTTAGCACAGAATAATATCTTCTTACCCTAAAAGCAGATTGAAACCGGCTTTATGCGCAATCCTTGCAGCAGGAAAAACCAACTGTGGGGGATGTTCGTGCAAAATCCGGTTTAATTGATTTTTGGGGAACAGCCATATTATATTATTTTTCAAATATAGTATGATTATTCCCTGAAAAGCAAGATAAACCGGCTATAGTTTTTACGGTTGGAGAAAAAATTAACTTAATGAAGAACGGCATGATTAAAGAAACGCAATAATAAGAACAGCATGAATAAGAATCATAAATAGCCGAAATGAACAGACAGCTGAATAAACAGTATGGACAGTCCCAGTCTGCAACGGACGACCGTTGCAATAAGGGGTCTGTGGAAAAGGCATTGGATGAAAAGCTCAATACCTGCCATAAGCAGCGAACTGGCGCACCAGGCGGCATATGCAGCGGATAAAAAGCTCAATCCCTGCCGGCAATCAGAAGATAAATCAGTATGAGAAGCAGTATGTCATCTTTGATGCTTTCCTCAAGAAGCAAAAAAATGAGTCCTATCAATATAATTTCTTCCATACCGATTTTATGTGTCAGAAAGCTTAAAAGTGATGACGATCTTACCGGTTTGGAAACGGGTTCTTTCGTGTCGACTGCTTCAACTTCCGCCTCGTTTGGCAGGGGAAAGTTTTCAATTTGACTTGCAGATGCCTTTGACGGATACGGATATTTTTTTTGAGGCATAATAGGGTATCTCCTGTACACCACAATACTTCACTCCCCAGGACATGTTATTGGTGATTGGCAAAAAGTTTTATTAAGACATGGACTTATAGCTTATGAAGCAGGTTGAACCAGCCTTGCATGCAAAAAAACAGCTGCAAAATTACCGGGGTGCCTATATGGTATGTAAATTCCAACCAAGATACATTTTGCATCTGCCGGCTTTTATGTAAGCTGATATTTATAAGCCTGCACCATTGTCGCTTTTGCCTTGCTCCTCCATAAGACTTTGAATAATAGGGTAAACCTTTAAAAATTTTATCGCATTATTCAACCGGTTTTTTCTTCTGCTGCTTAAAAAGGGTCTGATGGAGGATAGCAGGTTGACTCTTGGATCATTGTTTCTGTTGATTTTATCAATCGCATAGGAAAGACGGGTAAGCAAAGCTCTATTGTCCTGTTCGTCGTCAGGTATGTTACCGGTTTGCTTTACAGGTGTTTTTTCAACTGGATTGTTCAAACCCGAATCGGAACCTGAATTGGAACTGCTGCCCGTAAAAGCGTTTACAAGCTCTTTAAAGCTGTCCGGGTCTTTAGAAAGCAAGTCTGCAATTTGTTTGATTGCATTATTGAAATTATCACTCATCAGGCATCCCTCCAAAAGATTTTATCCGGTCAACCGGCATATACGATAATTAACCATTTAGAATACTCTTTATCTTTTGGACAACTTCCGGACCCCTCTCACCGATTAAAGCTGACAATCTTGCCAAATCCGCTTCGGTTATTTGCCTTTTTACTTCATTAATATCTATGTTTAATTCTTCTATTTTTGCTCTGTCGTATTCATTCATTTTTTCCATCAATTCATTCATGTCTACATTTCTGATTTTTCTTGCAAGATCCTCTGTATTTCCTTTCTTAAGCATCTCCATGGCTTTATTCAGTTTTGCCTTCACTACCTTTTCATCCATCTTCCCCAGTAACTCTGCCAGTTTCCTGTTAAGTGGGCTATTCACAAGCACCAATCCTTCCTTGCATAAATTTTAATGTTCGGCTGCAGTTTTTTGCGTGAAAATGAAATAAGCCGCAATTAATCACAGAAAATAGAATAATACGTTATTATTCTATTTGATCCATAGTTCAATTATGTTTATGCAGTTGCTCTTCAAATTAGCGAAAAGTGCAGCGTAACATTAATCCACTTTAATATACTATGAGAATTAAAAAAAATTGTTACAGAAGGTTTGTACTTTTTTTCAAGCCGTACAACCGTATGACACCTGGGAGTATGGCGGGTTTATTCTGCTGCTTTGGGGAAACTGCCGGCATGAGCTTCATCAATCATTTTGTCGGATATTTAATAGATTTTGGCCCCTCTCAGTTTTGCTGTTCAATCTTTATCAGTGGTTTAAGTCTCTTGCAAAAAGTCTAAAGGCTGGCAGCTCCCTCCCGCAGGAAAAGACTATTTATAGAACAGTTCAAGAAATACAAGTATAAAGAACAGTATTGTGCTGTCGCCCTTGTATAAACTGTCGACACAATCTATATTCCTGAAATACGCAAGAGCTCTACCGTCATAAAACAGCAACAGGAATATTAATATGAAAAATAAAAGTTCAGAATTATTTTCACGTCTTTCAGGCTTTGACATGGCACTACCTCCTAACTTAAAATAAACCGATCCAGGTTCCCATTAACATAATATTCAGAAGTAACAGGGTTTGTTACAGGCAGCAGAAAAGCAGATTGTTCATTAAGAGGTGTAAACTTCATTTTCAGGATGAATTGCCTTGATTTTAACATTCATGTGTGGTAACATTTTTTTTAATAATATTTTTATAGGGTTCTGCAGCTTTTGACCGGCACTTTAATGAAAATTTTGCTCAAAATTTAATTTGACTTTACTTACCAGTGAATCAACCTATAAAATAAATGTATAATATAATATAAAGTAAACTGCAAGATAATAATTTTGATTTTACTAAAATGTAATCATATTATCACAGCGCTTTTACATACTCTTAAAACACGGAGGAAATTTATATGCTGCCAGTGGACAGTATTCCGCCCTTGGATGAATCAATTGTATTCAGAAGTTTAAAAAATGAGTATTTAAGCTTTGATGAAGTCTATGAAAAAATTCTGGAGTTTATCAGAGGAGATTTGAACAGTTCATACAGGATTTCAATCGGTACTGATTCACAGGTAGCCAGCAGGAGCATGTTTGTCACCTGCATTCATGTTCACCGTGTCGGGAAAGGTGCAATAGGCTTTTTGCACAAGAGCCTGCTCCAGAGGCCTGTTACAAGCCTCAGGGAGAAAATTTACATGGAGACTTGCCAGAGTCTTCAGCTTGCCTACTTGTTTGACGAAAACAAGATAAAGAACATAACAAAGCTTCTTCATAAGAAAGTAAGTTTTGAATTTCATATAGACATTGGAACAAAAGGACCCACCAAAACTCTTATTAACGAAATGACAGGTCTTGTTAAAGGCTTGAATTTTGTACCCAGGATAAAGCCCGACAGCTACTGCGCTTCAAGCTTTGCAGACAAATTCACCAAGGCCATGTAGAAAATTTGCCGTCTTTGCGTTTGTCAGGTCATGTAAATTTTTCATGAACTTTCAGTTCTATTATCTAAATATGTTTTGAGGTTAAGTACAGTGTCAATGCAATGTATGCAGAACATAACAAGGCTCTTATTTTGAGAAAACCAGCGGTTCGCCTCATGCAAAAATGCTACCGCTTTTTACTCGCCCTCACAGGCTTAAAAAAAGCTAAAAAACATCCTGTTTTTTTCACGCATTTTTGCATTCGGCTCACCTGGTTTTCTGACAAAATAAAGCCATTTGTTATTTTTCTGCATACATTGCATTTCTCCAAATACATTATATTGAAATGATGAACCTGATATTTTATGCAGTAATATATCAAGGCAACACTTCAGTACTTCGTATTAATGCCCGGTGGAACATATAAAATTTACGATAACTAAGAATACAGGGTGTTCAAGCGGCATAAAAATATCTAAGAGGTTGCAATGCAACCGGAATAAATATTTGTGAGGTGGCCGCTGATGCGTAAAATAGTTTGTATTACTGCCGTATGCTTAATAATTATTGCTGCAGTTGCAGGGTGTTCAATCCTTCGAAAATTAACGGGGGTTGATGATGTTGGCATCGCAAGCAGTATTTTGTTAAGTGAAGAGGTAGCCGGTCAACTGCAGGATAAAGTTCCTATAAGGTTATATTTTGCTGACAAGGAAAATGAAAAACTCAGAATCGAGATCAGATACATACCTAAGAGCGAAGCCATGAAAAGTGTCAATAATCTTGCCGGAATCATCGTCGATGAATTAATAAAGGGTCCTGTAAAAACATCACTGCTCAATGCCCCAATTCCGGAAGGTACTTCCCGTATAGGCTCTGTTAAAATAGAAGAAGGGATTGCAACGGTTAATTTGTCAAAAGAATTTGTTGAAAACCATCCTGGCGGGAAAAATGCAGAGCAACTGACAATATTCTCAATTGTCAATTCACTGACTGAGCTTAAGGAGATTCAAAAAGTCAGATTTACCATTGAAGGGCAATTGAGGGAGGATTACAAAGGCAGCTTCAAATTTGACATGCCGTTCCCGAGAACTGCTTCCATAATAAGCAGAGAGGCTCCTGTTTCCAACATTATTGAAAATGAGCCGGAAGCAGAGGAGGCGTCAAACATCAGAAGCAGTGATGCCGGAGAAGATATTTCCGAAGCAGGTTCGGATGAGAATTCCGGGGAAAATGATAATTTATACCTGGATATACTGAATTAGACGGTTTCTACCCAAAGAATCCGAATCAAGCGGCTTAAGGGAGCTTGTAAAGTTATTCCCAAAAAGCTTGAATCAGGCTATCCGAAATAGTACAATAAAAACATGGATTTTTAAACTGTTTTGCGACGGATCAGTTTAAGGAGAGAGTTTGTTTTGGACAGAAAGAAAAGAATCGCGATAATATTTGGAGGCCAGTCTACTGAGCATGAGGTTTCAAGGTTTTCTGCAGAATCGATAATCAAAAATATTGACAGGGATAAGTTTGATGTTGCAATGATAGGTATTACCAGGGACGGTACATGGCTTTCTTATGACGGGCCGGTGGAGAAAATCGGCACAGGCGAGTGGGAAGGCCTGGCAGTCCGAAAGCTGCTGGAAAGAAAAGTACATAAGCCGTACATAAGCCGGGGCGGTGAAGGTGAAGAAAGCCGCACCATGGACGGCGGCCGGAGCGGTGAAAGCAAGCAAAGCTGTGCAATAGAAATAGGCCAGGGCAAAAATAGTGAAGAAAGCAGCCTTTTGGATGTGGTATCCAATATCAGGGAATTGGCCAAAGAGGATATAGAGAGTGAAAAGAAAAGCATTGATGTTGTTTTTCCCGTTCTTCACGGGTGCAACGGGGAGGACGGTACAATACAGGGATTGTTTGAACTTGCTTCAGTGCCATATGTAGGCTCCGGAGTTTTGGGTTCGGCCCTTGCAATGGACAAGGCGTACGCTAAAATGCTGTTTGAAAGAGAAAACATCCCCACTGCAAGCTTTTTGGTTTTTAACCGAAAGGCTTTGACAGAAGATATTGAAAATGTAATTGCCAAAATTGAAGACACTTTTGAATATCCGTGCTTTATTAAGCCTGCAAATGCAGGATCTTCGGTTGGGGTGACAAAGGCCCGCAACAGGGAAATGCTGCGTGAAGGACTTAATTTTGCAGCCAGATTTGACAGAAAGATTCTTGTTGAGGAATTCATTGACGGCAGGGAAGTGGAATGCGCCGTACTGGGCAATGATGAACCGGCAGCGTCTACTGTTGGGGAGATTGTTCCCTGCAACGAGTTTTACGATTATAATGCCAAATATATAGATGACAAGTCCAAAATTATTATTCCCGCAGACCTTCCGGAAAGTACAATCGAAACAATAAGACAGTATGCCGTCAAGGCTTTTCTGGCTCTTGACTGTGCAGGTCTGGCAAGAGTTGATTTTTTTGTTTGCCGTAAAACGGGAAAGGTATATATTAATGAAATAAACACATTGCCGGGGTTCACAAAAATAAGCATGTATCCTCAGCTCTGGGAAGCCTCGGGGCTGCCCTACAGGGAACTTATCAGCAGGCTTATTGAACTTGCCATTGAACGTTTTGAAGACAATAGAAGAGAAATCGAATACAGGGGGAAATAATGGACAACAGGCCGATTGGTGTTTTTGATTCAGGTCTTGGGGGGCTTACCGTTCTTAAGGAAATCATGGAACTGGTACCCGGCGAGAGCATAGTATATTTTGGAGATTGCGGACGAATCCCCTATGGGACAAAATCTAAAGAGACAATAACAAAATATGCGCTGCAGGACGTAAGGTTTCTTTTGACACATGATGTTAAAATGATTGTAATTGCGTGCAATACTGCAAGCGCCATGAGTTATGATGAAATAAAGAGCAAGCTTGACATACCTGTCATTGAAGTAATATATCCCGGCGCAATGGCTGCGGTCAGGGAAACAAGAAATAAAAAAGTGGGCATAATAGGTACAAAGGCTACTATAAGAAGCAGGGCATATGAAAAGGTTATAAACAAGCTTGACGCCTCTATAGAGACATTTTCCGCAGACTGTCCCCTCTTTGTGCAACTGGTGGAGGAGGGATGGTGGGATAATGATATCACATACAGAATAGCTGAGAAGTATTTAACTCCGCTAAAGGAAAAAGGTATTGATACTCTGGTGCTTGGATGCACTCATTACCCACTGCTTGCGAAAACCATTTCAGAGGTTGTGGGCTCCGGTGTTAAACTGGTTAGTTCAGCCACAGAAACGGCAAGAGTTGTTCAGGATGTCATCAACAGCAAATGCTGTGCAAGGGACCCGGAAATAAAACCTGTTTACAGCTATTATACAAGCGACAGCATCGATAGCTTTGTTGCCTTCGGTAGTGCATTTTTAGGCAATAAAGTGTGTTCTGTCGGTAAAACCGATATAGAAAAATATTAGGACACAAACACAGCTTTGTGCTTTATATTTTTTTAGCGCCTTCTGATATACTTTTCAGATATTGAAAGAATAATAAGAAACAAGGGAGGAATGGTTTATGAAAATCAAATGGTTTGGACATGCCTGTTTTTTATTGACATCCAAAGGCGGCATAAGGATTCTTACTGACCCGTTTGATGCAAGCGTTGGATATAAGGTTCCGGAAGTTGAAGCGGATATTGTGACAACCAGCCACGACCATTACGACCACAGCTATATTCGAATGGCAAAAGGAGATTTTACGCACATAAGAAAACCCGGAGATTTTAACGTCCATGGAATCAGTATTACAGGTGTTTCTACATATCATGACCAGGATAAGGGAACACAGCGTGGTCAAAATATTGTTTACAAGTTTACTGTTGATGATGTAAGGGTATGCCACCTGGGGGACCTTGGCCACATACCGGATTTGGCGCAGGTTGAAAGGATTGGACCTGTTGATGTTTTGCTCCTGCCCGTTGGAGGGACGTATACAATAGACGCAAGTGATGCTGTGGAGGTTATGAAACTCCTTAAACCGGCAGTGACAATACCCATGCATTATAAAACGCCTCCCCTGAAGTTCAGGCTTGACAGTGTGGATAATTTTCTTTTACTGGCCGGCGGAGGGCAGAGGGTAAGAAAGCAGGAGGTCGAGATAAGCAACGATCTAAGGGGAATTTATGTATTGGATTATGAATGATATGCAGGTTAATTAAGTATGATTAAAAAGAAATAGCTTGTAAAATGTCAATGAAGCGGAAGCGTGAAGCTTCCGCTTTTTAATGTCTTCTTTCACCTGCCCATTAACTTTTTATTGCAAATATCCGATAAAAGTAGTGTATAAGATTAAACCTTCCGAAAACGTATTATTACG
Source organism: Clostridiaceae bacterium (assembly GCA_012839865.1). Lineage (GTDB taxonomy): Bacteria > Bacillota > Clostridia > CAYPLH01 > DUMO01 > DUMO01. The sequence goes on from DUMO01000083.1 coordinate 22,668, forward strand.
TTTTCCATAAGCTGCCGGTTGCAGTGCCGGCCAGGTTCTTTTTGCGGCATGTTTTTATGTGGGCGGAAAGGTTTTTGCTGAAGAAAGTTAAAGAAATAGTTGTGCAATTGAGTATCAAGGATGGATAAGGATATGGGCAATCTAAAACATTGGAGTAAAAAGGCTGCATCTTGTTTTTTAATATCTGTTTTTCTCATGTTATCTGTTTTTCCAGGGAACATTGCCATTTATGCGGCAGATGGTACTGGCAGTACTTATTCCGGAAATTCCGAATGGTGGGCAATAATAAACAACATTTCATATGATGAAGAGGCAAATGGCGGCGCCATACCGGAGGCGGTATACCGGGCAGGGGCTCTTGGTATTTTAAAGAGCTATGGCGATAAGAATTTTAATATTAATGAGAATCTGACAAAAGAGGAAGCCATTGCTCTTGCCTTGAGGATGGCAGGTCTTGAAGATGAAGCACAGAAAGCCGCGGAAGAACTGGATGAGGAAAGACACAAGCAGGATAAAAAGACACATCCTGTAAGCATGTGGTCTGACGGATACCTTAAGATTGCAGTGGATGAAGGCTTAATCAGCGAAGAGGACTATGAGGAGGCAATGGATCCATCCGGGCAGCCTCTTCCCCCAGAAAGCTTCCTGAGGGATGCACCTGCCCAAAGGCAGGAGATGGCTTACTGGATTGCGAAAGCCCTGAAACTTGAACCGATGTATAGCCAGAACATAATATTCAACGGCTGGCAGGACTGGTATTTGTGCGATCCTGTAAAGGTGCCGTACATTGAAGCGGTGCTGTCAAAAGGAATAATGAGTATTCAAGATGACGGTTTTTTCGATCCTCTTGGTCCTGTAACATGGAAAGATGCGGCAGAAGCTGTTAAAAAGGCTGAAGATATAATTCTCAGGCTGAACGGAATGAAAAAGAACTCCGGTTTTATTGAAAGCATTATGGAACATGTTAATTATCTGGAGAAACCATTAGTTTATAGAACTTTTAAAATAAGGAACAAAGAAGGCAAATCGGTGACGATAACCGTTATCAAAAGTTTAGCAAAAGGTGCAGAAGGAGCAACTGGGAACACTGAAAATTTGCAGGGAGAAACAGGACTGTCAGAGGAGAATGAAACGGCTGGGGAAGGAGAGCTTTCAGCATCTCCGGTTCAAGATGAAATTTCCAATCAGACTGAGCTTTCCGGGCAGACTGAGATTTCCGGGCAGAATATGGTTCCTGGGCAGGACGCAGCAACCGGCGGTGAATTTTCAATTTCATCAGAAGAGAATAAACCGTCTGAACAGGATGGGCATCCCGGACAGGAAGAAGCAAACGGAGGCAGAGGATTTTATATAGAGGAGGAAGATGATGAGCTGTCTGGACAGGGAGATAATTCCGGACAGGATGATTCTTCAGACCTGAATGAATTTCCCGGGCAGAATGAAACAACCGGGGATAACGGGCTTTTGGAGCAAAACACAGCATCAGGGCAGAGTGACCTTCCTGTGCAGAATGAACTTCCGGGACAGAGTGCGGTTCCCGGGCAAAATGAACCGCTGGTGCAGAATGAAATTTCCGGACAAAATGAGAGTCCTCAACAGGCTGAGTCCCCGGAACAGAATGAGTCAAATGAAGATATGGTGACATCAATTCAATTTGATTATTCGGATCAGGATGACCTGCTTTCCCAAAAAAACCTGGTTGTATTCAAGGACGGAATTATCGGGGACAGCAGTCTCCTGGAAGTAAATGATGTTATCGAGTACATAGTAAAAGGCTCATCCGCATTATATGCAAAAGTAACAGAGAAGGCCAAAGAAGAACAGTTTATTGCGCAGATTACAAGCATTGACAAAGATAACCTGACCATGAATTTAAAGATTTTGGGTTTGCCGGAAAAAAGCCAGACGGTATATGTCATGCCAGAGGATGCATCTTTCTTAAGCAGCATAAATGAAGAAGTGTTCCGTTTTTCCCAGGACTTTATATATGATACGGGATATAGATTCGCTTCGGCAGATGAGTTGAATGAAGGCGATATTGTTCTGCTTAGGAAGAAGCAGGAAATGATTGTAGGGGCGAAAAGAATGGAACTCAAGGACAAAGTGGGACATGAAGTTGTATGCGGAATTGTTGAGGAAAACAATCCAGGCTTTGGCTTTATTACTCTGTACCGGGAAGACGGTTGGGGTACATCTCCGGAAAACGCCGAAGTATTGACCATGACCAGGACATATGCTTATGGAAAACCCGAGGAAACAGATGTTTATGTAAACCACAGCAAAGCCAGTGCATATGATATCGAAAGTGGGGACACAGTTTTTATAAAGCTGGATGCCCGGGGCGATATTATCGGGATAAGTGCTGTAAATAATCATGTAACCAAATATGGTACGGTGATTAATTCAGGCAAGAATTACCTGACGGTTGAATATGATGATGGAACTCAGCAGGTGCTGAATATAAACAGCAATGTCAAGTACTATCTGTCAGGCGTGCAAGTTGAGGCAGATTCTCTTAAAGACGGGGACAGGATAAAGCTGATTTTAAATGAAGGAAGCAAATCAACTGCCATAAAGGAAATCCATATTGAGGACGACAGGTTCCTGATATCCAATGTATACAAAGGAACTCTGTCATATATTGATTTCATTTCGGACAAGCTTGTTCTGCGGAATCTGGAAGTGTTGGAAAACGGTGATTGGCGCCTTGTTGACCAGAAAGGATTCACTGGTATACAAATAACTGGTGACTGCAGAATTTTTCATGCCGGAAGGCCGATTAGCCGGGACCAGGCCAATAAGGATTTGAAGGGTTTTGAAGCCTATGTTGCCGTTAGAAAAGGTTATGGAGGAATCGAGAATGCTGTAGTTGTTTCTTTCAGAAACAGCAAGAATTCAGAGATTATATACGATGACCTGATCGCCGGTGTTGGAGAAAAGGAAGTAAGACTCATGAATACTTCAAACAATTTGGCAATAAACAACGGCAGCATCCTTATTAAAAACGGAAGATTGGTCTTCCCGGGCAGCATAAATTCCATGGATGTTGCATATGTGGTGGCAAACAGGGATTTGGTCACAGGGGGTTATTCGGCAGATGTGGTTGAAATCAAAGAACGTTTCGGGATAAAAATGCTTAAAATTTACAGAGGCAGGATTTCGGACATTACCGCAAACAGAAGCGTAACCCTTGAATCCTGGTCGGAATTTAACGACCTTAAATGGACATACTACAACACTCCGAAGACCTTCAGTCTGACTTATGATACAAAAATTCTCGGAGACAACGGAACAATAAACAACAGAAACTTTATTGATTTCGGACCCAACAGCTACAAAGGCCAGACCATTTACATTGTTTCAAAGGATGAAGAAGCACTGCTGATAAGCACTGCTCCTTACGGAGTCCAGTATTCCCGGGGTGAGATATATGGGCTTTCGAGAACCGGAGGAAGCATAACAGGTTTTGTTCTCAAGGATGCAGCTGATTTTAACATTGAGACTTACTTGTGGAGCAACAGTGCGGACATTCAGGCAAGTATCTTAAACAACAGCATTATACTGAAAAATGATGAAATAATTAATCCCTCCGACCTGAAAATAGGGGATAAAGTAGGTATCTTAAGGAAGGAAACCGGGACGGCCGGGGATGTGTATCTGGTGATTGTACAATAGTTTAGAATAGAGGATGAGATGCAAATGTTGATTTCTGGAAAAAGCAGCAAGAAAGTTAACGTGTTCATTATTGCGGCAATCGTACTTTTGGTTATTATGCCAAAGCCAGTCAGTGCAATGGGGAACTGTGGATATGAAGGGGGAATTTCTTCGGGCGGCAGCCAGAACCAAACCATAGTCAGTTTGGAATACCAGGAGGTTTGTGTTTTATCAGGTAAACCTTTTATATTAAAAGGAGAGCTGAGTATCAGGACAACCAACCGTACAAATTCAATAAGAAAAACATATACCTACAACCTGGAAAACTTGAGCATGAATGCTACCTTGAAGCGAACCGTGGTTCTTGAGACCACAACCACCGAAAAAAGCAACGGACAGGCTATTGAAGATACGGTATTGGCAGCCAAGCCCTCAGAAGTGGTGAGAATCGGAGATAAGACATATACCTTGAAAAGCCATGACATGTCCATATCGGCTTTAGTTGATAAAAAACCCGCAATACGGTATTCAGCAGGCAACCTGTGGGGGAAGAAAACTTACCAGGTCAGCAATGGGAGCAGCAGCGGAACCGTCACTGTTGAATTAATCGGCAACCTGTACAGCTATGACCAGTATTGGAGCACAACTGAAACAGGAATAATAAATTATATAGTTCAAAGTGAGGAAATAAAAGGAGATACAACGGACCGCTGGGGCGGTACAGGGACTGTAACTCTCTGTGCTTCCTCAACAAAGCAAATGAAGTATGTTGAAAACCTGCCGGATCAAATAAGCTTTGAGGGAGGATATGTTGAAACGGTTTACAATAACAGCATACTTGAATATGATTTCAAAATGCCTGAATTTGATGCAGAAGGCATATCAACCGACAGAATTATTGGTATAAAAGATACTATAAAAATGGAAAGCTTCCCTGTACAGAAAAGGCTTCCGGCTCCCAATTTGGCTCACCTCAGAGGCCATTGGGCTGAAAATGATATTAAGGCACTTTTCAGTCTTGAGGTGTTTTCAGGTGATCCTGCAAGCTTTAATCCTGCTCAGTATATAAGCAGGCAGGAGTTTGTTGCAGCTTTGGAGAAAGCAGCTAAGGAAGTTGCCGATGAGACGGCAAATACACGCACAAGCATAACTTCAAGAAACAAGACCAGGGAGGAAAAGGTTGAATCACCGTTTATTGATGTTATGCCTGGAAATCCGTATTTTGAAAGTATAATAAAAGCATACAAGCGCGGTCTGGTTAACGGAAAAGGGTACGATGTCTTTGCTCCGGAGGATTTTGTATCTCTTGCCGATGCAATAACCATGTTTATTCGGGCGGTGGGTCTTGAAATAATGGCTCCTAATCCCGGAGCGGTAACTTTATTCAAAGACAATGACCGCATTCCGGCATACGCAAGAAATGCGGTATACATAGCCCAAAGGATTGGCCTTGTGCAGGGAGATGACAGGGGATATATACATGCCGAGGAGTATATCACCAAGGACAAGGCTGCGGCCTTAATCAACAGATTCATAAATTATATGCGTACAGGGATACAGGAAGACTACAGGGAGAGAATAATAGATTTTTAACAAACTTCATCAAGGCTGCGACCTTACGGGATAACAGGTTTTCAACGCCCGGTAATAAACAAATCATGTATTTTAATAGCTTTATTGGAACACAAAATTGCAGCTTAAGACTACTTCTTAACAGCAATTAATAGCAATTCCGGTAAAGCTTTTTTCATCTTCTCAGCATATTTTTTCTGTGATAGAATAATAAATAAACAGCGAGATCTTCTTTATTGAGTCTTGTGAATACGCAAAAGATCTTAACCTGCCTGCCGGTCTTTATTGAAGGACCGGCTTCCAGATTTGTTTTATTCCGGCTTGTGTACAAAAGCCGTTTATGCATAATCTCCGGAAGAGACCTGAAACAGGGCTTTTTTGAAATATGCATTCAATGAAAATAAACTATGTGAGGAGAATTACTGTGATGAGGTACGGGTTGAAGAAAATATTTATTGTTTTCATATTGATATTTGTATTGATTTCATCAGGGACAGCGGCAGTTGCTACTGAAAACACCCTTGGCCCGAAGGATGAAACTGTTGAGTTTCTCAAGGGCGTTATTGACATGCTGGAGGACAGGTATAACGGTGAAATTTCAGTGGAGGAACTGGTTAAGGGCGCTCTTCGGGGGATGTTTGACACACTGGATGATTACACTGTTTTCTATGATCCGGAGGAAGCGGAAACATTTCTTTCGGATATGCAAGGCAATTATGAGGGCATAGGAGTAATGATGTCAATAAGGGATGAGTACATTACAATAGTAAAGGTATTCCCGAATTCTCCGGCCCAGAGAGCAGGTTTGGACGTAGGAGACAGGATTGTTGCCGTCGAAGGTCAGAGTGTATCAGGTATGGCTCTGGATGCAGTTGCAGCCAAAATAAAAGGTGAAGCCGGTACAATAGTCAAACTGGGAATTATTAAAAACGGAGAAAGTGAAGTAACCTTCGTTGATGTTGAAAGGGCCAGTGTGAAATATAATCCGGTCAACTATGAAATTCGGGGAGATATAGGGTATATTCAACTGGATGTATTCAACAGCAACACATATGAATTTGTTGCTCAAGCCCTTGATTACATGGATCAGAACAATATAACAAAAATCATCCTTGATCTGAGGGGAAATCCCGGCGGTACCGTAGACCAGGCGGTGGAAGTTGCACGAAGGTTTGTACCTGAGGGTGTCATAACAAAACTTGCTTTTAAATCGGAAGGTACTCCTGATATTATATACAGTTCCGAATTAAAAGAACTTAAATATAAACTGGCTGTCCTTGTAAACGGAATGACAGCAAGTGCTTCTGAAATTATTGCCGGTGCTGTGCAGGATACAAATTCGGGAGTGATTATCGGAACCAGAACCTTTGGGAAATCAAAAGTCCAAAACATTATTCCCATTCTTACCCCGTCAGCTTTCAAGAAATATGAACAGCAGCTTGGTGTCAAGCTGGTCGATGCGTATGACCTTTTAAGATATTATGGTGTAGTACCCTTTGACAGTGAAATTGTTGGATGGACAAAAATGACAACCGGGGAATACCTTACTCCAAACGGACGGGTTATTGACGGGGTGGGAATTGAGCCTGATATATTTGTTGAGGATCCTATAGCCGTATTGGGCATTAACATACAGACCGTGCAGTTTTTGCAGAAAAAGATAAAGCCCGGGCTGGGAAGCGAAGGGATCGATGTTTTAAACGCTGAAAAAATACTGAAGCTGAGCGGTTATAAAATTGATGAACCAGATATGGTTCTGGACCAGAAAACTTTTGAAGCAATTATGGAGTATCAGGCGAAAAACGGCTTATATCCTTATGGTGTGCTTGATTTTACCACACAGCAGTATTTAAACGAAGACCTGGCTGAGTTAATCTGCAATATCGACAGGCAGTACGGCAAGGCAGTTGAAATATTAGGACAATAATATGATTTGTTGATGTTCAGGCATCTTATTTGCCTTTATAGGGGCAATCTTATATTGAAACGGTACAGGATGGCCAGGCAAAAGAAATATATGCAAAACAAGACAAAATAAAGCCAATTGTTATTGTTCCGCATATAGCTGCTTCATGATACAATTCCCCCAATCCCGCTGCAACAGAGGTATTGGGGTTTTTTGTTCATAAAGCAATATGTTGCGGGCAATAACATAATATTTCTCCAGGGTATAAATTTATACAATGATGACAATACTTAATGTGAATGAAAATATTGCTTAAATTTGCAGGGGGAAGTACTATGAGTAAATTGTCATCATTGTATAATAAATTTAGAAGACATAACAAGCTTTTAAAATTGAGCTTACTAATCGTACCGGCTACAGTAATGGCAGTATGTATAATAGTGTCATCACATCCCGGCAAAGCCGGATCCGGGCTTTATGAAAACCTTGTAAGGCTGCATGTTGTTGCAAACAGCGATTCTCCCGAGGACCAGCAATTAAAAAGACAGGTCCGGCATGCTGTCATAAACGAAATGAAACTTATGCTCAAGGACGCAAAAGATATAAATCAGGCGAAGGATGTTATCAGCAATTATCTGGATAGAATAAAGGAAATAGCAAGAGAGGAAGTTGTCAGGACAGGAAAGGACTATGCCGTAAATGCAATGCTTGGAAGCTTCCCGTTTCCAACGAAAGCGTATGGCGATATTACCCTTCCGGCAGGCAATTACCAGGCTTTAAGGATTGTCTTGGGTGAAGGCAATGGTGAGAACTGGTGGTGTGTGCTTTTTCCTCCTTTGTGCTTTGTTGATGCAACCAATGGAACGGTGCCGGATTCATTGAAGCAGGACCTGAAGGCTGTACTCTCCACTGAGGATTATGAGATAATCACATCCATGGGTCAGGATGAAGATATACCTATAAAAATAAAATTCAAGATTGTCGAGCTTTTTCAAAATTCCAAATCCAAAGTGGTTGACAGGTTGAGCAAGTTATTCAGATGAGGTGTTTTCAAGTTTCAGTGCCGGGAAAGGAAAGCAGTATTCCCAGGTAAGGTTATTGGCCCGGACTGACAGGTAAGTAATGGCCCAGCCACCAGATGGATATTTTATAAGTGAGATTTTCAGTGTACGTTTGCTCCTGGTTATAATAAATCAGGAGCTTTTTATGCTTATAATCAATAACATCTCTGCCTATCTTATAAACTATAAGCTCCAACATTATAATCCAACTGGCCTTAAGCAGCATACCCTATATACTTTGCAAATAGCTGTAATGCTTCCAATAGTGGACTACATCACCATTGAAATAGTGAGCTTCGGAGTCACAGGAAAACTACCTGTTGCCTCTCAGGCTTGTCCAATGCCACTGCTGCTGGCAGGTATTGAGATTTGGAGGTTTCACACCGGAGTTTCTAAATATTCCAATCCTTAATGTTGCAATTTCTTATATTTTTTTCTCAATTCGAAAAAAATAAGTGACGACATATTGACAATCAAAATAAATGGGAGTAAAATTACAATACAATATATGAACAATTATTCATATATTCAAACATTCAGATAAACAGGAAGGATAATGAAGAACAGGCAGACAAGGTTGGGGAAAAAACAGGGGAAATAATTAGGGATAAACACTGGCCGGACAACGGAGAAGTGATTTGGAAAATTGTTAAGTATCAGCCTGGGCCGGCAATGGTACAATAAATTACAAAACCGGGAAATGGGGTGGAAGAAAAATGAAAGAAAACGGAGTGGAAAAATGTGATGTAAGCGTAATTCATAATGAAACAATCCGGCAGGTAAAAAATAAAATGCCAAAGGAAGAAAAGCTGTATGACCTTGCAGAACTTTTCAAGGTTTTCGGTGATACCACGCGTATAAAAATAATTCAGGTGTTGTTTGTGTCTGAGATGTGTGTTTGCGATATTGCAGCCCTCCTGAACATGACGCAATCGGCGATATCCCACCAGTTGAGAGTGCTCAAACAGACAAGGCTTGTAAAATACCGCAAGGAGGGAAAGGTTGTTTATTACTCACTGGATGATGATCACATAAAGAACATATTTGATCAGGGACTGCTCCATATAACTGAAAGGTAGCAATCAATAGAAAAGGCAAAGACGGTATTTATCAAAACCCATGGCAAGTATTGAAAATACATGTCATGGAAGAATGAATATTGAAAAGAAAAGCCGGTATTTATTAAGCGGGATATCCCATACGGCATTAATCATGGTTAACCGATAAAGCAGGGTGATTGTTCAATAGAGTGGCAGTTCAATATAGATGAAAGCTGATGTGAAAAGATACGTATTGCAAGGCATGAAGCAGCGGTACATAAGGGGGTTATAGAAATGAATGCAGTAAATTTGAGCAAAAATGAGAACATTGCAAATGTAATAAGAAAAAATGAAAAAAAAGCAGATAGAGCAGAAAAAGAAGAAAGAACAAAAAAAGAAATACCAGAAAAAGAAATACCAGAAAAAGAAGAAAGAGAAGAAAGAGTAGGGCATGGTCATTCCCATCACGAAGGCAGCAGCCATAAAACCGTACGTTTTGCCCTCGGGGCTGTTTTATTTGCTGTATGCCTTATTTTAAGACTTAATTCAAAGGTTGAGATTATTTTATTTTCAGCAAGTTATCTCCTGGTTGGTTATGACGTGATTAAAAATGTGGCAGCCAATATATTCCGCGGAAGGTTTTTTGATGAAAACTCCCTTATGTTCATTGCGACGATAGGTGCATTTTCAATTGGAGAATTTTCCGAAGGTGTTGCGGTAATGCTTTTTTATGAAGCAGGGGAGATGCTTCAGGAAAGAGCTGTAAATCATTCAAGAAAGTCAATAAAATCTCTTTTGGATATCAGGCCGGATTATGCAAACCTGAAAACAAACGGTTCAATTTTGAAAGTTTCGCCCTATGATGTAAAAATAGGAGATATTATATTAGTTAAGCCCGGTGAGCGTGTTCCCCTGGACGGAACGGTGGTTGACGGCAAATCCTTTATTGATACCTCTGCCCTGACCGGAGAATCGGTACCCCGGGAAGTGGATGCGGGTGATGAAATTCTGTCAGGGTCCATAAACAAAAACGGTGTTCTCCATGTCAGGGTTGATAAGGAATACGGAGATTCCACTGCTTCCAAAATTCTGGAAATGGTTGAAAATGCGGAATCCCAAAAAGCAAAAACAGAGAGTTTCATAACAAGATTTTCAGTTTATTACACACCTGCTGTGGTTTTGGGAGCTATGCTTATAGCATTGATTCCTCCATTGGTTTTGCCGGGACAACATTTTTCCGACTGGCTCTACAGGGCTTTGGTGTTTCTGGTTATATCATGCCCCTGCGCCCTTGTGCTTTCAATACCGCTCAGCTACTTTGGCGGAATAGGTAGGGCTTCAAAGGCCGGGGTTCTTGTAAAGGGGGGCAATTATCTTGAAGCCCTGAACAATATAAGCACGATGGTTTTTGATAAAACCGGCACTATAACCAAAGGAGTTTTCAAAGTGGCCAAAATACACTCAGAGGGCCGGTTTTCAGAGGGTGAAATGCTTGAATATGCTGCAATGGCGGAAGCATACTCCGACCATCCGATAGCTGAAGCAATTTTAAGTGCATATGACAGACCTGTAGACAACAAAAGAATTGAAAAATATGAAGAAATTCCGGGGCTTGGGGTAAAGGCAAAAATTGATGGTACCGATCTGGTTGCCGGAAATATTAAACTTTTATATGCCGAGAATATCATATGTGATGAAGCAGATGAATATGGTACAATAGTGTATATCGGAATAGACGGAGTATATGCCGGGCATATTGTCATTTCCGACGAAGTCAAGGAAGAGGTGCCGCATATGGCCCGGGACTTAAGGGAACTTGGAGTAAGAAAACTTGTTATTCTTACAGGGGACCGTCCGGGAGCGGCAAAGAAAATTGGCCTGGAAATGGGTTTTGATGAAGTATTCGAAAACCTTCTGCCTCATGAAAAGGTGGAAAAGTTGGAGAGTATTGCCGGCGGATTGAAATCAGGCAAACTGGCATTTGTCGGAGACGGGATAAATGATGCACCGGTGTTGGCGAGGGCGGATATAGGTATTGCCATGGGGGGCTTAGGTTCAGATGCGGCAATTGAAGCGGCAGATGTTGTGCTTATGACCGATGAGCTTTCAAAGATAGCCCACGGGGTAAGGATTGCAAGACAGACTCATAGAATAGCATGGCAGAATATTGCACTTGCCCTTGCAATAAAAATTATAATTCTTCTGCTGGGTGCCAATGGTATGGCATCAATGTGGGAAGCCGTATTTGCGGATGTAGGGGTCGCTATGTTGACAGTGCTAAACTCAATGCGCATTTTAAACATGAATGTTTAGTAAAGGAGACGATGCAATGTTTGTACTTGGGTATGATTTGTTGAACAATGTAGTAGTGCCGGCAATCCGCCTGATTGCAGCTTGTATTTTGGGAGGTATTATTGGATACGAACGGGAAAACACCAACAGACCTGCGGGATTCAGGACACACATACTGGTTTGTGTGGGCTCTGCGTTGGTAATGATTACATCAGAATTTTTGGTTGAAAGGTTCAGCGGTGTAGTAAATTTAGATCCACAAAGAATGGGGGCCCAGGTAATAAGCGGAATAGGTTTTCTTGGAGCAGGGACCATAATCCGCAACAGGTTTAGTGTAAAAGGGCTTACAACGGCAGCAAGCCTGTGGGCAGTCTCTTGCGTGGGTCTGGCAATCGGAACAGGTTTTTATGAGGGTGCAATCCTTGCAACATTGTTGATTTACATAACCCTTATATTATTAAAGAAGTTTGAAACCAAAGTTGCAATGAAAAAGGGAAAAATGGTCATTATTGTAAAGGGTGAGGACCGTCCCGGACAGATAGGTGACATAGGCAGAGTTTTCGAAGACCATCATGTCTCTATACAGAATATAGACATATTGAACGATGATGATGAGGATGAAGGAAAAATCACAGTCAGATTTTTGGTAAGGGTACCGAAAGATATTAATGTAAAGAGACTTTATGATGACTTAAGCTATGTCAAGGGCATAGACAGGGTTCTTGATAGTTGATTGCGCAATTCCAATCTCAAAAAAATAATCATTGAAAAACGTATTCAAGTTTACATAGTTTCTGCTGGTGCGTTTTACGCAATATTTAGCGTATACGCACCTTTTTGCTATTCTTACCTGATTTTCCGGTAAAATAAAGCCAATTGTTATTTTTCTGCATGCATTTCATTATGCATTTCATTTTTTTCAAATACCCGGTTTTGTATTGCAGTATTATCTGAATGATTAAACTAATGCATTTAATAGCAATAACCAACGAGTACTATTTTAAATTTTTAATGAATATTATAGGACAAGTGAAGAATATTTACGTCATTTTAAGTGATAAATTTTAAATAAGGAGAGATACTCTTGAGCATGCTGGATTTAAAACCATTTTCCTTTCAAAAAAATGTTCAAAGCGGTTTGTCTGAAAAAGAAGCCAGGAAAAAATTATTAAAGTATGGGCCTAATGTAATGATACAGAAAAAAAATATTTCTGTATTTAAAATGCTCATTGGCCAGTTCAATGATTTTATGACACTGATTCTTCTCGCCTCAACATGTATTTCAATATTCATGGGGGAGGCTGTAGAAGCTGTTACAATTATTTGTATAGTTGTTATGAATGCAATTTTGGGCTTCATACAGGAATATAGGGCCGAAAGAACCATGGAAGCGCTGAAAAAACTGGCGGCTCCTCTTGCAAATGTCATAAGAGACGGAAAAACCGTCTCCATCCCTGCGGAGGAAGTTGTTCCCGGAGATTTGGTTTTACTGGAGGCAGGTGACCGTGTTCCTGCCGACGCTGTTCTGATAGAAGCAAACGAGATGAAGGTTGATGAGTCTCTTCTTACCGGAGAATCCATTCCCGTTGATAAAAAAGTGTCCCCGGAGGAGCAGAAAAAAGACAAGGATTCCAGCAAAATTAATGAGATATACATGGGAACGGTAGTCACCACGGGCAGAGGGCGCGCCATAGTCACAAAAACGGGTATGAACACGGAAATGGGAAAGATAGCTGATATGATACAGAACATAGAAGAAACTGAGACGCCTCTCCAAAAGAGGCTGGATCACCTTGGCAAATATATAGTTTACGGGTGTCTTACTGTATGTGCAATTGTTTCACTGACAGGGGTCTTAAGGGGTGAAGAGCTCTATACCATGCTGATGGCAGGTATAAGCCTGGCTGTTGCTGCAGTTCCTGAAGGGCTTCCGGCAACCGTGACCATTGCCCTGGCTCTTGGAGTCCAGCGGATGGTCAAAAGAAAAGCCCTTGTAAGGAAATTGCCGGCTGTGGAAACCCTGGGATGTGCAACTGTCATATGTTCGGATAAGACTGGAACCCTCACTGAAAACAAAATGACTGTAAGAAAAATCTTTTCAGGGCGGAATATATATGAATTAAAAGGCAGCGGCACTTCAACTGAAGGAGATTTTGTTTTAAACGGCAAGACAACAGATCCGGGCAGGGACGATGTCCTTATGATGGCTTTGAGAATCGGTGGAATTTGCAATAATGCAAAAATGGACAGGACGGAAGGAGAACAGGATGAATCCTTGATATTTCCAAAACAGTCTTTTCGCAGGCAGCCAAAATGGGAGATTACAGGAGACCCTACCGAAGCTGCATTGCTTGTTGCAGCAGCCAAAGGAGGTCTGATAGGTGAAAAGCTTTATGGAGATTTCAAACGTACAGGGGAGATTCCCTTTGATTCCGAAAGAAAGTGCATGTCGGTTATTTGTGAAGGGTACAGGGGAGGTACATATTTATTCACCAAAGGAGCTCCTGATGTTATAATCCAAAAGTGCTCGAGAATTTTAACCCCGAGGGGGGAAGCAGTACTAAGTCCTCAGGAAGCAGGCAGGATTCTGAGGGTAAATGACACCATGGCCCGGGAAGCCCTCAGGGTTCTTGCGGTGGCGTACAGAAAGCTGCCTGGAAAAACAGAGCCGAAAAGCGAATTGGAAAGGGATCTTGTATTTTGCGGCCTGGTTGGAATGATTGACCCTCCAAGGCATGAAGTCCGGGAAGCTGTCCGCAAATGCCGTACGGCAGGAATAAAGCCTGTGATGATAACCGGGGACCATAAGATAACAGCGGCGGCAATAGCAAAGGAACTTAATATTCTGGAAGAAGGAGATATAATAATGACAGGCTCCGAGCTGGATGAAATAAACGACAGGGAGCTTTCAGAAAAAATTGACCGCATTTCGGTTTATGCCAGGGTGTCTCCAAAGCACAAGCTGAGGATTGTACGGCTTCTTAAAAAGTCAGGCCATGTGGCGGCAATGACCGGTGACGGGGTTAATGACGCACCTGCTGTAAAAGAGGCCGATATAGGTGTTGCAATGGGAATCATGGGTACCGATGTAACCAAAGAGGCTTCTTCAATGATACTAATGAATGACAACTTCTCCACCATAGTGGCTGCTATTGAAGAGGGCAGAACAATATATGGAAATATCAGAAAGTTCATAAGATATCTTCTTGCATGCAATATAGGAGAAGTGCTGACAATGTTTCTTGGGATGCTTTTAGGTCTTCCGATACCTCTTCTTCCGATTCATATACTCTGGATAAACCTTGTTACCGACGGGCTGCCGGCAATAGCCCTGGGCTTTGAACCTGCTGAAAAAGATATCATGATGCAGCCTCCAAGGGACACAAAGGAGAGTATATTTGCAAGAGGACTTACAGAGCTAATCCTGTTCAGGGGAATTTTTCTCGGACTTAGTACCCTGGCTGTTTTCACAACCACCCTCTATTTTACCGGAGATGTTGCAAGGGCAAGGACCGCGGCCTTTGCCACCCTTGTTCTTACGCAGCTTATACATGTATTCGAATGCAAATCGGAGAAAAGGAATATATTTGAGATTCCGTTTTTAAACAATATTGCGCTTATACTGGCGGTGTGCTGCTCTCTTTCAATGCTTTTGGCAGTAATATATATTCCTGCTTTGAGAGGAATCTTCAAAACAGTCAGCCTGCTTTCATCCGATTGGACCATAATTTTAGGGTTTTCATTTTTAGGACCTGTGCTGGCCAGCCTGTTCATCTCCAAGCGACGGTCAGGCCGGAAGAAATAAATCCAACTCTGATAAAAAACGGGCACAGGCCCGTTTTTTTTGTTGAACTTTATCAATTCATAAAATTAGTTACAATTTGTTCACATTTTATTCAAAGGTTTTGTTCATAATTGTAAGGGTAATGTTTTATGAAAGGCCTTTGCAAGACTATTATCAGGGGGGAAGCAAATGATAGAAATCATCGATCTGACCAAGAATTATGGTCTGGTAACCGGTGTAAAGAATCTTAATTTTACAGTTGAAAAAGGCGAGATTCTCGGTTTCCTTGGACCTAATGGCGCGGGAAAATCTACAACGATGAACATTATTACCGGTTTTATTCCTTCTACCAGCGGTACTGTTAAAGTGTGCGGTTATGACATACTTGATGAGCCCAGAGAGGTTAAAAAAAGGATTGGTTACATGCCTGAACAGCCTCCTCTTTATTTTGACATGGTGGTAAAGGACTATCTGGACTTTGTCTGCGACCTCAAACTTGTTGACAAGAGGAAGAAAAAGAGTCAGATAAGCGACATAATGGAACTGGTAAAAATAACTCATGTTAAAGACAGGTTGATTAAAAACCTGTCAAAGGGATATAAGCAGAGAGTCGGTTTGGCACAGGCTCTTGTCGGGAACCCGGAAGTTATTATTCTTGACGAGCCTACAGTCGGCCTTGACCCTAAACAGATCATTGAAATGCGCAAGCTTATTAAAGCTTTGGGCAAAGACCACACAGTTATTCTGAGTTCTCACATTTTACCTGAAGTAAGTGCGGTATGTGACCGGGTGGTTATCATAAACCAGGGTGAAATTGCAGCTGTTGATACACCTGAAAACCTGTCCAAGGGTTTTGGAAAATCCTCTAAATTTACAATAAGGATAGCGGGACCTCAAAAGTCTGTATTCAACCTGCTTAAACAAGTATACGGAATCAGGTATGTTGATGTTCATGCAAGCAATGAGAAAGACATTTGCGATTACATTATTGAAACCGAAAAGGATATCGATGTTCGCAGACCTGTATTCTTTGAGCTTGCGAAGGTAGGTTATCCGATACTTGAACTCAAATCCCTGGATATGTCTCTTGAAGATATATTCCTGAGAATAGTGACCAATGAGAAGGAGGTTGAATAACTATGTTGGCGGTTTTTAAAAGAGAGGTCAGAGCATATTTTTATTCTCCTATAGCTTATGTGCTGATAGGGTTTTATATATTGCTTTGTTCAATATTTTTCCTGCCGAATTTGTACGGAGGACGTGCTGACTTTAACTCAAACCTTTCCAGTATGGGATTCCTGCTTTTATTTATTGTACCCATACTGACCATGAGGATATACGCCGAAGACAGGAAAAACGGCACCGAGGTATTGTTAATGACTACTCCGGTTAGACTCACCGGTGTTGTGCTCGGTAAATACTTCGCCGTACTTTTCGTATTTCTTGTAATGACAGCTATTACCCTTATTTATCCGATAATACTTGCAATTTTCGGAAATCCGCCGGTATCGCAGATAGTAGGCGGATATGTGGGCTTTATACTTCTTGGTGCAACATTCATTTCCATAGGCGTATTTGCATCTTCTCTTACCGAAAACCAGATAATCGCTGCAGTGGTAGCCTTTGTAATGCTGCTTGTAATGTGGCTTATGGACGCTATTTCAAGCATGCTCAGCGGACTTCTGTCCAAGGCCTTGAGCTGGTTCTCATTGTTGGCAAGATATAGCGAATTCAATCTCGGAATATTGAACATAAGCCCGATAGTATATTATTTGAGCTTCACAGCAGTATTCATATTCTTAACGGTCAGAGTAATTGAAAAAAGACGCTGGAGTCAGGGGTGATGGCTATGAAATTAAATTTGAATTTTAAAGAAATATTTAGCAAACTTTCTAAAAGCAAAAGCCTCAAATACGGTTCATATTCAATAATAATGACGGCTATTGTTGTTGCTCTTGCAATTGTGGCAAATTTGCTTGTTGATTTGACAGAGTTAAAATGGGATCTTACACCTGAGAAGCTTTATTCTATCGGTGATGAAACTTTTAAAATTTTGGACAGCCTGGATAAGGATATAGAGATAATTGGTTTATTTGACGACAGTAAAATAAATGACAATGTGGATCTTAAAGAAATTGATGAAATGCTCAACCAGTATGAAAAGAGGAGCGACCGTATCAAAGTCAAATATATTGATCCGGATAAAAACCCTGGCATATACAAGGAACTTGATCCGGATGAGCTTAAGAATATATCCGCCTATGACTTTGTTGTAAGGTGCGGTAATAAAATAAAGGTTGTCAAGTATTACGACATGTTTGAATATACCTATAGTTCAGATTATCTTAACAGGTATGTTACCGGTTCCAAAATTGAACCTGCAGTAACAGGCGCAATTAAATATGTGACAGCCGAATATACACCTGCAATATATTTTCTTTCAGGGCATAGTGAGAGGTCCCTCGACAGTGAATATACGATAGTTAAGGAATTCCTTGACAGGAATAACTTTGAAGTAAAGGAGCTTAACTTGTTAACCGAGGACAAGGTGCCTGACAATGCGGAGATTGTTGTAGTGATAAGCCCGCAGAAAGACCTTTCCGCTGCTGAAAGGGAAAAGCTTATGGACTACCTGGACAACGGAGGACATGCCATAATGATTTTCGATCCTATCAGCCAGGATCCGGATTTGACATATTTCCAGAGCATACTTGAGGGTTATGGAGTTTCATTAAATTATGACATAGTTAATGAAAACGAGCAGTATATGTATTATCCCAACAGTCCAACAGCCCTTATTCCCAGCATTAAAAGCACAGATATCAGCAGTGACCTGGTAAACGCAGGTATTCCTTTACTGTTTCCGGATAGCAGAAGTATAAATATTCTGAAAAATACCAAGGAATATATTGAAGTTACTCCGGTTATTGTTACCAGTGACAAGGCCACCGGAAGGCTTATTGATTCTTCCAGAGGCGCTGATGTACCGGGTCCCTTGAACATTGCAGTCATGGTGGAAGACAAGGGAGGATATGAGGTTTCAAAGCTTGTGGTATTCGGAGACGGCGACTTCCTAACCGATTCAATGATAGAGAGCTTTACCCAGGGTGGTATATACCTGTTCTTAACAACAGTCCAGTGGATGTCTGACAAACAGGATAACGACGTATTAATCCGTCCCAAAAAGTATGAAGTACGCAGACTGGACAATATCAACCAGCTTCAGGCAAACATGCTGGCCGCTGTGGTTACAATTGTACTTCCTTTGCTGATTCTGGGTACCGGCATCTTCGTATGGGTGAGGAGGAGACATCTATGAAATTGTACAGAAATGCAATTATACTGGTTGTTGTCCTCGCAGTAGCCCTTGGCGCGTTCTATTTTCTCAAAAACAGGACTACGGAAGAAAATGACAACGGGAGCGTCACACCCGCAAAATATGAAAAAATAACGGACTTTGATTCGCTTTCAGTTGAGAAGATATCTGTAAAGTATCCTGACAAGGAGATTGTGTTGACCAAGACCGGTGATGATGAATGGCAGCTTGAGTCCAACAAGGAATTGAAACTGAACAGCAGCCGTGTAAGAAGCATTGCAATAAGGATGTCATCAATTTTTCCTGAAAAGGAGATAGAGGAAAACCCAAAGGACCTATCAGTATATGGCCTTGACAACCCGGTCCTTGCGACCTGCTGGCTTAGTGACGGTTCAATGCACCAAATCATGATTGGTGACATGACTCCTACCAAAGGTGCATATTATGGCATGGTCCCCGGAACAGACAAGGTATATACAATAAGCACCTATGATGCGGGGGGGATTTTGGTATCGGTTAATGATCTGAAGCTTACAACATTGTTTGAAGTGACTATGGAAGATCTTGTGAAACTTGAACTGGAAAGGAACGGTCAGCTTGTCTTCAGCTCCTATAAGGAAGAAGATGAATGGAGGCTTTCACATCCTCTTAAAGCAAAGGCTAGCTATACCAGATTATATGAAATAGGCGATGCGATTTCCCAGTTCCAGGTCAAGGCGTATGAGCAGGACAGTTCAGACCTGGCGTCTTTTGGCCTTGACAATCCGAAGTATGCGCTGACCTTTGGCACCAAGGACAACGAATACCGCATGTTGTTCGGCATTGAAAAGGGCTCAGATATTTATGCTAAAATGGATGGCAGCGACGACGTGTTCAAGCTTGATGTTTCTCTGGTGAACTTTCTGGACGTTCCGATTGAGGAGGTTGTGGATTCCTTTGTAGCTCTTCCCAACATTATGGATGTGGAGAAAGTCGTTGTGGAGATTGACGGGTACACCGATGTTTCGGAAATTTATGTCGATCCCGAAGACTCTGATAAGGACAGCTTCAAGTTTAACGGGAAGGACGCAAATGTCAAAAATGAAAAAGGAGATTTCTTATATAAGAAATACTACCAGGGACTTTTGACTGCAGGCATCCGGGATGAAGTTGATATTGACGGCAATCCCCAGGGAGATGCGGAAGTGACCATAACCTACTATAAAACAGACGGGGAAGTAATTAAAATTGAATTTGTTCCAAGAGACGAGTTCTATTACTACATGGTGAGAAACGGAGAGTATACGGGGCTTGTTGTCAACAAGAAAAAGCTGAGCGCAAACAATGCGGAAAGCATTAGAGCTACAAGACAAGCTCTGGTTGAGGCAATGGAAAAAGAAGCAGCTGAGTAAGACAGGGGACGGTTCTGTGTCCTAAAAATGAATTAACGAAACAGGCAAGAAATGATGGATTTAACCTCATGACTTGCCTGTTTTTTTATAAAGGGGCTCAGGAACAGTCCCCCTGTTGCAGTTCAGCCCAGGGGGTCAGAAGAACCGCCCCCCTTGCCGTGGTCCTACCCTGGAGACCACAGGAACCGCCCCTCCGGTTCCTCCTCTTGGTCCCTCTGGATGAGACACAGAACCGTCCCCTGTCTTGTTTAAAGCCGATTGTTTTTGTTCTGCATACATTTCATTCATTAGCCTCTACCTGCATTGTATAGTAGCTGCCATCCCCAATGTAGTCTCAATCAATAGAAAAAACTGATATCTTTTTACCTTTTGGTATGGTAGAATATAAGAAAAAATTTCAGGTGGAAAGTATGGAGCCAAAAGAGAAGAATTCTTACAGCGAAGTGCGGAGTAACAACAAAATAAGTCTTATCATACTGTTGCTTTCTTTGGTTTTCTTTGGCCTGCTATATGTCTTATATCTAAGCAGACAGGATACTGAAACCCTGAAAATCAAGGAATTTCTGGAAAACACCCTGATTGAGCTTGGAAAAGGCAGCGAGGACAAGGTGATAAACCAGATATCCGGTTATGAAAATTCCGCCTTCATAGTATACAGGGATTACTTGGTTGAGTGCAACAGCCAATCCATAAGGTTCATGAACAAACAGGGAAATTCTCTTTGGGAACACCAGGTAAAGATTAATAAACCACTTATGAAGGTAAGCGGCAAAAGTCTTATAATTGCAGACATGGGCGGCAGGGAAATTTATGCCGTCAACGGCAGCTATATAGACTGGGAGAAAAAATTTGATGAAAACATCATTAATGTGGATGTAAACAGCAGCGGGTATGTAGTTGTTGTAAAGGAAGCCAAGGGTTTAAAAGGGGCGGTCACTCTTTTCGACAGCAAAGGAAATGAGATATTTACAAAAGGTTATAAAGATATGTATATAATGTCTGCAGAAATTTCACCGGACAACAGCTCTATTGTTGTCAACAATTTTAATACATCAGGTCTTGCCGCATACAACAGTTTTGAATTTCTGGATATGCGGGGAAAAACCATAGCAGGTGTTTCTGCGGCATCCAGTCTCATATTTCCCGCTGTAAGTTTTATTAATAAAAATCATATTCTTGTATCGGGAGATGCTGGAGTCGCCTGTTACAAGACTGACGGTTCTCTTGTATGGAGCAACAATTTCAACGGAAGAAAAATATACAGTTCAGGTGTACTTGAAAATAATTATGCCGTTGTTGCGGTCAGCGGAGAAAACAAGCCTGGAACGGCAGGCAGGAACAAGCCGGAAATACTTGTGCTGAATTCTGAAGGTGAAATAACAGCAAGAGTGAACATAGACAGTGAAATAATAAATATTAATACATACAGCGATATGATAGCTGTAAATACAGGCCGGGGAGTAAACTTCATAAACCGGAAAGGACAGCTTCTTGGAGCATTTTCTTCAAAGACTGATATAAAGAATATATATTTTTTCAGCCGCCTGGAGGCTGCTGTGATAACAAGGCAGGGAGCAACAATAGTCAAGACCCACTGATATAAAGACCGGAGGGAAATAACCCGGCCGCAGCTTTTATGCAATTACAACATCTCAAAATAAAGCCCGGGAAAAAGATTCTGCCGCAGTATTTGTGCAGCCATAAATTACAGTAATAAAATTCGGGGAATATGAACCTGGCTCCAGCTTTACGCCACCGGATTTTCCGCCGCCAAAACTGCGGGAATAAAGACCAGCCACAGCTTGTTTAATCATAATTTTAATCTGACTATATTCTTTGTAAACAATCGATGATATAATACATATAATTTATTTTCAGAAAAAATTTTCTGAAAACAGGTTCTAATTATAACCTTGATTGGAGGGATGATAATGAGTTTTAACTGGGCAGATGCTGTTGTTCTGGGTATTATTGCAGTATTTGCAATTATTGGTCTTGCCAGTGGTTTTATACTTTCGATATTCAGAATAGCATCCTACTTTATTGCAGTCGTTGTTTCGGTTAAGTTTTATCCGAAGGTTGCAGAGCTTATTATGAAGACTTCAATTTATACAAATATAAAAAATGGCATTACAGAAAACATAAGGAACATACCGGCCTTGGATGCAGCCAACCTGATGCCGGCAGGCACCGGCCTGATACCGGAAGAATTCAAAAATCAGTTGGACAGTTCGGTGAGTACAGTGGTGGAAGGCCTTAATCTGCCGGAATTGCTCAAGTCGCCTGTCCTGGAAAAGTTTTCTCAAAATATTTCAGAAATTATTGATTTCAACGGCATTATCGAGAGTCTGGGAGGAAGCCTGGCGGAAGTGATAGTCAATATAATCAGCCTGGTATTGCTGTTTATTGCAGTGAGGCTGGGTCTTGCCATTTTTAAATTTTTACTGAAGGGTGTTGCAAAACTTCCTGTATTCAAGCAATTGGACAAGATCGGGGGATTAGCTTTCGGAGCCCTTGAAGGTTTCCTTATGGTGTATGTTGTTCTGGCAATTTTAATGCTTTTCCAGGCGAACCAGGGTTTTTCGGATATTTTCAACACTATTGATAATTCTTTGGTGGCGAAATTTTTCTATCAGAACAATTTAATTGTGAATTGGATGTTTCCTTCGTAATACTGAAAAATGAATATACATATGTGATACATTTGAGGAGGTAAAATTGTGAAGAGTGATGTAATGAAGAAGGGCATTGAACGGGCGCCCCACAGGTCTTTGTTAAAGGCAATGGGATATACGGATGAGGAAATCAGCCGGCCGATTATTGGCGTGGCCAATTCCCGAAATGAAATTGTACCGGGGCATATACACCTGGATAAAATAGCTGAGGCGGTAAAGGCAGGAATCCGTCTGGCCGGAGGAACTCCGGTTGAGTTTGGTGTAATTGGAGTATGTGATGGAATTGCAATGGGGCATACGGGCATGAAGTATTCCCTTGCCTCCCGTGAACTTATTGCCGATTCATGTGAATCCATGGCATTGGCCCATAGCTTTGACGGAATGGTGTTTATTCCGAACTGTGACAAAATTGTGCCTGGAATGCTCATGGCGGCAGCCAGAATCAACGTGCCTTCAATAGTCATAAGCGGCGGCCCTATGCTGTCTATAAAGAAGAATGGCAGGTTTCTGGACTTAAACAGCATGTTCGAAGCTGTTGGTTCCTTCAAGGCCGGAATGATGACCGGAGAAGAAGTAAAATATCTTGAGGATTATGCCTGCCCCGGATGTGGGTCATGTTCCGGAATGTTTACCGCAAATTCAATGAACTGTCTTACTGAAGTCCTGGGGATGGGGCTTCCGGGAAACGGCACCATACCGGCTGTTTATGCAGAGAGAATAAGGCTTGCGAAGGAAGCGGGAATGAAGATTGTAGAGCTGGTTGAGAAGGATATCAAGCCAGGGGATATATTAAATGAAAAGGCCTTCTTGAATGCCCTTGCAGTTGACATGGCTCTTGGATGCTCCACAAACTCGGTCCTGCACCTGCCTGCCATTGCCCATGAGGCCGGTATAAAAATCAATCTTGACGTAATCAACGAAATGAGTGCAAAAGTTCCAAACCTTTGCAAGCTTGCTCCTTCCGGAGATCACAGGATTCAGGACCTTTATGAAGCGGGTGGAGTTCAGGCTGTCATGAAGGAACTGACCAAACGGGATCTTTTGCATCTTGATTTGCTGACGGTAACGGGAAAGACAATTGCAGATAATATTAAAAATGCGAAAGTCCTTGATTATGATGTAATAAGAAATATTGACAGTCCTTATAGTACTACAGGAGGAATTGCAGTATTAAGGGGCAATATAGCACCGGATGGAGCAGTTGTGAAAAAAGCCGCAGTAGCGGCTGAAATGCTTGTTCATAAGGGGCCTGCAAGGGTCTTTGATTCGGAGGAAGCTGCAATTGAGGCAATATACAACAGGAGAATAAACAAGGGTGATGTTGTTGTTATCCGCTATGAAGGGCCAAAAGGCGGACCCGGTATGAGGGAGATGCTTAGCCCCACATCAGCAATAGCCGGGATGGGGCTCGACAAGGATGTGGCGCTGCTGACGGACGGAAGATTTTCCGGGGCCACCCGTGGAGCGGCAATTGGCCATATTTCCCCTGAAGCAATGGAGCAGGGGCCCATCGGCTTGATACAGGAGGGGGATATTATCAATATAGATATTCCCAACAACAGCTTGAATGTAGAGGTGTCCAAAGAAGAACTTGACAGGAGGAGAGCTCTTTGGAAAGCTCCCAGGCCGAAAGTGACCGGAGGCTACCTTGGACGGTATGCCAGACTGGTGACTTCAGCAAGCACGGGAGCAGTATTGAAATAGATTTGTATGGAAGATTAGGATGCGGTTTGCGCAGTATAAATGAAATCTATTGACTGTTGGAAAAGCCACATTTTTACGTGGCCTGGCAAAAACTCGCCGGCATTTTTTCATAAACATTTTTATCAGACCGGGAGAATAGGAAATTTATTCATTTTTTATTTAGAGAAGTTGGAGGTAGCAGTTACATGAAACTTACAGGTGCACAAATTCTAATTGAGTGCCTGAAGGAGCAAGGTGTAGATACGATTTTTGGATTTCCGGGGGGAGCGGTGCTTAATATTTATGACGCTCTGTATTATGCAAGAAATGAGATAAGGCATATTCTGACTTCCCATGAGCAGGGTGCTTCCCATGCAGCAGACGGTTATGCAAGGGCAACGGGAAAAGTGGGAGTTTGCATTGCCACCTCGGGGCCGGGTGCTACCAACCTGGTTACAGGAATAGCAACGGCATATATGGATTCTGTGCCAATGGTTGCATTTACCGGGCAGGTTCCTACTTCCCTTCTGGGCAAGGACTCTTTCCAGGAAGTGGACATAACCGGTATAACCATGCCCATAACCAAACACAATTATATAGTAAAGGATGTAAACCGGCTGGCGGATATCGTCCGGGAAGCGTTTTATATTGCAAAAAAGGGCAGACCCGGACCGGTGCTTGTGGATATATGCAAGGATGTTACTGCAAATTATGCGGAATATACATTTAAAACACCAAAGGAAATTCCCGGGGGAGAGCTGGGAGTTGAAGAGGAACAGCTTGATAAAGCTGCCGGGATGATTAATAAGGCAAAAAAACCTTTCATCCTGTCGGGGGGTGGAGTGTCTATTGCAGGAGCGCATCTGGAAGTGGCCATGCTTGCTGAAAAGGCAAAAATACCCGTCGGGACCACACTGATGGGGTTGGGTTCATTCCCGGGAACCCATGATCTTTTTACGGGCCTTGTGGGAATGCATGGCACGAGAGCATCCAACACGGCTGTATCGGAATCAGATTTGTTTATTGCCATAGGTGCCCGCTTCAGTGACAGGGTAATAAGCAATGTAAAAAGATTTGCTCCAAATGCAAAAATCATGCACATAGACATAGATCCTGCGGAAATTGGGAAAAATGTAGGTGCCCATTATCCTCTGGTGGGGAACATGGTAAAAATTTTAAGGGAGCTTAATCGGAGGGTGCATGAAAAGCCGAAGACCGAATGGGTGGACAGCATAATTGAACTTAAGAAGAGCTTTCCTTTGAACTACCCCCAAAATGGTTCTTTAAAGCCTAATTACATTGTAGAAAGGCTTTATGAACTTACCGGGGGCAAAGCTGTTATTACTACCGAAGTAGGCCAAAACCAGTTATGGGCGGCTCAATTTTATAAATTCAGCCATCCCAGGCAATTTATATCCTCAGGAGGGCTGGGTACCATGGGGTTTGGTCTTGGTGCCAGCATAGGGGCGCAGATAGGCTTACCCGGCAGGAAGGTAATAAATATTGCAGGAGACGGAAGTTTCCGCATGAATCTCAACGAACTGGCTACAGCAGTGGAATATAAGCTTCCTATAATTATAGCCTTGCTTAACAACGGGGTACTTGGCATGGTTCGCCAGTGGCAGGAATTGTTTTACGGTGGCAGGTACTCGGCTACAACAATTGACAGGGCTACAAACTTCAAAGCTTTGGCGGAAGCCTTCGGAGCCATAGGCATTGATGTTGAAAAGCCTGAGGAGGTTGACGGGGCAATAATGAAAGCCCTTGAATCTACCGACAGGCCGGTGCTGTTGAACTTTAAAATTGACAAGGACGACAAGGTATTTCCCATAGTACCGCCCGGTGCAGGCATAGATGAACTGATAGAAGCATAAACGGGGACTATTTTATTGGACAGGTGCAGATATCGGAAAGAAGAAGAAATGTATGCCATATGGATGTGTATGCAGAGGCTATTTGCGAAGCAAATCCAGCCAAAAACGAGCGGGGCTCGATGCCCCCCCCGAGCTTTTCTAAGAACAAAGCTCTTATTTTGAGAAAACCGGCGGTTCGCTGAAGGCAAAAATGATACCGCTTTTTACTCGCCATCCGTGGCTTAAAAAAGCTAAAAAAATTCCTGTTTTTTTCACACATTTTTGCCTTCATCTCACCTGGTTTTCTAACAAAATAAAGCTAATTGTTACTTATCTGCATACACATCCATACTTTCTGCATACATTTCATTTACTTCTAGACCATGGAAACGGTTTTTCTGACAAGGAAGGCATGGTATAATCTTTCATTATATGTATATATTACAAAGATGAGGATAGTTCTTCTTTCTTGTTGACAAGAGAACCATCTCATGGCATATTTATATAAGTATGCAGCAAATCAGGAACTGTCCACAGCCGGATGAGTCCAGGGTGAAAACCAGAGTGACTCCCCTCTGGCCGGTGTGAATTATGAAATTAATAAATTTGCTTGACATATTGATAATTATATGTTAAATTAGTGGTTGCTCAAAAAAAATAGGCTTTTTTTTTTGTGTCTGAAATTCTAACTATTTTTGATATAGACCTACAGCCGGAGGTGTAACACGTGAGAGTTAAAATAACATTAGCCTGTACCGAGTGTAAGCAAAGAAATTATGCAAACATGAAAAACAAGAAAAACGATCCGGATAGGCTTGAAATGAAAAAGTACTGCAAGTTTTGCAACAAACACACAGAACACAGGGAAACAAGGTAGCAGTGTTTAAATGATCCTGCATATTTATTGGGTTAAAGGACAATTATTTATGTCAGGCAAACCGAAAAGAAAAATATGAAAGTGGAGATGTGAAAATGGCTGCCGCTAACGAGTCTAAATTTAATAAATTGAAAAAGAATACTGTACGTTTTTTCAAGGAAATTAAAAATGAATTGAAAAAGGTAATCTGGCCCAACAGAAAGCAGCTGATAAATAATACAGTGACTGTCTTGGTATCGTGTTTGTTGGTTGGTGCATTACTATGGATTATTGACCTTTTTTACGGCCAGTTAACTGCTTGGTTTTTTACCAGATAAAGGAGGATTCCTGATTTGATATCTGATAATGAATTCTCGGAAAATGCGAAATGGTATGTAGTTCATACTTATTCCGGATATGAAAACAAGGTAAAAGCCAACCTTGAGAAAATAGTTGAAAACAGGGGAATGCAGGAATACATCCAGGACATTGTCGTTCCAATGGAAGAGCAGATCGAAATAAAGGACGGGAAGAAAAAAGCGACACTGAAAAAGGTCTTCCCGGGTTACGTATTGGTAAAAATGATCATGTCCGATGAGTCCTGGTATGTAGTCAGGAATATCCGCGGAGTGACTGGCTTTGTCGGTCCCGGATCCAAGCCGGTGCCGTTGTCTGATGAGGAAATCAAGAGCATGGGTGTGGAAGAATTTGCTCCCATTGTGGATTATGAGGTTGGCGACAGCGTCAGGGTTATATCGGGACCCCTTGAGAACTTTATTGGTGCAGTTGAAGAAATCAACATGGACAGAAAGAAAGTCAGGGTATCTGTTTCAATGTTCGGCAGGGAGACACCTGTTGAGCTTGAATTTTCACAAATAACGAAGCTGTAGTTTGAAGCGGCATGAAAGGCATGAAAAATTCGTGGTTAAGGTAGTATAAAATAACGGCAGATAAGAATCATTGGATTCAATGTGGATTGTTTGCCCGAACTTAATCCACGTTTTATATATCAAGGCGGTGGGACAGACCGTGTCTGCCTGTGAAGAGCTGCAAAAGCAGCATGATAAATCAGGAACCTCTGCCGTATCCGGCGGGGAATGTCCAATATCAGCCTGAATATGAAAGAGTCCATAAACATAAGCATTATAAGCTTATAGCATGGATTCGGCAAGGGCACAAATTTTTGGGAGGTGGAACTTATATGGCAAAGAAAATTACCGGCATTGTAAAACTTCAGATTCCTGCTGGAAAGGCAACTCCGGCTCCACCGGTTGGACCAGCACTAGGGCAACATGGTGTAAATATCATGGGATTTTGTAAAGAGTTCAACGAAAGGACCGCAAAAGACGCAGGCCTTGTCATACCTGTAGTAATAACCATTTATGCAGACAGGTCCTTCACGTTCATTACAAAAACTCCTCCGGCAGCAGTGCTTTTAAAGAAAGCGTGCAAGGTTGAAAAGGGATCCGGTGTACCCAACAGGGAAAAGGTTGCAAAAATATCCAGAGAAGAATTGCGGAAAATTGCAGAACTTAAAATGCCTGACCTGAACGCTGCAAGCGTAGAAGCGGCAGAAAGAATGATTGCAGGTACTGCAAGAAGCATGGGAATAACAGTTGAAGGATAGTTTTCTTAAGCAACAGGTGGGAGGAAAATAACTTTCCGGAGAATATACCACAAGGAGGAGATTGTAAGATATGAAAAGAGGAAAGAAATACCTGGACAGTTTAAAGCTTATTGACAGAACAAAACTTTATGATCCTGAAGAAGCATTGGATCTTGTACAGAAAGCTTCAAAAGCCAAGTTTGATGAGACTGTTGAAGTTCATATAAAACTCGGTGTTGACTCAAGACATGCAGAGCAACAGGTTCGTGGTGCGGTTGTACTGCCACATGGAACCGGAAAAAAAGTCAGAGTTTTGGTATTTGCAAAAGGTCCGAAGGCTGATGAAGCTGAAAAAGCAGGTGCCGATTATGTAGGCGCTGAAGATTTGGTGGCAAAAATCCAGAATGACAACTGGTTTGAATTTGATGTAGTTGTTGCGACCCCGGATATGATGGGTGTTGTAGGACGGCTTGGCAGAGTTCTCGGTCCTAAAGGCTTAATGCCAAACCCGAAAGCCGGAACAGTAACCATGGATGTTGCCAGGGCAATCCAGGAAATCAAAGCCGGTAAGATTGAATACAGGCTTGACAAGACTAACATAGTCCATTGCCCCATCGGCAAGGTTTCCTTTGAAAAAGGGCAGTTGGTTGAAAATTTCCGGACTCTTCTGGATGCCATCATCAAGGCCAAGCCTGCAGCAGCCAAGGGTCAGTATTTGAAGAGTGTTGTTGTAACTTCAACCATGGGACCCGGCATCAAGGTAAATCCTCTCCGGGTACTGGCTGCAAAAACTGAAGAAGCTGCGGTTGCAAAGTAAAGAACAACCTGGAATAAGTTCACAGCACACCCTGCATTGTAATCCGGCAGTGCGCCCCATTGGCGATGACCCGGCCGCAGGGGTTGAATAAAAACCAATTTAATAATATTACCATAGACAGCAGGTGCCAGTGGTATAATGGGTAAGGAAACCCGCCTGCCGAGGGAAGAAGTTAAAAGGCAATAAAATGCCCCTCGTATGTATTTGTGTCTATGAGGGGCTTTTTTAATTATATCTGCATAATGCAGAAACCATGCAAACAAAATGGAGCAAGGAGGTGTTAGAGTGCCCAGTAAAAAAGTACTAGAACAAAAGGTTCGTGCAGTTGATGAGTTGACCGAAAAAATAAAAAACTGCGCAGGAATAGTGCTTGCTGATTACAGGGGACTGACTGTGGAGCAGGATACCGAGCTCAGAAACAGTCTAAGGAAAGCCGGTGTGGAATATAAGGTTGTTAAAAATACCATAACACATTTTGCTATAAAGAATAGCAACCTGGATGGTTTGGAACCTTATCTCAAAGGACCTACCGCATTGGCAATCAGTATGGATCCGGTAGCTCCGGCAAAGATTCTTTCCGAGTACGCAAAGAAGTTTCAAAAGCTGGAAATTAAAGCAGGCGTTGTTGAAGGCAAGGTAATAGGTGCCGACGGTGTAAAGGCACTGGCGGATTTGCCGTCCAGAGAAGTGCTTGTAGCAAGAGTTGTTGGTGGCTTGAATGCCCCGATTTCAGGATTTGTCAATGTTCTCAATGCTAATTTGAGAGGACTTGTGGTAGCTTTGAAGGCTATTGCAGATCAAAAAGGAAATGCGTAATACCGTAATATAAAAAAATCTAAATCAAATTAAAAAATATGGAGGTTAATTATAATGGCAAGTGAAAAGATTCAAAAGTTTATTGAAGAAATCAAGGGTTTAACAGTATTGGAATTATCAGAGCTTGTAAAAGCTTTAGAAGAAGAATTTGGTGTATCCGCAGCAGCTCCGGCAATGGTGGCAGCTATGCCTGCAGCCGGTGCCCCTGCAGCAGCTGAAGCAGCTGAAGAGAAGACTGAATTCGACGTAATTCTCAAGGAAGTTGGAGTAGAAAAGATTAAGGTTATCAAGGTTGTTAGAGAAGTTACCGGTTTGGGACTTAAGGAAGCCAAGGACCTTGTTGACGGGGCTCCCAAGACTGTTAAAGAAAACGTTTCCAAGGACGAAGCAAATCAGATTGCTGAAAAATTCAAAGAAGTTGGAGCTACGGTTGAAATTAAGTAATTTATTGATAAGTGTCAACCATAGCGGTTTTGGTTCTGCCACTTGCTTTGCGAAAAATTTTTAAAGCCTGGCGGAACGGATTTTATCCCTTTGAAATTCTACAAAAAGGCCTTGCACTACAAAGCAAGGCCTTTTAGTGTGAGGAGACCAGGGCAGGGAACGGTTCCCGGGGTTTCACCGGTTCCCAAGTCCCCCAGGTTCTGCAACGGTACCAGAGAGACGCCTGCGATTCTGTCTGCAACAATCCAGGGAACCAGAAGAACCGTCCTCCTGGTCCCAAACAGCCCAGGGGACCGGAAGAATCGTCTCCCTGGTTAATTAAACCCCTGGTTAATTAGTGTGAAAAGATGCTCAGGAAATATATTGCCCCAAAGAATAAAAATACCCACAAAAAAAATTTGACAAGTATTCGTGGGTATGATAGAATTATACACTGCGTTATAATCAGAGAAATATTATAACCACTGGAAAAAATTAAACAATATTTTTATTGCCTTTACATTATAACATACAAGAATAATTAAGGCAAGGATTGTTAATAATATTTAAACGGTAATATACCGAAAATCGGGTATCTACCAGCCTTTTGGGGCGGGTGGAGACTCGCGCAGCAATAAATACGGTTGTAAATTCAGCAGAATATATACTTTAGGGAAGTATTAATGATTAAAATGACTATAGAAGTCAAATTTTTAAAATAGTACGGGAATACCAGGTGAATCAAGGCGCTGTTTTAAAAACGCCGGGATTTCGCATGGTATTCTTATGTATATTTTTAGGGGTACATATGGGTATTTTGATAGTTTTCGGATTTTTTTAGCAAAGCAAATATTGTGATTACTCCCCAAAAGCAAGTTTAACCAACTTCACATACAATATACCGCCCTATATAAATCTTGTTGCCATATATTGCACGTGAAGTCCAAGTAAATTACTTGTCGGGATTTAATCAATATATTATAAGTTCATGTAGTATATCCATTAAGAGTTGTATTTATTTTAAGAAACTTAAATTATACACTTTAAACTCATTAAAGACAGATGTCATGGTAAGGAAGCCAATACAAATTTAAATGCACTTAAAAAACAAATACTTATGAGGTGATATCAGATGGTACATCCCGTAAAAATGGGAAAAGTTACTCGTATGAGCTACTCCAGAATCGACGAAGTTCTGGAAATGCCAAATCTTATTGAAGTGCAAAAGAACTCATATAAATATTTCCTTGAGCACGGCTTAAGAGAAGTATTCAGAGACGTTTCTCCAATCACTGACTATACAGGTAATCTTATCCTGGAGTTCATAGATTATTCTCTTGATGAAAAGCCCAAATACAGCCTTCTTGAATGCAAAGAAAGGGATACAACCTATTCTGCGCCGTTAAAAGTAAAGGTCCGGCTTATTAACAAGGAAACCGGAGAAGTCAAGGAACAGGAAATTTTCATGGGAGATTTCCCACTTATGACTGATAACGGGACATTTATTATTAATGGAGCAGAAAGAGTCGTAGTAAGCCAGCTTGTAAGGTCCCCCGGAATTTATTACAATATGGAATTTGACAAGACAGGTAAGAAATTGTTTTCCAGCACTGTTATTCCAAACAGGGGTGCATGGCTTGAGTATGAAACTGATTCCAATGACGTATTATACGTCAGAATTGACAGAACCAGAAAGCTGCCTATAACTGTATTGGTAAGGGCTCTTGGGTATGGTACCGATATGGAGATAATACAACTCCTGGGAGAAGATGACAGGGTATTTGCCACGATTCAGAAAGATAACAGCAAATCAGAAGAAGAAGGCCTTCTCGAAATATACAAGAGGCTGAGACCTGGAGAACCGCCTACAATTGAAAGTGCAAGGTCACTGCTAAATTCATTGTTCTTTGATCTTAAAAGATATGACCTTGCGAAAGTCGGACGTTTCAAATTTAACAAGAAACTGGCCCTTGCCACCAGAATTAGCGGTAATATAGCCGCTGAGAACATTGTTCATCCTGAAACAGGCGAGATAATTGTTGAAGAAGGTGAGATGATCACCAAAGAACAAGCCTGGGATATTCAAAATGCAGGAATTAATACAGTACTGATAAGTGTAGAAGGCAAAGCCATTTCGGTTATTGGAAACGATATGGTTGACATAAGCAAATATGTTGATTTTGACGCTGCCGAGCTTGAAATCAATGAATTGGTCAAATATAGCGTACTGCAGGAAATTCTCAGGGAGAACACCGATGAAAAGGCTCTCAAGACTGCCCTGAAGGAGAGGGTGGATGATCTTGTACCCAAATTTATCACTCCGGAGGATATTATTTCATCCATTAACTACATGATAAATCTTAGCTACGGGCTTGGAAAAATTGATGATATTGACCACCTGGGCAACAGAAGGCTCCGTTCTGTGGGAGAGCTTTTGCAGAATCAATTTAGAATCGGACTTGCAAGAATGGAAAGAGTTGTCCGTGAAAGGATGACAATTCAGGATATTGATATTGTCACTCCTCAAGCCCTCATTAACATCAGACCTGTGGCGGCGGCAATTAAAGAATTCTTTGGAAGCAGCCAGCTGTCGCAGTTTATGGATCAGACAAATCCCCTTGCAGAGCTTACTCATAAAAGAAGGCTCAGTGCTTTGGGACCTGGTGGCTTAAGCAGGGAAAGAGCGGGTTTTGAGGTTCGTGACGTTCACCATTCCCACTATGGAAGAATGTGTCCTATTGAGACACCTGAAGGACCGAACATCGGACTTATTGGTTCACTGAGCACATATGCAAGAATAAACGAATATGGTTTCATTGAAGCGCCTTATAGGAAGGTGGACAAGGAAAAAGGGGTTGTTACCAACGAAATTGCCTACCTTACAGCCGATGAGGGTGACGAATATATTATTGCCCAGGCAAACGAGCCATTGGATGAAAACAGGAAATTTGTAAACAAGAGAGTTCTTGCAAGATACAAGGAAGAAATATTCGAAGTAGAAAGTGAAAAAGTTGACTACATGGATGTTTCCCCCAAGCAGTTGGTATCCGTTGCAACGGCTCTGATTCCCTTTTTGGAAAACGATGACGCCAACCGTGCCCTCATGGGATCCAACATGCAGCGTCAGGCGGTTCCTTTGATTAGGACTGATTCGCCCATTGTCGGAACGGGCATGGAGTATAAAACCGCAGTAGACTCGGGAGTTGTGGTATTGGCCAAAGAGGCCGGCGTTGTGGAAAAGGTTTCTGCAAACCAGGTTATCATAAGGAATAAAGATGGCAAAAAGACAGTTTATGATTTGCTTAAATATATGAGGTCAAACCAGGGTACTTGCATAAATCAAAGACCCATAGTAAAAAAAGGCGATGTTGTGGAAAAAGGTGATGTAATTGCCGACGGACCTTCTACATCCATCGGTGAACTGGCACTGGGCAAGAATGTCCTTGTCGGGTTCATGACCTGGGAAGGCTACAACTACGAAGACGCAATACTGATAAGCGAAAAGCTTGTGAAGGATGATACCTTTACTTCAATTCATATAGAGGAATATGAAGCTGAAGCCAGAGATACAAAGCTGGGACCTGAGGAAATTACAAGGGATATTCCCAATGTCAGCGAAGATACCCTTAAAGACCTTGATGAACGCGGTATTATCCGGATTGGAGCGGAGGTTAGGGCAGGAGATATTTTGGTTGGAAAGGTAACTCCAAAGGGTGAAACCGAGCTTACCGCAGAAGAAAGACTCCTTCGTGCAATCTTCGGAGAAAAGGCAAGAGAGGTAAGGGATACTTCACTTAGGGTACCCCATGGTGAATCGGGAATTATTGTAGATGTCAAGGTGTTTTCAAGAGAAAACGGAGATGAACTGCCTCCTGGAGTAAATGAGCTTGTAAGGGTTTATGTTGCTCAAAAAAGAAAAGTATCGGTTGGCGACAAGATGGCAGGAAGACACGGTAACAAAGGTGTTATCTCAAGAATACTGCCGGAGGAGGATATGCCCTTCCTACCTGATGGTACTCCCCTTGAAATAGTGTTGAATCCTCTTGGTGTTCCGTCCCGTATGAATATAGGACAGGTTCTGGAAGTGCATCTTGGATATGCTGCAAAAGCACTGGGCTGGAAGATTGCCACTCCGGTTTTTGACGGAGCTTCGGAGATGGATATTATTAAAACCCTTGAAATGGCCAACTTAAGCAGTGACGGAAAGACCGTCCTGTATGACGGAAGGACAGGTGAACCCTTTGACAATAAAGTATCGGTAGGGTATATGTATATTTTGAAACTTGCCCACCTTGTTGATGACAAGATACATGCACGCTCAACCGGTCCGTATTCACTTGTTACGCAGCAGCCTTTGGGCGGTAAGGCACAGTTTGGAGGCCAGCGCTTTGGTGAAATGGAAGTTTGGGCCCTTGAAGCTTATGGAGCTGCTTACACATTGCAGGAAATACTGACGGTAAAATCCGACGATGTTGTCGGAAGAGTCAAAACATACGAAGCCATTGTAAAGGGAGAAAACGTTCCAGAGCCTGGAATTCCGGAGTCATTCAAAGTTCTCATAAAAGAACTGCAGAGTTTGGCTCTTGATGTTAAAGTCTTCTCCGATGAACAGCAGGAAATCACTATTAAAGAGTCTTCAGAGGATGAGCTGGAAGAACTGAGTGTAAATATTGAAGGAAGAGAAGATGAGGAACTTACAGACGACTACACCGATGACAGCCTTGAAGGTGACGATGAGGACCTTGGTGATGATGATTTGAATCTTGACGCCCTTGATTTGGATGATCTGGATTCAAATGATACTGAAGACCTTGATGACAATCTGGATGTGGATATTGTTGAAAGCCTGTTCAAGGAAGACGATTCAGAGGACGATGACTTTGATTTTGATATGGACGATTTGGATAATATTTAAGGAAGGGTGATAAAGCTGTGCTGGAACTTAACAATTTTGATTCAATAAAAATAGGTTTAGCTTCCCCGGAGAAAATACGAGAATGGTCGAGAGGCGAGGTAAAAAAGCCTGAAACCATCAACTATAGAACATTAAAGCCGGAAAGAGACGGCTTGTTCTGCGAGAGAATCTTTGGACCGCAGAAAGATTGGGAATGTCACTGCGGTAAATATAAACGCATCAGATACAAGGGAATAGTGTGCGACCGTTGCGGAGTTGAGGTTACCCGCGCAAAGGTAAGAAGGGAGCGTATGGGGCATATTGAACTTGCAGCTCCTGTTTCCCACATATGGTATTTCAAGGGGATACCCAGCAGGATGGGACTTATCCTGGACATGTCCCCGAGAAACCTGGAAAAAGTTTTGTACTTTGCGTCCTATGTTGTTATTGATCCGGGACAGACTCCTCTGTTTGAAAAACAGATATTATCTGAAAAGGAATATAGAGACAGTGTAGAGAAATTCGGACATAATTTCAGGGCGGGCATGGGTGCCGAGGCAATATTGGAACTTTTGAGAAAAATAGACCTGGATCAGCTTTCCCAGGAACTCAGAAAGGAACTGGCGGAATCAACAGGTCAAAAGAAAGTCCGAATTATTAAAAGGCTTGAAGTTGTTGAAGCTTTCAGATTATCCGGCAACAAGCCTGAATGGATGATACTGGAGGTTATTCCCGTAATTCCCCCGGAACTTCGTCCGATGGTGCAATTGGACGGTGGCAGATTTGCCACTTCAGACCTGAATGATCTCTACAGAAGAGTAATTAACAGAAACAACAGGTTAAAGAGACTGTTGGATCTGGGTGCTCCGGATATTATTGTTCGAAATGAAAAAAGAATGCTTCAGGAAGCAGTTGATGCTTTGATAGATAACGGCAGGAGAGGAAGAGCTGTTACCGGACCCGGGAACAGGCCCCTTAAATCCCTGTCGGATATGCTTAAAGGTAAACAGGGACGTTTCAGGCAGAATCTGCTTGGGAAACGTGTTGACTATTCAGGACGTTCCGTTATCGTAGTCGGTCCGGAACTGAAAATATATCAGTGTGGACTGCCCAACGAAATGGCCCTTGAGCTGTTCAAGCCCTTTGTCATGAAAAAGCTTGTAAATGACGGGCTGGCTCATAATATTAAAAGTGCCAAAAGAATGGTTGAAAGAGTCAGACCTGAGGTTTGGGACGTGCTGGCCGAGGTTATCAAGGAACACCCGGTACTCCTGAACCGTGCGCCTACTCTCCACAGGCTTGGAATACAGGCCTTTGAACCGGTTTTGATTGAAGGTAGGGCAATCAAGCTTCATCCTCTTGTTTGTACGGCTTATAACGCCGACTTTGACGGTGACCAGATGGCAGTGCATGTGCCCCTGACGGCAGAAGCCCTGGCAGAAGCACGTTTTCTGATGTTGTCGGCAAACAACCTTTTAAGGCCGGCGGATGGAAGACCGGTAACGGTTCCGACCCAGGACATGGTTCTGGGAAGCTATTATTTGACTATAGTCCGGGAAGGTGAAAAAGGGGAAGGCAGGTACTTCGCTTCACCTGAAGAAGTGGAGATGGCATACCAGAACGGATTACTGGGACTTCATGCGCCTATAAAAGTCAGGATGAGGAAGGTTATTGACGGAGTAGAAAAAACAAAAATAATAGATGCAACAGCAGGGCGAATATTCTTCAACCAGGCAATACCCCAGGATCTTGGTTTTGTTGACAGATCTGATCCTGATAATCTTTTTGAACTTGAAGTTACATTTTTGGTGGACAGTAAAGCCCTTGGAAGAATTGTTGACAGGTGCATCAAAAAACATGGCACCACTAAAACGGCAGAGGTGCTGGACAGGATAAAATCCCTTGGATTCAAGTTTTCAACAAAGGGTGCAATAACAATAGGCGTCAGCGATATGATAATTCCTGAGGTCAAGAAGCGCTACCTTGAAGAAACCGAGCAGAAGATTGAGAAAATCATGAAGCAATACAAGAGAGGGCTTATTTCCAATGAAGAAAGGTATAATTCAATCATAAGCGCATGGACGGAAACTGGTGAAAAGATTACGGCTGCCCTGGTTGAAGCCCTTGATTCCTTCAATCCTCTTACCATGATGTATAAGTCCGGTGCAAGAGGTAACATAAATCAGATAAGACAGTTGGCAGGTATGAGGGGACTTATGGCAAACACCTCGGGACGTACAATAGAGATTCCGATTAAAGCAAACTTCCGTGAAGGATTGAACGTTTTGGAATACTTTATTTCAACCCACGGTGCAAGAAAAGGTCTTGCCGATACGGCTCTCAGAACTGCGGACTCAGGATACCTCACCAGAAGGCTTGTTGAGGTCAGCCAGGATGTTATAGTCAGGGAGCATGATTGCGGCACCCATGAAGGCATTGAGATCCAGGCAATAATGGACGGCCTGGAAGTGATTGAAAGCCTTAAGGACAGGATTGTAGGCAGATTTGCCGCAGAAGATATCGTGCATCCTGAAACCGGCGAGATAATCATTCAAGCCAATA
Source organism: Clostridiaceae bacterium (assembly GCA_012839865.1). GTDB lineage: Bacteria > Bacillota > Clostridia > CAYPLH01 > DUMO01 > DUMO01. Next base: position 60,869 of record DUMO01000083.1, read on the forward strand.
ATATGATCAAGGAAGATGTTGCCAACAAAATTGATAAGGCAGGAATAACCAAAGTTAAGATAAGATCCGTGCTTACCTGTCATTCGGAGTATGGAGTTTGTGCATGCTGCTACGGTTCCGACCTTGCCACCGGCGAGCTGGTTAATGTGGGTGAATCGGTAGGTATTATTGCCGCCCAGTCAATTGGTGAACCCGGAACCCAGCTGACCATGAGAACCTTCCACACAGGTGGTGTTGCCGGAGATGACATCACCCAGGGTCTCCCAAGGATTGAGGAGCTCTTCGAAGCAAGAAAACCAAAGGGTCTTGCAATTATATCCGAAATTGCAGGTAAAGTCAGCTTGAGTGAGACCAAGAAGAAGAGGGAAGTAATTGTTACATCAGATGAGGGTGAATCCCGTAACTATTTGATTCCGTATGGTTCAAGAATCAAGGTTACCGAGGGGGATTATGTTGAAGCAGGTGACGAAATTACCGAAGGTTCCGTCAACCCCCACGATATATTGAAAATCAAAGGCATCAATGCCGTACAGAGATATCTTTTGCAGGAAGTCCAGAGGGTTTATATCCTTCAGGGCGTTGGCATCAACGACAAGCACATTGAAGTAATTGTCCGTCAGATGCTCAGAAAAGTGAAGATTGAAGATGCCGGAGATACAAATCTATTGCCTGGCGGGCTGGTCGACATTTTCGAATTTGAAAGGGAAAACAACAGGGTAACAGCTGAAGGAAAGAGACCCGCAGTTGGCAAGAGAACACTCCTTGGTATCACCAAAGCTTCCCTGGCAACCGAATCCTTCCTGTCTGCAGCTTCATTCCAGGAACAGACAAGAGTGTTGACCGAAGCTGCAATTAAAGGAAAGACAGATCCGCTGGTAGGTTTGAAGGAAAATGTAATTATTGGCAAGTTAATCCCGGCAGGAACCGGAATGAGCAGATACAAGGATATAAGCATAGAAGCCGGTGAATAAAAAGATGAAGTCTGTATAGGCAGAAAAGCGCTCTGGCAGATGGATGAAATGAAGTAAAGCGTGGAAATGCCTGAATGGGATAGAAAATGCTGTTTTGGAGGTTGCTGCTGAAAGATTGTATCAAGAGCAGGTTGTCCTTTGACAGGTAAAAAGATGACCGGGCAGCAACCAAAAAATAACAGCAACAGATACACCATGTTATTTTCTTGACAAGAGACTTATGGCGGTGATAAAATATTTCAGTGCGTTAACCGGGGACTATGTATGTTCTTTAGGAGGGTAATAAATTGCTGGAAGATTTAAGAACTGGCAATAAACATGTAGGTGTGAAGCAAACACTGAAAGCAGTGGAAAATGACAGAGCTAAAGTCGTTTATTTGGCAAGGGATGCAGAAGAAAGAGTTATTGCAAAATTGAGAGATTTGTGCATCCAGAAGTCTGTTGAAATAATTTATGTAGATACTATGGCCAAATTAGGAAAAGCATGCGGTGTTGAGGTAGGCTCGGCAGCAGCATGTTTATTAAAATAGAACAATAATTGAAAGGAGGTGTATTGATGCCGACATTTAACCAATTGGTGAGGAAGGGCAGAGAGACATTAGAGAAGAAATCAACAGCACCGGCACTTCAGAAAGGACTCAACTCCTTGAAAAGGCTGCCTATTGATCTCAATTGTCCGCAGAAGCGTGGAGTATGTACCGTTGTTAAAACTACAACTCCAAAGAAGCCGAATTCCGCTCTCAGAAAGGTTGCGAGGGTTCGTCTGACCAACGGTATTGAAGTAACAGCATATATTCCGGGAATTGGACATAATCTCCAGGAACATAGCGTTGTTCTGGTCAGAGGAGGAAGGGTTAAGGATCTTCCTGGCGTAAGGTATCACATTATAAGGGGTACCCTGGATACTGCAGGAGTTGACAAAAGGGCTCAGGGCCGTTCAAAATACGGTGCAAAGAGGCCTAAGAAGTAAGGAATATTGTAAAAGATTAATTAAAGTGCTAATTACGTTATGTTTTATATATACTAATCTTATATATAACAACGATGAAGCACTGTCGGTAATTCTGCCGCATTGGCAGGTTATCGAGTACCGATGATATTATTATCATGAAAAGGAGGGAAGCAGAGTGCCAAGAAAAGGACATATACCGAAAAGAGACGTTTTACCCGATCCAATATACAACGATAAGGTGGTTACAAAGCTTATCAATACAATCATGTTAGACGGCAAAAAGGGTGTAGCCCAGAAAATTTGCTATGGCGCTTTTGACATTATCAAAGAAAAAACCGGTCGGGATCCTCTTGAGGTTTTTGAAGAATGTATGGCAAATTTAATGCCGGTTCTTGAGGTAAAAGCCAGAAGGGTTGGAGGTCAGACATATCAGGTCCCTGTGGAGGTAAGACCGGAAAGAAGGCAGGCCCTGGCAATCAGATGGCTTGTAAATTATTCCCGTCAGCGTGGTGAACGCACTATGAGGGAAAGACTGGCCGGAGAAATTATGGATGCAATAAACAATATGGGTGGAGCTTACAAGAAGAAGGAAGATACCCATAAGATGGCTGAGGCTAACAGAGCTTTTGCACATTACAGGTGGTAAAATGTTCTTATGCATAATTTAATAAACAACAGTGCAAGAGTTAATAATAAGAAAATACAGGAGACATTTAGAACGAAAGGAGGGTTAGAATGCCCAGGCAATTTAGTTTGGAAGATACAAGAAACATTGGAATAATGGCTCATATTGACGCAGGAAAGACCACAACAACAGAACGTATACTGTTTTACACAGGAAGGCTTCACAGAATGGGAGAGGTTCACGAAGGTGCTGCAACCATGGACTGGATGGAACAGGAACAGGAGCGTGGAATTACAATAACGTCTGCTGCAACAACTGCGCAATGGAAAGGCAAAAGAATTAACATCATAGATATGCCGGGGCACGTTGATTTTACGGTTGAAGTCGAAAGATCCCTTCGAGTTCTTGATGGCTCGGTAACTGTGTTTTGTGCAAAAGGTGGAGTGGAGCCACAGACTGAAGCAGTATGGCGGCAAGCTGACAAATATCATGTGCCCAGAATAGCCTATATCAATAAAATGGATATTTTAGGTGCTGATTTCTTTAATTGCGTTGAAATGATAAAGAAAAGACTGAAGGCCAATCCTGTGCCTGTTCAGTTGCCTATCGGCAGGGAGGATGCATTTTCAGGAGTTGTTGACCTGCTAACATTAAAAGCTTACTATTTCAAGGATGAGCTCGGGACAACCGTTGAGGAAGGTGAACCTCCTCAGGATATGGCAGACTTGATAGAGGAATACAGAAACTTTATTCTGGAATCCGTTGCCGACCAGGATGAAACTTTGATGATAAAATATCTGGAAGGCGAAGAAATAACGGTGGATGAAATTAAAAATGCCATCAGGAAAGCTACAATAGCTGTAAAAATTATACCTGTGGTATGCGGTTCATCTTACAGGAACAAAGGTGTTCAACTTTTGCTTGATGCGGTAGTGGATTATTTGCCGTCGCCTCTTGATATTCCTCCGGTGAAAGGAATCAACATTGACGGTGACAAGGAAGAGGAAAGAAGGGCCGACGATAATGAACCTTTTTCCGCATTGGCATTTAAAATAATGAATGACCCGTATGTAGGAAGGCTGTGCTTCTTCAGGGTTTATTCGGGAGTTCTCAAATCCGGAAGCTATATTTACAATTCCACCAAGAGCAAGAAGGAAAGGATTGGAAGAATTCTCAGAATGCACGCCAATCACAGGGAAGAGGTAAGTGCAGTTTTTGCAGGTGAAATTGCAGCTGCAGTCGGACTAAAGGATACAACTACCGGAGATACCCTTTGTGATGAAAGTCATCCTATTCTTCTTGAATCCATTGAATTTCCGGAACCTGTCATATCAATTGCCATTGAACCCAAGAATAAGGAAGGGGAGGAAAAAATGGCGATTGCGCTGGCAAAACTGGCGGAAGAAGATCCCACATTCAAGACGTATACAGACAGAGAGACAGGTCAGACTATTATACGCGGAATGGGAGAACTGCATCTTGAAATAATTGTTGACAGGCTTATGAGGGAGTTCAGAGTGGAAGCAAATGTCGGAAAGCCTCAGGTTGCCTACAAGGAAACCATACGTACCAAAGTGCGGTCCGAAGGAAAATTTGTCAGACAATCAGGAGGACGGGGACAGTATGGACATTGCATTATTGAGATTGAGCCTCTTGAACCCGGTTCCGGATATGTTTTCGAGAATAAGATTGTCGGAGGGGTAATCCCCAAAGAATATATTCCGGCAATAGACGCGGGCATACAGGATGCATGCAACAATGGAGTTCTTGGCGGGTATCAGGTGCTTGATATAAAGGTTACTCTTGTAGATGGCTCATACCATGAAGTGGATTCCTCTGAAATGGCCTTTAGAATAGCAGGTTCCATGGCCTTTAAGGACGGCTGCAGAAAAGCAAATCCTGTTCTGTTGGAACCTGTGATGAGAGTTGATGTTGTCGTGCCTGAAGAATATATGGGCGATGTTATGGGTGACATCAATTCAAGAAGAGGGCGGATTGAAGGCATGGAAGCAAGAGCAGGAGCCCAGGTGATTACAGCCAAGGTTCCTATGGCCGAAATGTTTGGATACGCTACTCAGCTAAGGTCAAGGACACAAGGAAGAGGCACCTTTACAATGCAATTTGACCATTTTGCCGAGGTGCCTAAGAATATACAGGATACCATTGTAGGCAATATAGTATAAATTTTATTGGAAAAGCTTGCAATCAACACTGTTATGATGTTAAAATTTTTTCAAATGTTTATTGCAGCAAATGCCCTAAGCTAAAATTATTTATTTTATTTATAAAGTTTATATTTTAAATTTAAAATAACAATTAATTATACTATCTTCAGTAGGTTTACTGAAAAAGGAGGAGAATTTTAAAATGGCAAAAGCTAAGTTTGAAAGAACCAAACCCCATGTTAATATTGGTACAATTGGTCACGTTGACCACGGAAAAACCACTTTGACTGCTGCTATAACAAAAGTTCTAGGTTTTCTCGGGAAAGCACAGTTTACTGAATATGACCAAATCGACAAGGCTCCTGAAGAAAAGGAAAGAGGAATTACAATCAACACCGCTCACGTTGAGTATGAAACTGATAACAGGCACTATGCGCATGTTGACTGTCCGGGACACGCAGACTACGTTAAGAACATGATCACAGGTGCTGCTCAGATGGATGGTGCTATCCTGGTTGTATCTGCTGCAGACGGTCCTATGCCTCAGACAAGAGAGCATATCCTTCTGTCCCGTCAGGTTGGTGTACCATACATAGTTGTTTTCATGAACAAGTGTGATATGGTAGACGACGAAGAACTTCTTGAACTTGTTGAAATGGAACTGCGCGAACTTCTGAACGAATACGAATTCCCGGGAGATGATATTCCCGTTGTCAGAGGTTCCGCCCTCAAGGCACTTGAATGTGCAAGCAATGATATCAATGCTCCGGAGTACAAACCGATTCTTGAACTTATGAATGCTGTTGACAGCTATATTCCTACTCCTCAGAGAGAAGTTGACAAACCGTTTATTATGCCTGTTGAGGACGTTTTCACGATCACAGGCCGCGGAACAGTTGTTACCGGTAGGGTTGAACGCGGAACAGTCAAGGTTGGCGACGAAGTTGAGATAGTTGGACTTATGCCCGAACCCAGAAAAACAGTTGTTACCGGTGTTGAAATGTTCAGAAAGATTCTTGACCGTGCAGAAGCCGGAGACAATATCGGTGTTCTCTTAAGAGGTATCCAGAGGACAGAAGTTGAAAGAGGACAGGTTCTTGCTAAGCCAGGATCAATCAAACCCTATACTCATTTCAAAGGACAGGTTTACGTTCTGACCAAGGAAGAGGGCGGAAGACATACTCCTTTCTTCAATGGATACAGACCGCAGTTCTACTTTAGAACAACTGACGTTACAGGAACTATTGATCTTCCTGAAAACGTTGAAATGGTTATGCCTGGTGACCACATCAATATGGAAATCAAACTTATCACTCCCATAGCTATGGAGGAAGGTTTGAGATTCGCTATCCGTGAAGGCGGAAGAACTGTTGGAGCAGGAACAGTTACAGATATTATTGAATAATAAGCTGCATTAAAAACCCGGGACTTAAATCCCGGGTTTTTTAGTATCAGTCGGGACCAGGGGGACGGTTCTTCTGGTTCCCATATGAACCAGAAGATCCGTCCCCCTGGTCCCTATGAAAATCTATAAAAGGTGTTGGGTATGAGAGAAATTTTTGTTTCTGAAATTATTGATACTGTTGAAAAACTTTGTATGGATGCCAACTATTATTTGAACAAGGACATAAGGGATGCCCTGGAAAAAAGCCTTGTAACGGAGGAGTCTGAAATATGCAGGGCGGTATTGAAGGAGCTTGTTGAAAACGCCAATGTGGCATCGAATCTGCAAGTACCTATGTGCCAGGATACAGGCATGGCAGTTGTGTTCGCAGAAGTAGGACAGGATGTTCATATAACAGGAGGCAACCTTACCGAGGCTATCAATGAGGGTGTCAGAAGGGGCTATGAAAAAGGTTATCTGCGAAAATCGGTTGTTGAAGATCCGTTAATCCGGACAAATACCGGTGACAACACTCCGGCAATCATACATTACAACATAGTTGACGGGGATTTTTTAAGAATTATACTGCTGCCGAAAGGTTTTGGCAGTGAAAATATGAGTGCCTTAAAAATGCTGAAGCCATCTGATGGAATCGAAGGAATAAAGAAATTTGTCATTGAAACCGTAAGCACGGCCGGACCTAATCCGTGCCCGCCCATTGTAGTGGGAGTTGGAGTGGGAGGTACCATGGAAATGGCTGCAATTCTGGCGAAAAAGGCTCTGTTGCGGGAAGTGGATAAAAGAAGCGATACCAACCATATAAGGGATTTGGAAATTGAATTGCTGGATGAAATCAATAAACTCGGTATAGGACCTGCAGGGCTGGGGGGAAGGACAACAGCCTTTGCGGTAAATATAGAGGTCTATCCTACGCATATAGCAGGGCTCCCGGTGGCAGTAAACATAAGCTGCCATGCCACAAGGCACAGAGAGGCTGTTATATAGGTTGAGCAGAAGGGGAGAGTTTGAAAATGATAACAATAACCACACCATTGGACAAGAAAACGGTATCAAGTTTGAAAGCCGGGGATCTGGTGAGGATTAGCGGAATTATCTATACCGCCAGGGATGCGGCCCATAAAAAATTGATTGAGCTTGTTAATGAAGGCAAAAGTCTGCCCTTTGACTTGACTGACCAAATTATATACTATGCAGGGCCTTGTCCTGCAAAACCCGGCATGGTTATAGGGCCGGCAGGGCCTACTACAAGCGGGCGCATGGATGCTTATGCACCCAAACTAATTGAACTGGGCCTGACAGGAATGATTGGGAAAGGTCAGAGAAGCAATGAAGTAATAGAGGCTATGAAAAAGCACGGTGCTGTCTATTTTGGTGCAACAGGCGGTGCTGCCGCGCTTATAGCCAACTCAATAAAAAGTCAGGAGACAGTGGCGTTCCCGGAGCTGGGTACCGAAGCAATCAGAAAGCTTGTGGTGGAAGATTTTCCAGCGGTTGTTTTGATTGATTCTTATGGCAGCAATCTCTACGAGTCGGGTCGAAAAAAATATAAAAGGTAAGATTGGGATTAATAACAGTATATTTTCATTTTTAATTAGTATATAATAAGTTTTGAAAGAAAATTTTGAAGCAAGCAGGAGGAATTGTAAAGTGCCTAAAATAACAAAGGATATGATCATTGCAGATGTTTTGAGAATGGACAGGGGGACAGTTCCTATATTTTTGAATAATGGCCTTCATTGTCTTGGGTGCCCGTCAGCAACCGGGGAGTCTATTGAAGATGCGTGTGCAGTACACGGGATTGATGCTGATAAGTTGATAGATGAGCTGAACAAGTTCTTTGAGAGCAAATAGCAATTGATTTTGATTATAAAAATCAATTGTTGCTATTGATTCGTTTATCAATTAAACCAGGTAAAGAAACAACTTCACCTGGTCTAATATACTGCTGTACGGTATTTTTTGCATATTTGGACAAGCTGACCTGAATGCCGCAAAGCAATTGTTAATGTTAATAATGAATTTATGTTTCCTTTGGGCCGGTACCCGAACCACCGGTAATCTTGATTTGATAAATATAATTGTAGAAGGGGCTCTAAAATGGATCATGTATTTATAATCAACCCTGTAGCGGGAAGAGGGAAAGCATTGAAGTTTGTTTCTGAAATCCGAAGCTACTTCAAGGGGGAAAATGCAAAATATACTGTGAAGGTTACAAAATATCCCCGTCATGCAACGGAAATTGCCAGGGAATATGCCCGAAAGGGTGCGAAGAGAATATATTCCGTAGGTGGCGACGGGACTTTGAATGAAGTGGTAAACGGCCTTGTCGGGGAGAAAAGCAGCCTTGGAGTCCTGCCCGGCGGTTCCGGGAATGACTTTTTAAGATCTGTAACCAACAATTTTGACAACATTTTAGACCGAACTATTTCAGGCTCAGAGAAGAATATTGACGTTGGCAGGGTTAATGACAAGTACTTTATAAATATTTCATCCATGGGGTTTGATGCACAGGTTGCATATACGGCAAACCGCCTGAAGAAATCCGGCCCGATAAAGGACGGACTGGCATATTCAATTGCGATTTTCGCAGCCATTTTAAAATCTGAAAGTTATAAGCTTGATATTAGTATTGATAATGAAGAATTTTCAAATGATACACTTCTGACAGCCGTCGCTAACGGCCTATATTATGGCGGGGGAATGAAACCTGCCCCGTCTGCAAGGATTGATGACGGTCTTTTTGATATATGCCTTATTAACAGAAAAAGCATTTTTGAGATTCTTAAGTTTTTCCCAAAACTTATAAAAGGTGTTCATGGTGAAATAGAAGGTGTTTCTTTTTATAAATGCAAGAGGATTGAAATTGAGTCCGGTAAAAACATACCACTTAATATTGACGGAGACGTTGAAATTGTAAACAAGGCTTTATTTGAAATTGTTCCGGAGGGCATAAGCCTAATTATTCCAAAAACGGTGTAATGTTTATTATCGGTTTTGCATATAAGTGAAAGAATATAAGATACTATATTTAAGCTAAAAAAATGATGAGGACGTGGTTATATGCAAAAAACCGAAACACCGGTTACCAGGCTGAATAAACATGACCGGAAAATACTTGACAGGTATACCGGTTATTATACTAATTTTATTGAGAGCAATACTGCTTATACAAAAGATTTTGTTGGAAATAAACACAATAAATTTGTTTCCCTGAGTGAACATGAACTGCAACAACATTAGTGCGGTGGGCAAAGCTCAAGCATTCCATGGTTTTTATCTCTGCATTTATCAAGGAAAATTCATGTTGGTTTTAAAGAAAAAAATGAGGTTTCACTTGATAAGCAAGGACGATATTTGTTAATAAATTTTTAACAAATTTTATATAAATGTAATATAACTATGCTGAAAATTATGGTATAATCAAAGTGTCACAGCCAATAGTACTAACTTTTTCATTTTGTTCCTCCTTTAATATAGAGGTTGAGTCAGATTAGTTGAGTTTAATTTTTGTAAAAGCACTTTTCTTGGAATGATTATATGTAATATTTATAAAAAACAAAGTGCTTTTTTTTTCTGCATTTGCAGCATAATATCTGAACGGTAACCAAACAGTACGGTTCGGATTTTTTATTTCATGAACAATCGGCTGATACTAAAACTGCCAGGCAAGTATTGGATTGAAAAATTACTTGTATAATGCCTGCTTTTTGAGTATAATAGGACAGTAGCAAAAATTATATTTTGCTGATGTATTTTCAATATTAGTCAGCTTTGGTCGTGCTAAACGGGGAGTTAGCGGTGCCCTGAACCTGCAATCCGCTATAGCAGGGTCTAATTCCTACCAGAGGCTTTCCTCTGTGAGGTCTGCCCTATGCAAGTGACGATGAGAATCGGGTCTTACGCAATGAAAGGCTGTGAACCCCGTCAGGTCCGGAAGGAAGCAGCGGTAAGCAGATTATTTCATGTGCCGTGAGGTTGCCTGGTTTGAGTTAACTACACAGGTAACGCTTGTAGATGCATGTCGAAGGTAGGTGCACGGCCTTTATATTTATCCAGTCTGCAAAAGCTTTTACTGAGAGTCCATGGCAAAAGTTGCTGAAAAGAAGGCTTATCCTGGTCTGGAAGCCATATCGCAAAGTTTGTTTCCGTTTTGTTTTAATTTCCGCTTTTATTTGTTATAATTATCAATATGTAAAGAATGAATCCACCAGGTCATCGAAAGGGTGTAAAACATGCCTTATATGGCGTTGTATAATAAATTCAGGCCTCTTGTTTTCGAAGATGTAGTTGAACAAAAACATGTGGTTGAAACACTGAAAAACAGTGTTATACATGACAGGGTTTCACATGCCTATCTTTTTTGCGGTACAAGGGGTACCGGAAAAACCACCGTTGCAAGAATTTTTGCCAGGGCTATCAACTGTCTTGCGCCAAAAGACGGGAATCCATGCAATGAATGTGAAATATGCAAAGGGATATTGTCAGGAAATATTCTGGACGTAGTTGAAATAGATGCTGCATCCAACAACAGTGTGGATAATATCCGGGATATCCGGGATGAAGTTGTTTATAAGCCTTCCCATGCCAGATATAAGGTATATATCATAGATGAAGTGCACATGCTCTCAACCGGTGCATTCAATGCTCTTCTTAAAACCCTGGAGGAGCCGCCCAGGCATGTTGTGTTTTTTCTGGCCACTACAGAACCACACAAGCTTCCTGCGACCATTTTATCACGGTGCCAGAGGTTTGATTTCAAGAGGATTACTACCGAGAGTATAATAAAACGCATCACGGATGTTGCAGCCCGTGACGGAGTAATACTTGAGAACAGTGCAGCCAGACTGGTTGCAAGACTTGCCGACGGAGCCTTGCGAGATGCCTTAAGCATATTGGATCAGTGCATAACTCAAAGCAAGGGTCATGTAGATTATGATCATGTGCTCAGCGTTGTAGGCATTGTTAACGATGAATTTATATCCGAATTTGTTGACAGCATTGGAGAACGAAATGTGTCAAGGCTGCTGGGCCTAATAGACAAACTGGTGATGGAAGGAAAGGATATAGGCCAGTTTGTAATGAGTCTTATTAAATACTACAGAAACCTTTTGTTATGCAAAGTGCTTTCAAAGCCGGAGGACCTTATAGATGAGTTGCCGCATGTTGTGGCAAACATGAAAAAACAGTGCGAGGGGTACGGCCGGTTTGAACTGATGCAATTGATAAACGAATTGTCCGCTCTTGAATCCAGAATCAAATGGTCCACCCAACCAAGAGTTCTGCTTGAAGTGGGACTCATAAAGATATGCGCGAGCTATTTTGATACGGACCAGGATTCCATTACAGCACGGGTCGCAGCTTTGGAGGAAAAAGCAAGGTTGTTTGACGAGAGGCTGGCAAGAGCTAGTGAAACCGGTATATTGCAAGGTGCGGAGCAGACGGGAACCGGTGAAGTTGATATGTCACAGGGCAGGAGACCGGGAGGAAGCGTCAAAGACGGTATATCAAGCAGGAGGAAACAGGAGGGAACCGTTGAGACTGATATATCAGAAGCGAGAGAACCGGAAGAAACCCAGGTGGCTGATATTTCGAAGGGGATGGAACTTGAACAGGCCGATAAAGATGATTTACCGTGGGAAGAAGAACCGGAAAGAACCCGGAAAACTGATATATCGAAGGGCAAGGTATCAGAGACTCTAAATAAACCTAAGGCCGGTAATAATATAGATAGATGGGAAGAGATCATAAGCAGGCTTAAGAATAGTGGGAAAATGGGATTATATACAAACTTGCTGGGTACTTATGCTGTTGAAGCAGACGGGAACAAGGTGGAAATAGTCTTTAAAAAGGCTATTAACAAAACAATTGTATCGGATGCGAAAAACATGGATATTTTAAAAAAGCATTTAAGCAAGGAACTCGGTAGAGAGATAGAGGTAAGATGCATTACTGATGACGAGATTTCGTCCAAGCCTTTGGAATATAACAGTGATGATGAGATTTTAAAAAAAGCAAAGGATTTTGCAAAAGAGCTCCAGGTGCCATTTAATATAATTGACAATTAAAAAGTATATTGCTTAAATATAATAGCTGTCTTATGAACTTCATAGGAAGTGTTGGGCGGCAGCAGAAAGTTTTTAAAAATGGTTTAAGGTATAAAGTGCAACAAATTTTTTAGGAGGAGAATTTATGGCAAAAGGTTTTAAAGGTGGAATCCCGGGCAACATGGGAAATTTAATGAAGCAAGCTCAAAAAATGCAGCAGGAAATTCTGAAGATGCAGGAAGAACTTGCAGAAAAGACCGTTGAAGCAACTGCTGGAGGCGGGGCTGTTACAGTAGTTGCAAACGGAAAAAAAGAGATTAAGGAAATAACCATACAACCTGATGTTGTAGATCCGGATGATGTCGAGATGCTCCAGGATTTAATTTTGGCTGCAGTAAATGAGGCTTTGAGAAAGGCCGACGAAATGGTTAATTCGCAAATGGGCAAAATAACAGGCGGTATGGGATTGCCCGGAATGTTCTGATATTTTTGACGGATTTAAGGTGGAATAAGAATGAGTTTTTTTTCTGCGCCTATTGCCAAGCTCATAGAAGAATTTGAGAAGTTTCCCGGAATTGGCCATAAAACAGCGCAAAGGCTGGCTTTTTATGTGCTGGAAATGCCTGTGGGCAGGGTTGAGAACCTGGCAAAAACTATACTTGAAGCCAAACAAAAAACAAAATACTGTTCCATATGCGGGAACATGACCGATTTAGATCCTTGCGCAATTTGCAGTTCATCAACACGGGACCATTCTGTAATTTGTGTTGTGGAGGATTCCCGTGATATTATTGCAATGGAGAGAACGAGGGAGTACAAGGGAGTATATCATGTGCTTCACGGTGCAATATCGCCCATGGAAGGCATTGGCCCAAATGATATTAATATAAAGGGGCTGCTTTCAAGGTTGAACGGGAATATAAAAGAAGTGATAATGGCTACAAACCCCAATATTGAAGGGGAAGCTACGGCTATGTATATTTCAAAGCTGGTCAAGCCCCTTGGTGTAAAAACAAGCAGAATCGCTCACGGTGTACCGGTAGGAGGAGACCTTGAGTATGCAGATGAAGTAACCCTCTCAAAAGCTCTTGAAGGGCGGAAGGAAATATAGTTGCGGTTAGGGTGTTGTGTATAAAGAAATGAAAGCAGGTTGATGATATGTCTGCGGAATTCGATACTTACGTTGAAAATGCAATAAAGTGGGCAAAAGAAAAAGCCAGCTTGAAGGAATACATGTTTAAATGCCTTGCTTTTGTTGAAGATGCATATGGAATAAGCAACAATGTTGAAATTTTTGGAGGAAGCTGTGCCAGGGAATCAGCGGATGAATATGAGGCCTGTAAAAATTCCGGTATCCCTCCTGCTGGTGCTTTCGTTTTCTATGATACATACGGAACAATACATGGCGAATATAAGAACTATGGGCATGTAGGGCTGCATATTGGAAACGGCGAAATTATACATGCCTGGGACAAAATCAGAATTGATAATTATTTGGATGTTCAAAAGCTTCCAACCGCTCCCGGGTGGACGAGTTTAAAGTTAATCGGTTGGGAACCGGTTGAAAGAATTTTTTTGGGATATCGCAAAAAGTAAGGTATTTTGTATTTGTTCGATAAACACCCGGCAATTCGTCCCCCGCCTGCGCTCTCACTTAAGTGAGCAAGGTAGCTTAGAGGCGGGAGGCTTCTTGCTGCTATATGCTAATTAAATTTTGTGCGTAAATGTTTTTATTGCATAGTGCCTATTCAGCCAACAATTCCTCCATCACAGTACCATCGGTGTCAGGCAAATTAACACCCAGTGCTCTGGCCAGGGTAGGTGCAATGTCCACAATTGAGCGGCGGTCCAGTACTACACCTTCCTTAAAGGAAGGCCCTTTTGCATAAAATACTGGTTGTGGACCCTTGTCGGGAAGATAACCGTGGCTGGCTCTGCCAAAACGGTAGTCGCTTAACTCGTAATTTGTCACAATCGGGCGGATATAATTATCTCCAAAAGAGGTATAACCGTCAGTTTCAAGAACAAAAGCGAAGTCGCCGCCCAGATGCTCCTTTTCGTTTGCCTCCTCTTCGGTAAAAACCTCGCTTATGCCATAAATCTGCTCGTCCCGCATATGACAGAGAAGCTGATACACTTCGTCATAAACATCAGGATCTTTCAAATAGACAGCTGCCGACATCCCTAGCGAATGGCAGAAGGCTTTCCATTGAGTAAGTTTACCTTCACTGTCGTATTGAATCAACCCATGGTCGGCAAAAATCACATTGGGGTGAATAATCCGTTTCAATTCCATCTGCCCATGGTCGCTCAATAACACAAAATCAGTCTTTTCAAGAGCTCCCACATCCTGCAATGCTGCTGCCAGCATGCCGATCCACTCATCAACCTCGCGTATCCCCTGACGGATTGACTCATTGAAAAGACCGGTATGGTGGCGGTAGGTATCGATATTGGCTGGGTGGAGGGCAATCAGGCTGGGATTAAATTCCCGGATAATATCACAAGTGCATTTCACCAAAAAATAATCACAGCCGGGATGAACCCGGTCCACAAGCCCGCCAATGTGTTTGTCCACCACCCGGGTCAAAACCTCTTCCGATGTGCCGGCCCGGGCAAAGGCGTCACGGCTGGTTTCCTCTTTGCTTTGTGCCCAGTATTCATCAATCAGGTAATCGATATAAGGATGATTGCCGGTCACCGGCCAGAAAATGGATGCAGTTTTGAGCCCTTTTACTTTTGCTGCCTGGAAAAGGTCGGGGACAACAAGGTTATCGGCGAACCATCGCCATGGGTATTTCTTTAACCCTGCTTCAAAGTAATCATTGGAATAAACCTTATGGCGATTGGGATAGGTTCCTGTGATGATACTGGTATGGGCAGGATAAGTAATGCTTGGGTAGATGGAGCGCATCTTCTCCACGGCAGCCCCTCCGGCTATGTACTTTTGAAAATTGGGAAGTGAAGACAAGTATTCGATATCATCAGCAACCAGTGCATCAACCGATAGAATCAACAATTTTTTCTGCATTTTGTAGTACACTTCCTGTTCATTTGAAATTGCAATTAGTATAATTTGATTATAGCATACAGAAATTCACTTGAGAAATTAAGAATGTTGTTGAAAAGCTAAAAGAGAGTATTGTATGGGTCTGTGGCAGAGATTGAATATTTAAAGAAGTTTACACCGGTATAATTGTGAAGATTCGAATCTACCAAAATGGAGGAGAGATTCAATGTTTTATTTATTCACATCGGATTTGCACAGCAGAAAGACTCATTATGAAGAGCTTTATAACCTTTACCGGAGTAATAAGTTTGATGCAATAATCATTGGTGGAGATTTGTTTAAATATACTCATGACAAAAATGAACAGTTGAGATTTATAAATGATTATTTAAGAGATTTTTTAAGCTTAATATCCATACCAATTATTATTTTACCGGGTAACGCTGATTGGCCTGTTTCAATGAGAAAACTCGAAAAACTGGAAATAGCAAATGTTAAAGTGATAAGCCATAAGAAATATATAAACCTCAACGGGATAAAACATATTGGATATGAATATGTAACACCACATCCCTTCAGTCAAAAACATCGAACCAAAAGAGACTTGAGGAAAGACGATTTTATAATTGATACTGAATCATATACTACTGATGATCAGGGAAATGTGATAAAAGTTTATGAGGAATATGCAGTCAAACAGGATATAAAAAATAAACAAGTCAATTGAGGTGGGTTTATGATTAATCATATCGGGACACAGACAATAGAAACAGACAGGCTTATTTTGAGAAAGTTCATGATGGGTGATGCCCAAAACATGTTTGATAATTGGGCTAATGATCACCAGGTAACTAAATATCTGCAATGGAAACCCCATGAAAATATTGAGGTCACTAAAAATATTCTTGAGAATTGGGTAAAATCATATGAACAGCCTGACAGATACAACTGGGGGATTGTTTATAAAGAAAACATGCAAGTCATTGGCTCCATAGCGATAGTCAGTTTTTCCAATATGCATGAATGGTGCGAAATAGGCTATTGCCTGTCCAGAAATTATTGGAATACCGGGATTATGACTGAAGCATTAAAAGTGGTAATAAAATTTTGCTTTACAAAAATTGGATTTAACAGGGTGCAAGCCTTTCATCATGTGGAAAATACAGCTTCGGGCAAAGTTATGTTAAAAGCGGGCATGAAATATGAGGGCAGATTAAGGCAATATCATGTCAATACGCAAGGTGTGTTTGTAGATTGTGATATGTACTCCATATTAAAGGATGAGTATTTAAATCAGGAAGGGCGCTTTGGAGGCGATCTTATATGAATCATAAATTAAATAACAATATATTGGTAAAGGAACAATATAAGGATTCAAAGAACCTTGATGCCAGGTCATATTTGCATGCAAAATTCAGCACCAACAATTATGGTTGGATGAACTGGTTATTTGATAATATGAGCTTTAAGAGTGGTTGTAAAATCCTGGAGCTGGGTTGTGGTAATGGAGAACTATGGAAAAGCAATTTGCATAGAGTGGGAAGTGATTGGGAAATAGTTCTGACTGATTTCTCTGAAGGAATGTTGGAAACAGCAAGAAATAAGATTAAGGATGATAGATTCAAGTTTCTTGCGGTAGATGCCCAGGATATCCCCTTTGCTGAAAATTCCTTTGATATTGTTATTGCAAATCACATGCTGTATCATGTTCCTGACAGAAAAAGAGCTATGTCGGAGATCAGCAGAGTACTAAAATCCGAAGGAAGTTTTTACGCTTCAACTACTGGAATAAAGAACATGGCTGGATTAAGAGAATTAATAAACAGGTTTGATTCAAGAATTAATTATCCGAATAGAGCTGAAATTATAGGTTTTAACCTGGAAAACGGGATAAATGAGTTAATAGAGTTTTTTGATGATATAAGAGTGGTCAGATATGAAGATTCATTAGTAATCACCGAAGCAGAACCCCTTATTAACTATGTGTTGTCACTGAAGGAGTTTGGCAATATTGCAACGATTTTAATCGATGACAAATTAAAGGATTTTAAAAAATATATAGAAGATATTATTAAAGAAAATGGCTCGATATACATAACAAAAGATGCAGGTCTATTTATAGCAAAAAATAAAAGATAATCGAGCTGATTCCTATCAGGTTCAGGAGGAGAAAATGGAAATTACTACATATGAGAAAGACAATAAGTTGTATTACGTGCTGAGAAAATACGATGAGTTTTTAGAAAAAACTTTCGTTCATAATGGTTATACTAAATATGCAAAGTAGAATAAGAGTGAGGATATGACTGACAAGAAAAGATTTATTGAGATTGAGGACAACAAGATTGCCTACACTGTAGTTAAAACCAGGCGGAAGACAATCGGGATAATTGTTGAAAGGAACGGTGAAGTAAGGGTACGTGCGCCTTTCCGGGTCAGTGAAAATCAAATTTTCAAAGTAGTGCAGAAAAAGGCTGATTGGATTTTAAGAAAAGTAAATGAAGCAGCAGAAAGAAGTTCAAGTTCAGTAGAAAGAAAGTTTGCCAGCGGGGAAAAGCTGTTGTACCTTGGCGATGAATATATCCTTGAAACAGTAGAAAAGGATTTAGCCTGGGCTGAGGTGATTAAAACAGAAAATACTGTTGCAGTTTACATACCTGGGGGGATGTCTTGTGAAATCCGGAAACAGACAATAAAAAAAGCCCTTGAAGAATGGTACAGGAAGCGGTTCTCTGAAATTGTAAAAGAAAGAGTCGACAGGTATTCTTTGCGACTCAAAGTGTTTCCCCGCAAAATAGCGATTAAAGACCAGAAAACCAGGTGGGGAAGCTGCAGTAAAAAGGGAAATATAAATTTAAACTGGAGACTGGTTATGGCTCCCGTTGATATAATTGATTATGTAGTTGTACATGAACTGTGTCATTTGAAGGTTATGAACCATTCAAAGGACTTCTGGAATCTTGTTATGTCCATCCTGCCAAACTGTAATGAAAGCCGGAAGTGGCTGAAAATAAATGGAGATAGATTGATAAACAGTTAGTCTTCGAGGGGGGATACATATTAAAAACAATCAAAGCAATTTAAAAAAGGGCATGGAATTTTTGGATCTTGGCCTACTTGCATTCGCAGGGCTGTGCTTGGAAATGTTATTGGCTTTTTTAATAGAACCTCTTATTTATGGTAAATCACTTAATGACTTAACAACTTCAGAAAGTATAATCCATTGGATTATCACCGGCATAATGTGGCTTATTGTATCATATGCCTTAATAGTTGTCGCCAGGAAAAAACATGATTTTGATGTATTCTCATATAAAAGCGCCATTGGTATAAAACGATGGGCTTTTAGTTTAGGATTATTGACCATATCGATTGTGATAAGCGTTATGGATTGGAATGGATTCAAAGTAGTCAGGGAGTTCCAATATCAAGGTTGGCTGAAATTTATTTTTCAATATTTTTATTATATCTGCGAGGCAGCTCTGTTTGTACTGATGATTGTTTTTGCTCAACATGCCGGTGAAATATGGTTTGGAAAAAGCAATATTCCATGGGGTGGTATATTCATTTCTCTAACATGGGGTCTGGTCCACATATTAACCAAGGGAGACCTGTTGGTTGGAATATTGGCTTGCCTTGGTGGTTTATTATATGGATGCGTTTATATTGTCTGCAAAAAGAATTTGTATATTGCCTATCCGATCATTTTATTGATGTTTATATTGTAGAATGCGATATAATGCAGGCAAATGAAGAAAAGAGAGTGAACATATCCCCAATTCCGAAAGGGGCAGTGTAAAGGTGATTAATCAGAGAGGGGCATGTGTGAATGGATTTTATATCAGAACGATTAAAAAACCAGGTTGAATTTTTGATTGAAATTGATAAGTTAAAGCATATCTTTCGAAAAACAAAGCTGTTCAATAAATCCCGTTTTGAGAATGATGCGGAGCATGCATGGCACTTGGCTGTAATGGCCCTGGTACTGAGTGAATATGCAAATGAAAGCGTTGATGTCTCAAAAATCATTAAGATGGTATTGATACATGACATTGTTGAAATAGATGCGGGAGATATAATTGTATACGACACACAAATGAGGAAACTTGCAGAAGAAAAGGAGAAGGTTGCTGCAGAGAGAATATTTGGCATATTGCCGGAGGATCAAAAAGCGGAATTTATTGATTTATGGAGAGAATTTGAAAAAAGGGAAACTCCGGAAGCAAAGTTTGCAGCAGCCATTGATCGATTTGAGCCAATTTTGCAAAATTATCTGACTGATTATTTTGCCTGGAAAGTTCATGATGTTACGATTGGTATGCTGTATGACAAAAATAAGCACATCGAAGATGGGTCTAAAGAAATATGGAATGTTGTTGAAAGCATCTTTTCCGAAGTAAAAAGCAAAGGTGTTATAAAAGAATAAGTAATCCTTGAGCAATAAATGAGACAATGAAAGGTATGGATGTAGTTGTCCATCTGGCGGAAAATACATAAATTCTGGAGGAATCAATGGAAATTTGGGATGTTCTTGATGAGAATGGGAATAAAACAGGAAAAGTCATTGAGAAAACACATCAGCTTCCGAAAGGACAGTATCATTTGGGAGTGGATGTTTGGATTAAAAACCGTAAAGGGGAATACCTGATTCAGAAGAGAGCTCCAACTAAAAAAAGGATGCCGGGAAAATGGATGACAACAGAAATTGTTTAATGTTTTTTCCGGTAAAGACCTATATTATAAATATCCGAATGGTGATGAAGTATATAACATTGATATTGTCTACATTACTGATAGATTTTATGGTAATATGGAAACAAGTGATGAAAGCAGGGAAATCAGATTTTTCGATATGGATAAATTGCCGCTGGAAATAAGTCCTCCTGTTGTTCCGGTGGTTAATATGCTGAAGGAAAGATTTTATAATAGCAGCAATGAGTAAAGATACATAGTGGAAATAGGATATTTGCTCAACAAAAATTATTGGAACCAGGTAAAAATGACGGAGTGTTTACAGATGGTTATAGATTACATAAGGTCAAAAAGCAGCAGTGTTAAAATAATCTGTATGTGCGATGTTAAGAATTTGGCTTCAAATAGAGTAGTTGAGAAATGCGGGATGAAATACAGCCACTATTATGAAAATGATAATATTGAATTTGCTGTTTATGAGGTGTGAAAGTGCTCACAGATACACATATTGAGAGTATGGCGGGATTGTTTGCAAAGAATCTAACTTCTATCAGAAATTTGAATGGGTATCACAACTACATATATGAGGTGTGTGGGAACCGTACTTTTATTCTACGCATTAGTAAAGATGATAACCTTGATGCAACCAACTGTGAAATTGATTTTTTGCGATACCTTTATAAAAATGGCTGCCCGGTAGCTCCACCGGTTCTTTCATTGCAGAAGAAATATGTTCACCTGGTCAATATAGATGAAAAAAGTTATGCTGTTTCAGCCTATAAAAAGGCCGTTGGCAAGGATTGGCGGACAAGAGGAATTGACGGCAGGGAACGCCTTATTATAATCGGTCGTATATTAGGGAAAATGCACAAATTATCAATGCAATATAAACCTTGCAACCGAAAGAGGAGAAGGCAATGGGATGAAAGCCCCCATATTGTAAAGGCTCCGGGTATTTTTGTCAGATACAACGAAAACTTGTTGGAAAAGTTTAATTATTATATGTCACGCATGAGGAAATTCCCTAAAAACAAAGACAGCTTTGGGCTTGTACATGGTGATTTCTTATTCTCTAATTACTTTTTTGATGAAAACAACAGAATATCGGTTTTTGACTTTGATGAGTGTGAATACTCCTGGTACATATACGATATTGCTGTGTGCATGTATTATTATCTTCTTGGTGGCAGACCAAAGGAACTTGATTCAAAAGCAAAAGAAGCAGAAGAGATGTTCTATCATATATTGCTTGGATATATATCAGAATGTGAGCTTGATATGGATTGCCTTAGAAATATGAATTTATTTTTCCAGCTGCGGGAGTATGTTTTGCTTTCAAGTGTCCTTGAAGCTTCAATGAACAACTTGAATGGCTGGAACAAAGATTTTGTTGAAGGAGCAATTGACCGGATATTGACCGGTAAACCATTTATCAATGTTGATTTCGAGGAAATATACAATAAAGTTGCACGTGATAAACTCTAAGGTGTAGCCTGCATCTGGTAGCAACGTTTTAGCAAGGATGAAGGATGGAAGTGGTTATTTTTGACAATTTAAGTATTTTTTTGGGGGCGGTGTTACAGCAGAATTCTTCGTTCCGGCGGAACTGTTTTTGAAATTCATTCAGCTGCATTGGAAAAAGTAATGAAGTTGCTGGAAGATAATAAGTTTATTGATATTGAAATAGAAGAATTCAATGATGCTTTTATATATTTCCCAAGTGAGACTGAGTTTGCAAAATATTTGCCGGCTATGCCGGGGAATCCTGATTATACCTTGCCGGAAAATAAAGAGGAATTGGATCGTCAAATACAGGAAAACAAAATTAACGGAAGGCTTGGGATAAAAGAATGGAGATACATCTGGAAGGCAAGAAAGCCATGAGCAGCAAGGTGGTTTTTATAGCTGCCAGTTGATAACAGGCAGAGGGGGGTGATAATCAAATACAGATTGGGATAATGGAATAAAAACATTAACTTCAAGCTTCGAGAGAAGAATTGAGGAAGTGTACCAGGAGTACGTTGATAAAGGGTACTTGTCTGAAGATTGCCAGATTTTGGTGTAAGCATTATTTCAGGCTAAGTTTTTGATTCCGGTGTTTGTGAATTATTTAATTCAATACCGAAAAACAACATATAGTCTAATAACTGAAGGGGTTCATTATGCATAAGGATATGTACAAAAAAATTGAGAGCCATATGCTTTCGCACAACAATGATGGGGCACATGACAGCCAGCATATATACCGTGTTTTATATTATGCTTTGGATATTGCAAGTAGCTATAATGTGGACAAGGATGTGCTTATTGCCGCCTGCCTGCTGCATGATATCGGGCGTGAAGCGCAATTCCGCAATCCTGAGAATGATCATGCAATTGTTGGTGCGGATATGGCATATGAATTTTTAATACAAATTGGCTGGCCTGAGGATAAGGCTCAACACGTAAAAGAGTGTATTTTCACTCATCGGTACCGGAATAATAATCAACCGGAAAGCACGGAGGCTAAAATCTTGTTTGATGCAGATAAGCTTGATGCAACAGGTACAATGGGAATTGCAAGAACTCTTGCATATAAAGGAATTGTTGCTGAGCCCTTATATTATGTTGACGAAGACGGAAATGTGATTGACGGACATAATGAAGACAAGCCATCTTTCTTTCAAGAGTATAATTATAAGTTAAAAAATATTTACGACAAGTTTTACACCTGTCGGGCTGAAACAATTGCCAAAGAGAGGCAAAAAGCCAGTATAGACTTTTACGAAAGCATGTATAGTGAAGTTTGTTCAGTTCACAAGACAGGGATGCAATTAATAAAAAAAGAGTTGGAGTGACACCAGGTTGTGGTTAAATAAAGGCTGAAAAAAGGAGGGTTTGGAATGAGAAATTATAACGAGTTTCAGAAAGTCAAAGAGGAGACTATGCGTTTCATGCGCGGCAGGTATGCTCTGGACGAAATGCTGGGTAAGCATTACGAAAATGACTGTCTGAGATTTCGCCAGGGAAAGAAAACCATCGTGGCTATCGTCTTACATGAGGATTATTATGATTTTCAAATTATCTTTGGGAAAGCCGAGCGGGAGAAGTTCGAAGCACAAAAAAATGAGTTTCCGCAGTTCATTGTTGACATATACGATAAAGCGCTTACTTATCCCGATGGTAAATGGATGCTCATAAGAGTAGATACAATGGAGGCATTCGAAGCTGTCAAAAAAATGATTCTGATTAAGAAAAGGCCAAACCGAAAACCATTTCCGAAAGAAAACGCCTTATACGGCAAATGCGGCCACAGATGCGACTTGTGTATTCACTTCACCGGCGGAACTATCAGTGAGGAATTCAGAAAAGAACTGGAGGAACGATTAACGCGGGTGTATGACAATTCAGACTGGTCCATGAGATGTTCAGGATGCAGCACTCCGGGATGTTATACAAATTCATGCCACCAGCTCAAATGTGCAGAGGAAAAAGGTTATGCTGACTGTGTATCTTGCAGGGAATATCCATGCTCCAGAGCTACTGTAGGGTATGCTGAATTTGGGAAAAAAAGCATTCTTGCAGACGATGTGAAATGGGGGATTCTGCCCTATGTGGCTAACCAATATGGAAACTAGTGTTTTATTTTTTATATGGCAGCTCTGTATTAAGTGCAGTTAATATGATGGTATGGTTATGAAACTTGGATGCACATTCACAGATCCTGATGGAAATGAAATAGAAATAACCGGTAATTATGTGGAATGAGTATTAAGCATATGAAAATATATTTTCACGTACCAGTAAATTTATCTTATTATTGTACTTTGCAAGGTGGGGATTTTTGTGAACGAAAAGGTCAGGGCTTTGACCGGAATAATAATCGGATTAATTATGATACAAGGTATCAGGATTATTTCGACGCAGATTATATTTTTATTTGTTGAAAGAACATTCTTTACAGATACTGTTGCATCTATTGTATTTATGACAGTATTTGTAATTATCGGGATTATTATTGCCAAAAAGAAAGAAGTGCCGCTTTCTGTATTTCCAACAAGGCATAAAACATTTTATTCTGCAGCTACTGTTGTTGCTTTGGTGCTAATTATTTCAAGTGTACTCATTACGGAAGAAAAGGATCTCTTTTTTATATCTTCACTGGTATCTTCGACATTGATAGTACCGGTATTTGAAGAATTAATATTCAGAGGGTATGTGTGGAACAAACTTGAAAAAAGGTTCACCGGGAAGTTGACTGTCTATATTATTACAACGCTGTTGTTTGCGGTTTGGCATATTGGATATGTGGATTCAATAATGATCAGAGTTGCCCCGGATAAAGTGCCGTTTAT
Source organism: Clostridiaceae bacterium (assembly GCA_012839865.1). Lineage (GTDB taxonomy): Bacteria > Bacillota > Clostridia > CAYPLH01 > DUMO01 > DUMO01. Next base: position 85,067 of record DUMO01000083.1, read on the forward strand.
AATGTTCATGAAAGTTATCACAGGATTATGCTTTGGAATTGTAATAAATGCGGTAAGGTATAAAACCAGGAATTGTTATTCAACTATTCTCCTGCATAGTGTGATGAATTTGTTTGGAAGATAGGCAAATTTTCAAAAGCTGTTTATGGGATATGATTGTTGACGATTGCATTTATACCGGCAATGTTGGTACAAAACTAACAATAAAGAGACCTGGGGTTCTTTTGTTGATGGGGGCATATTATATGAAATAGAAGGAAACTGCATTGTTTGCACAGAATTAAATAACCTGGCTTGATATACTGGATATAATAATTACGATTATGAACGAGAAAATGATTGGAGTGCTGATTGATGCTGGATAAGTCAATTCCCTATTTCGATGTTTTAATGAAAAGGGAGAAAGGAACCCAAATAAAGAATTATAAACTGCCGGAAGGTTTTGAGTTCGTTTTGTTTAAAAACGGTGATGAAAAGGAATGGGCGGAAATCGAGGCTTCCGTAGGCGAATTTAATACTGCAGCCGATGCTCTGGCGTACTTTTCGAAGAACTTCTTACCATACATAGATGAACTTGAACGAAGGTGTATTTTTATCAGAAATGATCAAGGTGAGAAGGTGGCAACACTCACCATCTGGTGGCGTTATACCGGGGTAAGAAGAGTTCCGTGGTTACACTGGGTAGCGGTTAAGCCTGAATACCAGGGTTTAGGATTGGGAAAAGCCATTGTATCGGAAGGAATGAAAAGATTTATAGAAATTGAAGGAGACAGGGATATTTATTTGCACACTCAGACATGGAGTTATAAGGCTATTAATATATACAGGAAATTGGGTTTTGAGATAACCGCGGAAAAGGGAATTGGCGGATATGAAAATAACAATTATGAAAAGGCAATGGCGCTGCTTGCAAAATATCTAAGGTAGAAGTGATAAAAAAGAGAAAAGCCAGATATTTCACCGGAAAAAATGGGATAGGTTAAATTATGCTATTTTGAATGATGAATTTAATAATAAAAAAACAGAATCAGGTGGAATGAAAAATGTCTGAAATTTTTCCGAGGCAATAGAATTCTTTAAGGAAGAAGTGGAGTATTATTCGGTTTTCATGTCTGTGAACAACAAACCAGGAATTGAATTTTATATGAGCAATGGAATAGATCCTCTCTATACAACGATGGTTGGGAAAGTCAAGTGAAATGAATGCTTATTTATATCTTATAATATGACATAGTGCTGTCAGGTTATACATGATATATTGGCGGTAAAAAATGATAAAGGGCGATATTATGAAATATGAATGGAAGAAACATGAAAAGGATTTGTATTTACCAAAAGAACAACCTGAAGTTGTAACCGTACCACCGCTGAAATTTTTCACACTGAGTGGACAGGGGAATCCGAATAGCGAGGGTTTTGCAGAGGAAGTAGGAGTACTTTACTCGCTTTCCTATGCAGTTAAGATGCTGCCAAAAAAGAATATAACTCCAAAGGGGTATTTTGATTATACTGTTTTTCCGTTAGAGGGAGTATGGGATTTGCCAGATGAAGCAAAGTCTTCGGGAAAACTGGATAAAGATAAACTGGTATATAAAATAATGATAAGACAACCGGAATTTGTTACAGATGAAATTGCAAAGGCAGTTATTGAAATGACGAAACAAAAAAAACCTGGTCAAATATATGACAGGGTTAATTTTGAAATTATTGAAGAAGGGATTTGTGTTCAAATGATGCATGTAGGTTCTTATGACAGTGAACCGGAAAGCTTTCAAAAAATGCATGATTATTGTTTGGCACATAACCTGAAAAGAATATCGCAAACCCATAGGGAAATATATATTTCAGATCCTAAAAAAACTAAACCAGACAAACTAAAAACTGTACTTCGTTTTAAAGTTGAGCAAATATAAAGGCCCAGAATCCTGATGAGAAGCAGTATGCCTTATTTTGCAGAAAGAATAATGTGACATTGAAGTTTTGGCAATACATTTTAAACCGCGGTTATGCAGCAATAGCCCAAACTGTTGACTTTGTCACCTTTCAATTTCCAAACAACTCTTGTAAATATTTGACAGTGCAACGAGCATTTAATTGGTATATTATAGAAGAATGAGCATTAGTAAAATAATGCAATAAATATGTATGCAGTATAACCTAAGAAAACAAAGGAGCGCAACATGAAAAAATTCATTAGAGTACTTGTGTTTTCCATGCTTATAAGCATGAATTTGTTGACTGTTTCACATGCAAGATCCATCTTTGAAACACTTTCAAAAACCTCTTCACAGACATCTTCGCAGACTTCTACGCAGACCTCTTCAACGACCTCGTACAAGACTGTTGATGGTTTTTACATGGTAGAAACAGATAGCTACCTGAATACAGTCGAACCATCTACAGTAGTACTGCCTGAAGAGTTCAGGGAAATGGCTGTCGACGGATATTCCCTGGTATATAATGATGAATTTATACCGGCAGAAATCACTCTAAATAAAAACATCATGAGCATTACCCCTTCCGGGAGCTTAAAAGACGGAGCTACATATCAGGTTCGCATATTTGCAGGTGACGACAGCAGGTATGCAGTTAATTTAAAAGCCTATAACCTGAAATCTATTGACTTCTCAAGAGAAACGGTAGTCAAGATCCCCGCAAATCCTGAGAAGGGATTCAATTATCCATATTATCTTGTTATACCAAGAAATGCAGATAAATCTGAAATTAAACGGTTAATTGTTGAACCAAACAACAGCGGAATGGTAAGTGATGTGTTAGACCTTCATGCAGAATTGGCAAAGGCTGGTGTGACAGGTGCCTCCCAGTCAGGCTGGGTGTCTGAAATGCTTCAGATACCGGCATTGATGCCGGTATTCCCAAGGCCGTTGCAGGAGTGGTGGGACAATTACTATCATACCCTATCAAGAGAAGTAATGCTGCAAACAACCGGTGATGGTGTAAGAGTGGATCTTCAGCTAATTGCAATGATTAAGGATGCCCAGGAATTGCTGGCAGCCAATGGACTGGAAGTTGAAAAGAAGGTATTTATGACAGGCTTCTCTGCATCCGGCCAGTTTGTGAACAGGTTTACCGTTCTTCATCCTGAATGGGTGAAAGCAGTATTTGCAGGCGGTTTTACGATGTATCCGGCTGAATCGATTGACGGTAACATTCTGTATTTTCCTTTAGGTATTGCAGATATAAAAGAAATTGCAGGAAAAGAATTTAATCTGGAGGAATATAAGAAAGTCGCCCAATTTGTTTTTACCGGTGATTTAGATAGAAATGACCGCATAGTTGAAACAGAAGAAGATTACAATGCCTATGATGCCAAAGTAATGTATAACCTTTATAAAACTGAAGATTGCATGATTATTTGGAAAACAAAAGAAAGACTTATTAATGATTTGGGCTTTGGTGAAAATTTTCAATTCCATATCTATGAGGGAATTGGCCACGGTATTCCATCTGCAGCCAGCCATGATATCCTTGAGTTTTTCATGAAAAATAACGGGGATGAAATTGTCAAGATTAATGCGCATAAGGATGCCGGTTACTGGAATCCGGAAGAGCTACCCAAGCCAATACGCTGATCCTTCTCCCGTTTCTGCAAATTTTTTAGACGTCTTAAGGAGGACTTGATTAATGAAATACACTTATAAATTATTAATATTAGTGGCATGCTTTGTGTTAATGTTTTCTGTTGTCAGCATAGCTAAATCGTACAGAACTCCATTTAGTGTTTTATCTACCGAAAGCTCTTTATACACAACCCAGGAATCTTCGCTGGAACTTTTAAAATCCTTTGAGGGCGAAAAGGTTTTAGGCATACTGTTGACTGACGGCAATGGCAGAATGGTGGCTGCCGAATTCAAGTTTGTTGGTAATGTACTGCATGTAAATCCTTCAGAGGATCTGGTTGCAGGTAAGGAATATGAAATCAGGATATTTACTGAAAGCAGGAAATACCAGATAAATATAAAAGCTGAGGATTATATCAGCATAGATAACAACAGAAATTCCATAATCAAGATTGCAGCCAACCCGGATAAAGGTTTCAATTACCCGTATTATCTTCTTGTCCCGCAGGGTGCATTGACCAATACAAACAAAAAATATATGGTGGTGGAACCTAATAACTCCGGCACACCAAGCGATTCCCTGGAATTTCATGAGGTTGCCGTAAAAATTCACTTGCATGATTATGGCTATACAACAGGTGGTGCAGGTGGTTACCAGGTTGCAACAGAACTCAAAACTCCATTGCTGATACCTGCATTTCCCCGTCCCAGGACAGAAGACGGTGCCGGAATTTACACACATGCATTGGACAGAGAAGCCATGACTGTTAAGGATGTGGCTTATGAAAGAGTAGATTTGCAGTTGAAAGCAATGATTGAAGATGCACAGAAGCTGCTGAACAATGAAGGTATCAAACTTGAGAAAAAAGTATTTATGGTCGGCTTTTCGGCGTCAGGAGATTTTGTAAACAGGTTCATGTTCTTATACCCGGAAATGGTGAAAGCTATTGCATCAAGCTCATCTACAATATTCCCTGCGGCCGAATATGAAGGAGTCGCTTTAAATTATCCTTTGGGGATAGCTGATATTGAAGATTTCACCGGTGCCAGATTCAACGCTGAGGAGTATGCTAAAATTCCAAAATATATTTACAGGGGTGAGCATGACGGAAATGACGTTACTGCAGATTGGGACAAAAATGGTGACTGGTATGTGCAGGCTGTAAGAAAATTATTCGGAGATGAACGTTACCCTGAAAAATGGTTCAAAAAAATCAGAATGATAGAAGAGATGGGCTTTGGAGACAACTATCAATATCATATATATAAAGATATTGGCCATAATATAACAGAAAAAATGTATGAAGACATTGTAAGTTTCTTTAAAGCCAATATAGGTGATAAGTTTGTTAAAATAACACCCCATGAAAGCGCAAATTGAAGAAGTGACAGTGTACACTAAAAAGCCGCCTTATATGGCGGCTTTTTTCATCGAAGAATAATGTTCAGGTGTTGCCTTGGATTTAGGAAATCCGGCGGGAATCCTCCGCATTTGAATGGGGAGATGAAAGCCGGGTTTTGGTACGAAACTTTACCATGTGTAAGTTTTTGAATCATTCATAGTCAAAACCATAAATACAACCATAA
>DUMO01000084.1 GCA_012839865.1 Clostridiaceae bacterium
AATTAGTTGTTATAGATATGGACAGGACTCTTCTTGACGACAACAAGAGTATTCCTGAATACAATATAAAGGTATTGAGAATTCTTCACCAGATGGGTATAAAAATTATTATTGCAACAGGAAGAAGGTACTTTTTCGCCAAGCCTGCCCTTGAAACATTGCAGATCCCTCTGGTGGTCCTGGCCAACAACGGCAATAGCGTCTGGATAATGAACCAGGATATTAAAATATCTGCAAAATATCTTTCAGTCGAAGTTTTCCACGAAATTCTCAAAGAAGGGCATAAACGAGGACTATACCCTGTGCTCCACGTTGACCACTATGAAAAAGGCTGTGATTTAATAACCGAATACCAGTACACACATCCTGCATACAACTCTTATGTCACACCGGGCAGCAGCAGGCATAAAGTAGTTGAAAATTTATTTGAAATAACCGAACCTAATGTTATGGTAATGTGCTATGCAGCACCTACAGACATTTTAAAAAATTTTCAGGATTATATCCGGCAAAATTTCCATGACAGCACTCAATCCCATATAACATATTCCCTGACAAGAGTAGGGGCAATGCTTGAAATCAGCCATATAAGCGGGACTAAATGGCAGACTGCCCTCGAGTACGCAAACAGTGTGGGAATAGAAAGATCCGAAATCATTGCCATTGGAGATGACAGCAATGATCTTAATATGATTGAAAATGCAGGTCTTGGAGTTGCCATGAAGAATGCAATGCCGCATGTGAAGGAAGCGGCAAAAATAATAACCGGTCATGACAACAACAATGCCGGCGTAGCACATGTACTTGCCGGCATATTCGGAATCGACAGTAAGGATTTAAACTTATGAGTCTGTTGGTATATCCTGAATTCAGGGAATATCCTCTATTTCATTACAGAGGATTTATGCTTCAATATCTGAATCAATTTTTTAAAGAAGGTGACCTGTTTTCTATCGCCCTTTTGATTTCGGGTTAAATATCAAACAGAAATTTCAATTTATCGCCTTAATGACTTTGGCTTGCCAAGTATCTCAGAAAAAATAACCCCTTGGATCAAGCTATTCTTGCTAAAGTTCAAAATACTATCAAGAGCTTCTTCTTCCTTCGGTTTTGCCGAAATTGTCCTTTCAGCCATTGCAGGCGTTGCACCTTCCACCCTTGCAGATATTGGCTTCTTAGCTTCATTTATTGTCCTGGCTCCAGATTTGCCTTCAGCAGCAATATCATAATTAACGGTTACCCTGTTTGATTTATTATTGACATCCGGTGTTTTTCTTCCAGAGCTTCCTGCAATGCTTTTATTAATATTAAAATTATAATAAAAATTGTTTTTCAACCGTATCCCTTCCATTCGAAAAATTTAAAGCATTATCATTCTATTTATCAGCAGTCTGTCCGACAGGCGGCAAATTTTATTTCTTAGGCTCCTGGCGCAATAAAGCGAGTTTTTCAAGCTTTGGCATTTGCTAAACCAATATTGCCGCTTTTTAATGCTGCTGCCATTGCAAGGGGCACTTCTGCCTCCGCTTCAACCACCTTGGCACGCATTTCCTGGACCATGGCAATCATCTCCTGCTCCTTTGCCACAGCCATGGCTCTTCTTTCTTCTGCTTTAGCCTGCGCTATGTTTTTATCCGCTTCAGCCTGGTCAATCTGCAGCAGTGCACCCAGGTTTCTGCCCACATCCACATCGGCAATATCAATTGATAAAATCTCAAATGCTGTTCCTGCATCCAGACCTTTTTGCAGAACGGTTTTTGAAATAAGGTCAGGATTTTCCAGAACATCCTTGTAACTCTCTGCAGAACCTACCGTGGTTACAATACCTTCACCTACACGGGCAATAATCGTTTGCTCACCTGCCCCGCCGACCAAACGGTCTATATTTGCCCTTACTGTAACCCTTGTGATTGATTTCAGCTCAATTCCGTCCTTGGCTATGGCAGATATCAGCGGAGTTTCTATTACTTTTGGATTTACGCTCATTTGCACTGCTTCAAGAACATCTCTTCCCGCAAGGTCTATGGCTGCAGCCCTCTCAAAATTCAGGGAAATATCTGCTCTCTGGGCAGCTATTAAGGCATTTACCACCTTGTCTACATTTCCGCCAGCAAGGTAATGAGCTTCAAGCTTGTTTATGGGGAGGTCCAACCCTGCTTTTGTAGCCTTTATCAAAGGCATTATAATTCTCCTTGGCACTACTCTTCTAAGCCGCATGCCGACAAGGGTTGCAACGCTGACTCTCACTCCTGCGGCAAGGGCGGAAATCCAAAGACCGACAGGCACAAAAGAAAAGATTATGGAAAAAAACAATACAATAATACCAATAACAATGACAAAGATTAGAGGATCCATTATAATACTCCTCTCCAGATATTCTTGTTAATTCAGTCAATACCGCAGTACTCAGAATTTGCAAACAAGTAAATACAAACAATCTTTCATAATTAATATTATTACGAAAAAACAAGTTTACAAAGTAGTTCCGGTTATAAAATACAGCATGCTGTCTTAAACGTCACAATAGATGGTTAAAACAACTTGCAAGCTTCATTATTCCAGTTCATCAAGGGTCAGGCAATAGCTTGGGATGAAATTCTCCATAAAATAAGCAACTTCAGGCAAATCAATTTCCCTTATTGTTTTTAGTATTGCTTCCCCGGCTTTTTTGAATTCGTTATTCCCTGCCTTGATTTCTTCAAGGCATTTTATATAAGCAGCTATGCGATCGGCTGCCTTAACTATCCTTTTATATTCATATTCTCCTTCACTTTGAAAAAGAATCGATTCATAACTGTCCACAAGCTCATCAGGCAGCATGGAAAGGAGCTTCCTCTTTGAAACTTCTTCTACGTTTTTGTACGCCTTGCTGATTTCAGGGTTGTGGTATTTTATAGGGGTCGGCATGTCTCCTGTAATTATTTCGTTGCAATCGTGGTACATTGCAAGGACCGCAACCCTTCCTTCATTGATATTGCCGCCATACATCTTGTTTCTGATAACAGCTAGGGCATGGGCAATAATGGCTACGTTTAAGCTATGTTCCTGGATATTTTCAGGAAAAGTATTGCGCATTAAACCCCAACGGGTAATGTACTTCATCCTGGATAAAAATGCGAAAAAATGATATTTTTTATTTTTCAAGAATTAACCCCCTCAACCGGTTTTGCTACATCCAGTATATCTCTTCAAAGCACTTCATCGCAAAGTTATCTGTCATGCCTGCAATGAAATCAACTACTTTCTGCTCGGCAGGCTCATCCTTATCGTATCCCACATTCTCCATGAAACGGTAAAACTGCCTGTATACATTCAAGCTGCTTGACTTGAGCTTATCAACATCCTCACAGACTTCAATAAGGTTAAGAAACAATCCTTCAATAACATTCTCAGCATTTTTTTCATATCTCTTTATTTTGTCCGTCCGGTAAATGAGTCTTACATTTTCACTAATAAGCTGCTCAAGGGCTTCTCCCTTCTCCCTGCTCAATTTGATGTAATCTTTGCCGTAGCTGTTTTCAATGATATCACATACAAGAGTATTAATAATCTGGCCGTTTGTATAACCCAGTTCGTCTAAAATGCTTTTTGGAATGTCATCAAAATCCATAAGATTTACTCTCACAGCATCCTCAATATCCCTGCCCACATACGCAATTTTGTCCACAAGGCGCACAAGGCATGCTTCAAGTGTATATGGATTCTGCAGATATGACGGTGTAGTAGCAAGGCTTGAGGGATCTTTGGAAGTATCTCTCTCCAGGTAGCATTCGCCGTATTTTTCACCACAGTGGCTGACAATTCCGTCCCGTACTTCAAAAGTCAGGTTTAGCCCGCGTTTTTCACTATTTTCCTTTGAAATGCGGGTAGCCAGCCTGTCCACCACCCGAAGACCATGGTCTTCATGCTGGAAAAAAGCCTTCGGATCTTTCTTTTTCAGACAACGGTCAAGAACTCTTTCTCCGCTATGCCCAAAGGGTGCATGCCCGAGGTCATGGCCCAGGGCAATCGCATTGGTAAGATCCTGATTAAGGTTAAGAGTTCTTGCAATGGTCCTTGATATTGAAGCAACATAGAGCACATGCTCCATCCGGGTACAGATATGGTCGTTTTTCGCATTGAAAAACACCTGGGTTTTATGCCTGAGCCTTCTGAACTCCATTGAATAAAGAATCCTGTCGGCATCTCTCTCGTAATCGGTCCTTACCGGACACTTATTATCTTCAACCATACGCCCAAGAGAATTGATGCTTTTAGCTGCAAAAGGACTTAGCGAAAGCTCCTGCTTTTCTCTTATTCCCCTCCAAATCATCAGAACAGCTCCTTTATATTAGAATAAGTCAAAAATGTTGCTTCATTTATACACACATTATAACATATCAAGGAAGAGAGCTTCAATCAAAGCACACAGGTGCAGGGGGGTTTTGCAAATATTACAATAAACTAATTTAGGAAAAATGACTTTTCAAAATTGGACCCTCAATTTAAAGGATACAATTAGGTGCAACAATTACAATTTTTTTCATCCCCCCTACCACTCCCTGTTGAATTTAAGGTCATCCAGGGCTGTCTGGCTGAGGTTGTACCAAAAAACTTCCCCGTGGTTCCTTCCTTTACCTGCAAGGTCCAACTGTGACGGCCTGTTTGCACCATAA
>DUMO01000013.1 GCA_012839865.1 Clostridiaceae bacterium
GTCTTTGTATTCTCAGCATTGGAGGAACTGGCTTGACTTTGAAGCAAGCAGGCAGCTTCCACCGAACCTGTTGTTTACATCTGAAGAAAGAGAGGAAATAACTCTAATTCTTCAGGACTTGAAAACGTCTGTGGAGGAAAATGTGCATAGATTTGTAATGGGGCTGGAGCCTATGAACAAGTGGGATGAAGTTGTAAACACAATGAAAGGTATGAAGGTAGACAGATTGATTGAGATTTATCAGAATGCCCTGAATAAATAAAAATTAGGGGTAAAACCCCTGATTTTACAACATATGGCAGCAGGAGTGCGTTACAGTATCCATTTATTTTTGGTGCAAGATAAAAAAATAACTTTTTCAGAGACATGTTCACATAATAATTGTATAGTTTATTTGGAAGTTATGTTCTGGTATAATTAAACTAATGGACAATTTTACCTGGATTTTCAGACACTGGCTTCCAATTATTTTTTTTGAGGTGATGTTCAGATGAAATTTGCAGTTCTTAAAGAAAAAATTACTCCCCACATTCCGGTTTTCCAGTGCGGTTTTTCCGCAAGAACCCATAAGAGCGAAGGCGTTCATGATGACCCTTATGCTTCGGTTGTGCTTCTTTGTGCAAACAAAACGGTTGCCATTATTGCATTTGATTTGGTTGGCGGGGACCGTAGCTTTGCAAACAGCATAAAAAAGGCTATATATGAAAAATTCAAACTATCGGAGGATCAAATAATACTTAATTTCTCCCATACCCACTCTGTTGTAGCAATAACAGGCGACGACCCCATTGCAAGACACAGAAGATACAGCATAAACATGGAAAAGCAGTCGTGGGATCTGGATGAAAAAGATATCGACTTGACCGAAGATATCAAGTACTACAATATTGTTAAATCCAAAATCCTGAATATGCTGGAATACGGTCTTAACAATATGATTGAAGGAAATGCATATGTTATAAAAGGAAAATCAAAATTTGGCGTAAGCAGGCGGTACCCAAGTGATGAAGGTGCCCTTTGGAGGCCGTATTTTAATGAGGATGCCATGGACCCTGACCTGTACTTGATCAAGCTGGAAGATAAAGCTGGCAGGGTACGGGGGATTTTATACAATTATGCATGTCACCCGACAGCCATGTGCTACAGTAACTACATGATATCCGCCGATTATCCCGGAGTTGTACGAAAATACCTTGAAGAGGCTTTTCCGGACTCGGTAGCGGTATTTCTGCAGGGATGCGGCGCAGACATCAAGCCGGTTTGTTCAGCCGACAAGGAAGGTTTCAAGCACTGCACCTTTGATGAGCTTGAGGAGGCAGGAGCGGCCTTCGCAAAGGAAATTCAGGCATTGCTGGAAAAACCTGAAGGCAGCTGTGGAGTTGATGGCTGGAGAAAAATTGACATGGATATAAAATTCCTGAGCAGTGAAGTTAAGTTATATTCCGAATTTTGGAGTGAAAAGAAGTGGCAGGCTATTGCAGATGACCCCAATGAGCCAGGTTACAGGAAAGCAGCGGCAAAAAGAATGGCCGCAATGATAAAAGAGGGGGATGTAAAAAATTACATACCTTATTACATATCATACCTGAGACTTGATGATAAAACAGCCATAGTTGCCCTTGAAAATGAGGTTGTAAGCGATATAGGCAAGGACATAAAGAAGGTCTTCAGGGATAAGAATGTCATAGTTCTCGGATACTCAAACAGCGTAAAATGTTATATACCAACCCAAAAAGTAATAGCCGGTGGCGGTTATGAAAGCCAGTCATTTATTTCTGCGGGATTGCCAGGGCAATTTGTGGATGAAGTGGAGGATATTATTTTAGGCAGGATTACAATGTTGGCCAAGGATTGCGAATAAGCGGCCAATATGCACAAAATGGCTAGTTGTGATATGAGTTCTTATTATTGCTGAGTATTGTTTGTAAAGTGCCGGTATCCTGGCACTTTTTATTTACACCACTCTATCATTTACATCGCACCTTTCATTTATATTGCATCTGCAAAGCACCTTTTTATAGCATAAGCAGTGAATATTTTCACCGGCAGGATTGAAATTGTTTCATATAAGAAGTAATATAGAAAAGATAAAAATTTTACGTCAAAACTATAAATGATATATGGGATGATAAGATGATAAAGTATATTCTGGTTTTTCTGATATGCCTTGGGGGTAGTCTGATACAGGGAATAAGCGGCTTCGGATATTCAATATTCGTAATGGCGTTTCTGCCTCTGATTATGCCGTTAAAGGTGGCAGCAGTAGTTGTGCCCATTCAGACAATCTTTATGGGAGGATACATAGTTTTCAAGTTAAGAAAAAACATTGATTTCAAAATGGTTGCCGTTCCATTGGTGACTTCAATTTTATGTGCTCCTGTGGGGGTATACCTCCTGCTGATAGCAGATGAAAACATTTTAAGGAAGATGCTTGGCGGTGTTATCATCCTTTTTGCTGTATTTGCTTTTATCAACGGGAAAAACCGTTTCAGGGTGAAGGCCAATTTTAAAAACGGCGTCATTGCAGGTTTAACAAGCGGGATAATGAGCGGTATGTTCAATATTGGAGGACCTCCCCTGGTTATTTATTTTTTGCATGCGGCAGATAAAACGTTAACCTACAAGGCCAGCCTGGAATTTATTTATGCTTCCAAGGCAGTCAGTGTTTTCATATCACATCTAAGCTACGGCAATGTTGACAGGCAGGTATTGGAATATGCTGCTGCGGGGTTGCTGGGGTCAGCCCTGGGATGTTTTGCAGGTCTTAAACTATTCATGAAGCTCGACAAAAAAATACTTGGCAAGGCAGTTTGCATTTTAATGTTTGCGTTGGGGTTGCTTATCATGTTCAGGTGAGGAAGGGTAGTGTGATTTTGTGGTCATTGCCCATGCCTGGTGATACAAAAACACTTACGGTCAGTAAACAATTTTGAGAAAATTTAAGTCACTGTTTATGCTTAGTCGACAAAGGAATTTTTATCTTTGAAAAACAGGAAGTGATAAAATGCATAAAAACATAACTATGGAAAATATGAAAAGCTTCTATGAGCATCACTTGAAAAACGATATTCTTCCTTTTTGGCTGAGGAGCTCTGTTGATTATAAAAAGGGAGGATATTTTAATTGCTACGACAATACCGGAAGGAACCTTGTCAGCAAGGATAAATACACATGGTCCCAGGGAAGATTCGTATGGATTTTTTCAAAGCTTGCTTCCTTGTCAACAAATACATTTAATGATGAAGAGAGAAAGAACTTTTTGAAAATTGCCAAACTTGGCGCAGACTTTTTAATGGAGAATTGCCTGTTGGATAACGGAAACTGTGCGTTTCTTTTGGATGAGAACGGTAAACCCAAGCTGCCGCCGGGACAGAAAATATATGATACCAGCATATTTGCAGATTGTTTTGTTACAGCAGGGCTGGCCAAATATGCCCTGGCTGCATCAGCGGAAAAGGCTTACCACTTCGCAAGGAAGTTATATGATTCAATACATGCAAGAGTCATGGAAAACAAATTTCATATGGAGCCATATCCCACACCCAAAGGTTATAAAACACACAGTATCCCCATGATACTTCTTAACCTGAGCGAGGAGCTGCATGAAGCTGCAAAAGTGTTTGAGCCCTCTCATATGCAGTACCTGGAAAAGAGAATAGAGTATTTCGCTGATGATATACTGAATAATTTCGTTGATGAAAACAACCTGATCCGGGAGACAATCCGGGAGGATAATACTTTGTGTGACAATATATTGGGTAGATGCATCAACCCGGGACATACCATCGAAGATATGTGGTTTGTGATTACTGCAGGCCGGATTTTTAAGAAGGACTGGTACAAAAAGAAAGCTGCCGTTATTGTGGAAAGCACGTTTAAATTTGGCTGGGATAATGAATTTGACGGGATTTTCCACTACCTGGATGTTGAAGGCGGCCCTCCAAAGGGTAATACCGGGGGACTGGAAAATGAGCCTGCAGTCAGACAGCTTAGAAATGATTGGGATAATAAATTGTGGTGGGTGCATTCCGAAGCATTGTACACTACACTCCTCTGCTACAAGGAGACCGGGGACATAAAATTTTATGACATGTACTGTAAAGTGTTTGACTATACTTTTTCCACGTTTCCCAACCCGGACAGGGAAATCGGCGAGTGGATACAAATCAGGGAAAGGAACGGTACACCTGTTGAGAAAGTTGTAGCCCTGCCGGTTAAGGACCCCTACCACATTATAAGAAATATTGCGTTGATAATTGAGCTTTTGTAAGCAAAAGCATCCATATGCAATATAGAAAAGATGGCTGTCATCCCGGAAGAATTACAGCCATCTTTTTGTACAGATTGATGTGGCTGCCCTTCGGGTGAAAACTTTTTGGGCAGCCCCACCATTCCATAGAAGAATAGGTTACTTTTCACAAAAAACCTTTTCAGACAGTACCATCTTAACCGCAGGTGCTGATCTTTTGGCAAAACCTTATAAGTCAGCTTGAAGACTTCCTCATGCCTGATATATCCAGTGTGCTTTGCCAAAAAGCATTATACTTTGGGTATAGATGCAAATCCTTTTTCAAGGTCTTCATCAGAGGGTATATAATCGGTCATTGTGCCGCTGTTGTAGTTTACATATGCAGATAAATCAAAGTAACCCGTACCTGACAGACCAAATATTATGGTTTTCTTTTCTCCCTTTTCCCTGCACAGTATGGCTTCATCCATGGCAACTCTTAATGCATGTGAAGATTCGGGAGCAGGCAAGATGCCTTCTGAGCGGGCAAATGCGGTTGCAGCTTCAAAAACCTTGCTTTGCTCAACTGAACGAGCTTCCATGTATCCGTCATGATAAAGCTTTGATACAATCGGGCTCATGCCATGATATCTAAGTCCGCCTGCATGGTTTGGTGACGGTATAAACCCTGAGCCTAAAGTATACATTTTAAGAAGCGGTGTTGTTTGCCCTGTATCACCGAAATCATATGCATATTTTCCTCTGGTCAGGGACGGGCACGAAGCGGGTTCAACTCCAATAAACCTAATATCATTTTTGCCGGCAATTTTATCCCCCATGAAGGGTGCAATCAGACCGCCATAGTTTGATCCTCCGCCGGTACAGCCGATTATGATGTCCGGCTTGATGTCATATTTTTCACAGGCTGTTTTGGTTTCCTGTCCGATTATTGTCTGATGCAGAAGAACATGGTCCAGCACACTTCCCAGTACATACCTGCAATTGTTTGATTTTAATGCTACTTCAATGGCTTCTGAAATAGCGCATCCTAATGAACCGGTTGTAGAGGGGTCCCTGGCAAGTATTTTTCTTCCGGCTTCAGTAGTGTCGGAGGGTGACGGAATCACTTTGCCTCCATAGGTTTCAATTACTGCCTTTCTGTAAGGCTTTTGCTGTGCAGAAACCTTAACCATGTATACTGTAAGATCAATGCCGTAGTATGCACATGCCATGGCCATTGCTGTTCCCCACTGGCCTGCCCCGGTTTCCGTTGTAAGGTGGATAATCCCCTGCTTTTTTGCATAATATGCCTGTGCGGCGGCCGAGTTGAGCTTATGAGAGCCTGAAGTGTTTGTGCCTTCAAATTTGTAGTATATTTCCGCAGGCGTATCCAGCAGTTTTTCCAGGCAGTAAGCCCGAACAAGGGGAGAAGGACGGAACATTTTGTAGAAATCAAGCAATTCCTGAGGTATTTCAATATACTGGTCAGTGGTGTTAAGCTCCTGCTCAATTAACTCACGGCAAAATATTGGTGCCAGATCTTCGGATGTGCAAGGCTTTAATGTGGCCGGATGAATCATCGGGTCGGGAAGCTCCTTCATGACAGCCTTCAGGTTATACCAGTACTTTGGCATTTCCTCCTCGGTTAAATAAATTTTATAAGGTATTTTTTTCATGACTTTCGACGTGTTCCCCATGGCTTTTCCGGCCATGAGATATAACGCCTTTCCTCCTTTCCAATACAAAATTTAAATTTATGATTATATTTTTAGCAATCAAAACAAAAAAGTCTTTGCCCGTAAAAGGACAAAGACTATAAATCTCTGCGGTACCACCTAATTTGCATTAAAATGCCACTCGTTTCATGTACGATCATACATGCTTTATTGATAACGGGTAAAGTTCCCGGTTAGCATACTTTAATAAATTTCTGCATCACCCTCATGAGTCCATTCGCAATAAGCTTTATCACCGCATTCCCACCACCGGCGGCTCTCTTTGGATAAAGTGGTTTATGCTACTACTCTCAATCAACGGTTTCAATATTTAAAAATGTGATTGTAAGAAATGATATATCAAAAAAGTTGCTGTGTCAATAGCAAAAATTTTATTTTTTTTCAAAATGAAATAAAAGGGGTTGCTGTTCAGGTGTGTTGAACAAAAAAGAGCTTATTAGTTCAGACAAGGGGCTGATGTCTGGAAAGCAATGTATGCAGGGCAATAACAAGGCTCTTATTTTGAGAAAACCAGCGGTTCGCTGAAGACAAAAATGCTACCGCTTTTTACTCGCCCTCCATGGCTCGAAAAAGCTAAAAAAACATCCTGTTTTTTTCACGCATTTTTGCCTTCAGCTCACCTGGTTTTCTAACAAAATAAAGCCAATTGTTATTGCCCTGCATACATTGCTTCTCCTCGCCATCGCCTACTGCGGAGCCTGGAGAGTTAACGCGTTATTTCCATGCATGCATTGTTTTTTTGTTATTTCCCAGCATACATTACTTTCCTTCTGGCCGCTACGTTACTTATGCTAACGGCATGATTGAATAAATATAATTTACCAGGTTACCCCCTTGACAACTGATAAATATTGTAATAATATAAAAATGATATCAAAATAATATCATCATAAAATAGTATTGATAAAAGGGGGCATTCCAATATGTCATCACAAAATGGCTATGAAAAGAAACAATTCATTTATGAAGAAATCCCTGTAAAGGCATTCAACGGGATGTTCATGCTCATATTTAATATCTTGCTTATGATAGCTTCAACAGTTGGGTTTATATACAGTATTGTCATGCTGGATGCGAACCCAGGCAGTGTGCAGGGAATAGTGCTTATTATTGCAAGTTTGCTGTATCTGATTATTATCGGACCTATCCTGTTTGCAGGATTGAAGGTGATAAAGCCCAATGAAGCCATGGTGTTTACTCTTTTCGGTAAGTATTATGGTACCTTGAGAAAAGAAGGATTCTATTTTGTAAATCCCTTTGTTGTCTCATTGAATCCCGGAGCCGAGCAGACCACTTCAGGTTCTATAACTGCTGATATAGCGGTAGCTGCTGTAAAAGCCACCCCCCAGACAATAAACACAGTAAATTTGCGGAAGCGGAAGATTTCCCTGAAAGTAATGACCCTTAACAATGACAAGCAGAAGATAAATGACCAATTGGGAAATCCGATTATAATCGGGGTAGTGGTAGTATGGAGAATTGTAAATACCGCAAAGGCTGTATTCAACGTGGACAATTACACGGAATACCTGTCCATTCAATGTGATGCAGCCCTTAGAAACACTGTGAGATTGTACCCGTATGATGTCTCTGATTCCCCGGACAAGGATAATGAAAAATCCCTCAGAGGCAGCAGTGTTGAAGTGGCGGAAAAAATAAAGGAAGAACTTCAGAAAAGAGTTGAAATTGCAGGTCTTGAAATAATTGAAGCAAGAATCACACATCTTGCCTATGCTCCTGAAATTGCCGCCGTTATGCTGCAGAGGCAGCAGGCTTCAGCCATCATTGATGCAAGGCAGATGATTGTTGAAGGAGCAGTTGGCATGGTTCAAATGGCACTTGACAAGCTTAGCGAAAACGAAATAGTGCAGCTGGATGAAGAACGCAAAGCGGCCATGGTAAGCAATCTTCTGGTTGTTCTTTGCGGGAACAGGGATGCACAGCCTGTTGTCAACAGCGGAACTATTTATTAGTGAAAAGGTTTAGGATGATTTAAATGGTAAGCAAGGATAATGAGAAAAAGCAGGTTCTGCTCAGATTGTCCCCTTCTTTGTGGAAGGAGCTTGTAAAGTGGGCAGAGGATGATTTTCGGTCCCTGAACGGGCAAATAGAATACTTGCTGACAGAATGTGTCAGGAGAAGGAAAAAGTCATTTGAAGAAGGTTCTTCCGTGCTGCGGCAGGATGGTGATTGACGGGAAAGTCAAATTGCCGGCTTAGGCTATGCAACATTACAAGAGCTTAGCAGAAAGTCCACGGCTTTAGCCGCTGGGATGAAGGTTTATCTTGGCTATTGATGAAGTGATAATGATTTGCAAACAGCACAAAGGCGTATCAGTTCCCTTACCTTAACAAAAAACTTGCGGGATTAACAGCTTCGCAAGTTTTTTCTTTTAACCTGAAACTGTTGGATAGGTTATACATTTTCCTAAACCCACATATGCATGAAATCCGGTGACACGGAAGAATGGTACCGCACGACAAATAGTACAAACCTCGAGCGTGTTTTGTATGGCGCATTGACTGCAAACTGACCTGAATATGCCGGACAGATAAAAACCATTAATGTTATCACCCTATTTACAATGCCGGGAAATAAATTATGTTTCTGCTTTGTAAATAGGGTGAAATTATTTTTAAGATGCATGCCTGATGCTTAATGCCCAAATACACCGCCAAAGCTTTAAAAAGTAATTGACAAAAGCCAAAGGAGGGTATAAAATAGTTAGAAATTAATTGCACCGATTTAACATGTTAAAGTGATACAGGGCCGTTAGACTCAAATTATAAAATTGTTACCCAACACTAATAATATATGTATTATTTGATTGAGTAAGATTAACTTGATTATAATTTAATTTTCATTCAATATTATGTAAAGGAGAAGGGAAAATGAAAAAATTTTTTAGTCTCATACTTGTTGTATTAATAGCTGTGACATTTCTTTCAGGCTGTTCAGGGAAACCTGCAGAAGATGTTATTAAAATAGGCATCAACTATGAGTTGACCGGCAATGTTGCCAGCTACGGTCAAAGTTCTGTAGAAGGTATTGAACTGGCCATTGAAGAAATAAACAAAGCCGGTGGGATAAACGGCAAAAAAATCCAGGCTGTCAAATACGACAACAAATCCGACCCTGCTGAAGCAACATCTCTGGCTACCAAGCTAATAACCCAGGACAAGGTTATTGCAATTCTTGGACCGGCTACAACCGGAGCTTTTAAAGCAACAATTCCTGTGGCAACCCAGCATAAGGTTCCTGTAGCTTCCGGTTCCACAACTGGAGACGATGTTACTGTTGACAGCAAAGGTGTAAAAGAGTACGCATTCCGTATTTGCTTCAACGATTCCTACCAGGGAACAGCAATGGCAAATTATGCCCTCAAAAACCTTTCAAAGAAAAAGGCTGTAATAATTGCCGACACTTCCAGTGATTACGGAAAAGGCCTTGCTGAAAACTTTAAAAAGACATTTACAGCAGGCGGTGGAAGTATTGTAGCCGAAGAAGCATACGTTAAAGGCGATACTGATTTTAATGCCATACTTACCAAGATTAAAGGAATGGATTTTGATGTAATATTTATACCTGGTTATTATGAGGAAGCAGGACCTATTATCAGACAAGCCCGTGACCTCGGAATCAATGTTCCGGTCCTTGGAGCCGACGGATTTGATTCTCCTACCCTCGTAGAGCTTGCCGGTGCAAGCGCACTGAATGATATTTACTTCTCCAACCACTATTCTTCATTGGACCAGGATCCTGTGGTTGTTGATTTTATTAAAAACTTCAAGGCAAAATACAACAAGGAACCTGATGCATTCAATGCACTGGGATATGACCTTGCAAAATTCATTGCAGACGGAATAAGCCGTGCTGATAAACTGACAGGAGAGGCTGTCAAGGATGCCCTTGAGAATACCACAAGCTTCTCTGGCGTAACAGGCTCATTCAGCATTGATGAAAATCATAATACTATAAAAGCCATTGTTGTTATCAAGCTTGAAAACGGCCAGCAGGTAAGCAGTGAAAGGGTTTCCGACTAAAGATGCGTACCGGTGGAAAATGGACGCTTCATAAGTTATACAAAAAATTAATGCATATGCAGTAATTTACATTATAAGTGAGGGTAGATATTGCCCTCACTTATGCATATTTGGCAAAATATTTGGTTGAGGTTTATGCCATGTTATGCAATAATAGTTTATATCAATGCAACTCTTATATAAGAGATTGAAAGAGGGTAGTTAGTTTTGGAACAGTTTATGCAGCAAGTTGTAAACGGAATTTCCCTTGGGAGCATATATGCACTGATAGCTCTGGGTTACACCATGGTTTATGGAATCATTAAACTCATTAATTTTGCCCATGGCGATGTCTATATGTTTGGCGCTTACATAGGCTATTTCTGTATGACAACCCTTAAGCTTGACGTGCTGCCGTCACTGCTGATTGCCATGGTTTGTTCCACCATATTGGGTGTTGCCATAGAGAAAATTGCATATAAACCTTTGAGGAATGCTACAAGGATTGCAGTGTTGATAACGGCAATCGGTGTATCATTGCTCATAGAATACGGAACCATGTTTTTCATGAAAGCCGGTGTAAGGACTTACCCGCCCATGACAGGACTGATGGCGCAAAAGTTCCATATCAAAGGTCTGGTAATTACGATGCAGCAGGTTTTGATTGTAATAATAACAATAATTTTGATGGTTTTGCTGCAGTTTATTGTTAAAAAGACAAGAGTGGGGAAGGCAATGAGGGCCGTTTCTCTTGACAGGGATGCAGCCGAGCTTATGGGGATAAACGTAGATACCACCATTTCTTTCACATTTGCCATAGGGTCTGCCCTGGCAGGTGCTGCGGGGATTCTGGTTGGCTTGTACTATAATTCAATAAACCCGCTTATGGGTGTTATGCCTGGGCTTAAAGCGTTTATTGCGGCTGTTTTCGGAGGAATCGGAATAATTCCGGGGGCCATGGTGGGAGGTTATGTTATCGGAGTCGTTGAAGTTTTTGTTTCAGGGTATTTGAATTCAATGTATAGGGATGCCATTGTGTTTGCCATTCTTATATTGATTCTGATAGTAAAACCTTCAGGATTGTTTGGCAGGAACGTTAGAGAGAAGGTGTAAAATGAGAAACAGGCTGAAAACACTAATAAATCCGAATATCATAATCAGAATTATTTCTTTGGCCCTTGCCTTTACTGTGGTACAGGTTCTTATATCGGTGAATGTTATAAACTCCTACCTGCAGATTACTCTGGCCACTATTTGTATAAACATTATCCTGGCTGTGAGCCTGAATCTTATAACCGGGTTTACCGGACAATTCTCCCTGGGGCATGCCGGTTTTATGTCTATCGGAGCATATACCTGCGCCATAATTACCATGAGATATGGAACACTATGGAGTTTTATCCTGGGAGTCTTTCTGGGTGCCTTGCTGGCAGCTCTTGTAGGCTTCCTGGTTGGTCTTCCGACACTTCGTCTGCAGGGGGACTACCTTGCAATTGCAACCCTGGGCATGTCCGAAATAATTCGCGTGGTTTTTGTAAATCTTGACGTAATTACCAACGGTGCCGCAGGTCTGAGCGACATTCCCCAGTTTGTCAACTGGATATGGCTGTTTGTTTTCACTGCAGGAGTTGTCTGGGTTATTGCGAACTTTTTGAATTCTTCCCACGGGCGTGCCTGCATTTCCATACGGGAAGATGAAATTGCATCATCCGCCATGGGAATCAACACTACCAGGTATAAGGTTATGGCTTTCACCTTCGGTGCCTTCTGTGCAGGTATTGCCGGAGCTATGTATTCTTCGTATTTTTATGTTATAAAACCTGACTTGTTTGGATTTTTAAAATCCATCGACATATTGGTAATAGTAGTATTTGGCGGGCTTGGCAGTATTACCGGATCTGTTCTGGCAGCAGTGCTGCTGGCGATTATGTCAACCTTCCTGCAGGCTTTCTCTGAAATCCGGATGATTTTATATGCTGTACTTTTGGTTGCAATTATGATTTTCCGTCCACAGGGTTTGATGGGCTCGAAAGAAATTACAATCGGAATGTTTAATAAACTTGGGAACATGTTTTCCAGTAAAAAGGAGGTCTAGGTTGTGCCTATACTGAAAGTTGAGAAGTTGACAAAATCTTTTGGCGGGCTTATGGCAGTTCATAATGTGGATATTGAGCTTGAAGAGGGTGAGCTTGTAGGCTTAATCGGACCTAACGGAGCCGGAAAGACAACGGTCTTTAACCTTTTGACAGGATTTTATCCGCCGACAAAGGGTGAAATAATTCTGTACAAGAACGGGAAAGAAAAACATTTGCAGGGGCTTAAGCCGGATATCATATGCAAGGAAGGCCTGGCCAGGACATTCCAGAACATTCGGTTGTTCAAGGATTTATCGGTCCTTGATAATGTGCGGATTGCCATGCATAAAAATGTGAAATACGGGCTGGTTTCTTCGTTTTTTCACCTGCCCTCCTATATAAGAGAGGAAAGGAAGCTTTACGATGCAAGCATGGAACTTCTAAGCATCATGAAGCTGGATCATAAAAAAGATGAATTTGCCCGAAACCTTCCTTACGGTGAGCAACGCTGCCTTGAGATTGCCAGGGCTCTTGCCACCAATCCTTCAATTCTGCTTCTTGATGAGCCCGCTGCAGGCATGAACCCTGCCGAAACAGCAATGTTGTCGGATCTTATATGTTGGATCAGGGAGAAATTTAAACTGACTATTTTGCTTATTGAACATGATATGTCCCTTGTTATGAAGATATGTGAGCGTATTTACGTTCTGGATTATGGCATGGTGATTGCCAATGAAACACCGGAATTGATCAAGTCCAACAAGCGGGTTATAGAAGCTTATTTGGGAGAGGATGTAAGCGATGCTTGAGATAAATAATTTGAATGTGCATTTTGGTGTAATTCATGCGGTTAAAGGAATTTCCCTTAAAGTTGAGGACGGGGGTATTGTCACTTTGTTAGGTGCAAACGGTGCCGGAAAAACAACGACCCTTAGAACCATCTCCGGCCTTAAAAAGCCAACCTCGGGACAAATCCTGTTGAATGGAGAAGATATTACAAGGGCCTCTGCCATAAAAAGGGTTGAAATGGGGATATCGCACGTTCCTGAAGGACGCCGTGTTTTTTCTTCAATGACTGTCCAGGAAAATCTCGAACTGGGTGCCTACCTCCGGAAGGATAAAGCCGGAATTGCACAGGATTTTGAAATGGTCTTCAACCATTTCCCGATTCTTAAAGCCAGAAGGAAACAGGCTGCCGGTACTTTGTCCGGTGGCGAACAGCAGATGCTTGCAATAGGCCGGGCTCTTATGAGCCGCCCCAAAATACTGTTTCTTGACGAGCCTTCCATGGGCCTTGCGCCATTGCTGGTACAGGAAATTTTTGATATAATTAAAAATATAAACAAGGCGGGGACTACAATCCTGCTGGTTGAGCAGAATGCCCGCATGGCATTGCAGGTTGCAGATTACGCCTACGTAATGGAAACAGGATCAATAGTCCTTTCCGGGACAGGATCTGAGTTAATGCAGAGTGATGAAGTTAAAAAAGCATATTTAGGAGGTTGAGTGTAATGTTTGTAAAGAACAAGATGACAACAAATCCCTTTACAGTGTCACCTGATCAAACAATTCCTGATGCCCATGAAATAATGACCAGGCACGGCATCAGGCGCCTCCCGGTAGTTAAAGACGGAAAGCTTGTAGGAATTGTTACAAAGGAAGATGTCCTGCGAGCATCCCCATCACAGGCAACAACCTTCAGCATAGGGGAAATCACATACCTGTTGTCAAAGACAAAAGTAGGGCGTATCATGACCAAGAACCCGGTTACAATTTCTTCAAACGCATTGCTGGAAGAAGCTGCAACACTGATGAGAGATAATAAAATCGGATTTTTACCGGTGGTTGACAATGGCAAACTGGTCGGTATTATTACCGAAAGCGATATATTTGATTCCTTTATTGAACTTCTGGGATTCAGGGATTATGGTACAAGGCTTACCATTGAAGCATTGGATGAGCCGGGAATCATGTCACATCTTACCAGCATCATAAGCAAATTCGGCGCCAACATCAACCATGTGGCAGTATACCATGGACAAAGCGGGAAAAGCGCCGTTGTTATCGGGCTGAATACGCTGAACACTGGGGAAATTGAAAAAGAAATTGAAAAAGAAGGATTTAAGATACTGTATAAACTGCAGAACAAATAAGAATGCATAGCAGCGGGACAACGGGCAGGTACCTTGTCCCGTTTTCTGTTTTATAAGGATTTTTGTTACTGTTCAGACGCAGCTATTGGATGAACAATCAGCTTGCTATTGGATGAACAATCAGCTTTTCTTAACAGGCATTTAAACAGGTCTATAATGTTACACCGTTTTTTAAAATTCCAATTTCCCGTGAGTCACTCACCTCATTCATGGTATAACATTCCCCCGAAGCAACCTTCACAATTAACTGAAACAGTTCCTTTGCCATCACATCCATGTCATGCCCTGTTAAGAGCCTACCTGCATCAAAATCAATCCACATGCTCTTTTTCATATATAGCTCTGTATTAGAAGATATTTTAACAGTTGGAACACAGGTTCCCAGCGGATTTCCGCGTCCTGTTGTGAACAGAATTATCTGGCAGCCTGATGCTGCAAGAGCGGTAATTGACACAAGATCATTTCCTGGGCCTTCCAATAAATTCAGTCCTTTACTTCTTAATTTGTCACCATAATCCAAAACGTCTGTAATAATGCAATTTCCGCCCTTTTGAATGCAACCCAACGACTTTTCTTCCAACGTGCTTATTCCTCCCGCTTTGTTGCCAGGCGATGGATTTTCATATATTGGCTGATTGTTCTTTATATAATAATCTTTAAAGCCATTTATCATACCTGCTATCCGGTCAAAAACCTGTTTATCCTTGGCGCGGTTCATAAGAATTCTTTCTGCCCCAAACATTTCGGGTACTTCTGTTAATACGCATGTACCACCAAGTGCAACAATAGCTTCAGATATTTTTCCTGCAAGAGGGTTGGCGGTAATTCCGGAAAAGGCATCTGACCCTCCACATTTCATGCCTATTTTAAGATTTGAGAGGGGTATTGGTTCTCGTTTGAACGAGGACGCATACTCTGCCAATTCTCTTATAAGATAAACTCCATCCTGCACTTCATCAGCTGAATCCTGCGCAGTTAAAAAACGAATTCTATCAGAATCCCATGCCCCCAGCACCTTTTTAAACTCATTGATATTATTATTTTCGCAACCAAGACCTATAACAAGTACCCCGCCGGCATTTGGATTGTCAACCAATCCAGCCAGTATTCTTTGAGTCTGGTGATGGTCGCTTCCTAATTGTGAACAACCATATGGATGGGTAAAAGCAAAATAACCATCAATACCTTCAACTCTTAAACTATTTGCGGCTTTTTGCGCAATGGTGCGTGCTATTGCGTTCACACATGCAACTGTAGGTATAACCCAGATTTCATTTCTTACTCCGGCAAGCCCATTGTTCCTTTTAAAGCCGTTAAAGAATAATGTTTCTTTTTCAATATTTTGAAACAATTCTTTTTCAAAATTTGGAGCATACACATATTCTTCTTTTTCATTCAGTGCAGAAGCAATGTTGTGCGTATGAACCCACTGCCCGGGTTCTATGTCTTCAAGGGCTATTCCAATCTTTGCTCCATACTTTATGACTTCCCCGCCCTTTTTGATAAATCTGACTGCAACCTTATGGGCTGCCGCAATTGGCTCTTTAGCAACTAATGATGCATTATCAATATTGATGATTTGACGTTCTTTAATATGCTGCAATGCAACAGCAACATTGTCCCTGGGATCTAACTTTATTACCACTTTCCAAGCCCCCGCAATACAAAATAATCGATATAACCTTATACAGTCAAGCTTATCATTTTTCAACTTATCTAAGCAAGTTACAGGTATCATTTTTTAAACTTTCTTGTAGATATAATCATATTGTGTACCTGTATAAGCCAGGAAAACATGCTTATGGATAACTCCTACATTAACAGAGGCAGGAGACTCAGTACTGCTATATATAAAAAAAGTGGGACAGGTACCTGTCCCACTGGTTATAAAACTGCTTTAGCAAAGTCCGTGACCGAACTTGTATTTTTCATTTATGCTTACAGGAAGTTTTCCTTTGGGTGACAGCTTTCCAAACAGTATATCTGCCGCGGCATCCAGGGAGTAAATACATTCACAGTATGTGCAGAGAATATTATCGGTTTTGGGAAGCTTGTCGATGACATAAGGATTTCCTGCAACGACAGTGGAAATTGAACGGCCGCTTCCGTTCAGCATGTTCAGAAGGTCCACCTGGGACTGGGGAACGGTTCCGCTGCCTTCTTTATAGCTTAAAATTCTTACGAAGGTTATAAAGATTATTTCATCGTAATTGCCGGAAATTTCAGACAACTTTTCAATCTGTTCCTTTGTTGGATTCTCATATACAGTGAAAAGTTTGGCATCAGGTGCATGTCTTTTTATTGAATTGTAGAAATAGTAATACTTTTCGGTTAATAAAACTGCCATGTCCTTGGCTTCCGAGAGTCCCGGATCACTTGTTGTGGCTACTACAAGAACCTTTTTCCCTCCGGCACTGCCCGACAGTGGGAGTTTACCGTTTTCAACCACCGTTACGGAACTTTCTGCAATCTTCTTTGAAGTCTCGATGTTTTTCGTCATGGAGGTCAGCATTTCAGCAGTCTCATAGGTAATCTTCTGACGGGTGTGAACACCGCACCATTCTTTGAACTTCAGTATTTTCATAACTGAGTTGTCCAGTTGTTCCATATCTATTTCTCCTGATTTTACAGCCTCCAGCAATGCCTCAAAGGTGATTTTGGGATCTGAATCGTAATCCTGCAGGATCATATCATTGCCTGCCTTTAATGCAAGCACTGCTGCTTTGCCGATGCCAAACCTGTCTTTTATTGCTTTCATTGTTAGACTGTCAGTAATGACAAGGCCTTCATATTTCCATTCTTCTTTAACGAGGCCGGTCATTATCTTTCTGGACAAGGTTGCCGGGGTTCCTGGCTCCTCACCTTCCTGAAGGGCCGGGAAATAGATATGGGCGGTCATTATGCCCTTCATGCCCTCTGCCATAAGTACTCTGAAGGGTTTTAACTCCACATTGTCAAGATATTCCCGGGGGTGGTCAACTACCGGCATTGATATGTGAGAGTCGGTAGAAGTATCCCCGTGACCGGGAAAATGTTTACCGGTAGGGATTATTTTGGCATCCTGCATACCCTTTACATATTGCCTTCCGAAATCTATAACGAAATCTACATTGTCTCCAAATGCCCTTACACCGATTATGGGATTATTGGGATTGGAGTTTACATCCAGCACCGGGTTGCAGCTTATGTTAAAGCCAAGCATGTTTGCTTCACTGGAAATGGCGTAAGCTGCATCGTATGCCATTTGAGGATTGTGGGTTGCGGCTATTGCCATTTGATTGGGGAACGTGGTGCCAACCTTGCCAAACATGTCGGATACCCCCTGCTCTGCATCAATATACAGGAAGGGAGGTATTTTTGATATTTCAATAATTTTGTTCACGTAATCTACCAAGCCCCTGGGATTGTTTCTGCAAACTTTTCGCAGCACAACCGCGCCGACTCCGCCAAGCTTGCCTTCCTTCAGGAGCTCCTCCATAGACTCCGGATAGTTTAATCCCCGGTTGATAATTACCTGACCTACTTTTTCTTCAAGTGTAAGAGAAGAAAAAACTTTTTCTGCCCAAGACATAAAATAAAACTCCTTTCTTATTAATCATCATGCAACCAGGGTATGGTTCCCCTGGTTTTTTTCCCGTATAACTGCGTGGGACAGGGGTGGGACAGGGGACGGTTCTGTGTCTTACCACGCATCTGGCCGGGACAGGCAAGACAGGTGACGGTTCTGTGTCTTGCTACGCGATCGGACAAGGGACGGTTAATGTGAAAACAGATTCCCTCTCCGCTGATTGTTTTCATGCTTTCACCTGTGATGGCAAATGTCATGGATGTTCTATTAGTCGCTTCCTGGGACCGGGGAGACGGTTCTTCCGGTTCCCCTGTCATATGAGACACAGAACCGTCCCCTGTCTTGGGTACGGTTCTTCCGGTCCCCACCGGAACCGTCCCCCTGGTCCCTATTCACGGATACCCGTTATTGCAAAGAGTATAACCTGTGAATCGCTGTTTCCGCTTGCTTTAAGAGTAATCTTTGAAATTTCCTTATCTTTGTCTGGATTAATCCATTCATATCCATATACAGTTATATCTTTCCCGTCCTGTGTTTTTGACTGAATATATGCATCTGACAGGTATGTGGCTACATAACCCTGATGCCTGTAAAATCCATGCTTCATGGGCGCAGCATACCGTCTGTTCCAAACACCGGCATTTCCACCGTATTCAACGGGAACTTCCAATATTGTTCCATCCCGGTACTCAATAATATACACTCCAACCTGAACAGGATTGCGCCATGGAATCCTCTTTTCATTTTCAGCTGTGGAATGCAGGAAAATCAGGCTGTCGCATGTGAGATTAACCGGTATGGTTACACATTCGCAGTATTTATCACCACCTGCGGCTTTTGATATGACCGATACAATGTTGTTAAGATCAAAAGGTATACCCTTCAATTCAGTATTGCCCAGCTTCTTTACAGCAGTTGCAAGTCCGCAGGGGATTGGCGGGCAATTTTCTGCTCCCGGCAGTGAAACAGGCATGCATTTTCTTGTCTTGCTCAAGGAAGGATATTTTTCACCATGCAGCCTGGAACGTAAATGCGGCATCAATTTTGAAATTATATGGTCGTAACAAAGCCGAAGGTCGCTTCTGTATTCACTGGACCACATCATATTGGCTGAATACACGAAATCATAAATTTTGCCTTCGAAACCAAGGTGGTACTCCGTGAGCTGCTTCCATACGGAAACTTCCGCTCCGATGATGCCCTTCTTGCGGGCCCGTGCCTCAAAACGCGGATAATGGCTTGAGTACATGTTTCCCATGATTACCTTGAATCCATGGTCCAATAAATGGTCCTCGATATCCTTGTCAGGATGGAAGTACCAGATAAAGTCCAGCAATATTATATCCTTAGGAATCTTAGTGATTGCCGGGGGTGTCTTATATTCGGTACAATCCTGCAGCATGTCGCCCCATATCATCATGCCCAGATTCTTGCTCCTAAGGTAGTTGTATAGCTTGTTAACATCCATGGCGTACAATTCGGCGGGGTCCAGTTTGCTGCATACAGGACAGGTTCCGATATTGTAAACCTCGTCGTGGCCCATATGGACATACCTGGTGGGACGAACGACTTCAACGATTTCATCTATTAGATCAAAAATAATTGAGTAAATTTTGTTATTCATCGTGCAGTAACTGTTTTTATAGAACTTGCTTGGCGGCATGTCCTCTTTTTTCAGGTCCACATTTGACGTGTCATAATCGGAGGGTTCAGTCTCTGCCACTTCAGGATACGCCACGGTAATGTATTGCACATGTCCCAGGGACTGAACCTCAGGGATTATCTCAAAACCATAGGAACGAGCGTATTCAACAATTTCGGCAACTTCGCTCTTCTCAAGAATAGTCCCGCTGGCAACTATGTGACCGTGAGGGAAAGGCGGCCATTTTCCTTCTCTGGCTTTTCTATTTCCTTCCAGCCACGCTTCACTGATTTTAGGGTGCCTGTCAAAGCGCATGCCTCCCGCAAACTCCAGGAAAATCGTATTTATGCGCATAGGTGCCAGGCAATACCGGACCAGTCTCTTAAAGAAAGGTATTTCCTCCCGGGAAGGCAGGCCAAAATGCACACCACGAAATTCCATAAACGGGGTGTCTTTAATCGTACATTTCGGTATCTGACCGTTATTCATCAGTGAAAGCAGTGTTTCTACACCATATACAAGCCCCAGTCTGTCTGATGCCTTAATGTAAACCGCGGAAGCATCTGAATTGATGATATAACCTTCCTTCGCCGGGGTCTCGGTAATTGCCGAATCAATAATATCAATTTCACCGGATTTGCCAAGAAAAATGCTGTTGGCGGATGCCCTCACATTTTTACTGCAGGATTCCACGGGAAGCTCAATGTTGTGATTTTCAATTATTTTTTCCTTTAAAAGATTTGCGGCAAAAACGGTGTCGGAGGATGCAGATGAGCTTATGATTATACGTTCAAGATTTGCCATGTCAATCAAGGAGCTTTCATCGATACTGGTTGATTCGGGCATGGGGTATAGTGTATATTTATCAAAAACAGCTCCAAGGATGTTCACATCTTCGATAATGATATCTGAGAAGTTTGCATCCAGCCTGATTATAATATCCCGGGCAAAGACTCCCACGCTTATCTCAAGCTGTTCTGCTGCAAGCATGCTGTCAGTTGCGGCATCGATCCTTCCTATTACGCCAGGATCACCATTTTCACCGGTGCTCAAAACCCTGACGGATTTGACAGCGGAACCTGCGCCCTGCTTGATTTTTATATTGTCAATAAAACACCTGCTGCTAAGTTTGATGAAAATGTCAACGCCTGTGTCGAGCAAAGTCAGCCATTTCCATCCAATGGTCCTTTTGTTGAACAGGTTTCCTTCTTTGAAGGAAATATAACAATCTTCAGGTTTTACATCATCAGTGCTTTTTACCTGGATTATATCCGGGAAAAGGTCCGGGAAAGAAGGTATTGCCGTACCTCTTTGCCTGTATGTATACGATCCGCTGATGCCGGATTTTTCATCCAGTATGTTTCCCAAAAACATTTGTATGCCCCCTTTTATTTTATCTGGCAATAATATTTGACACAATTAAACGGGCCGGGGATTAATGACCAATATAGCAAGGTGGCTCGACTGAGCCACTCTGTTCAATTTGAAGGGGTTTTCCTTCAGGTTGCGAACCCTTTTTGGACAGCCACTTTTTTCCCAAGCCCGAAATAATTACATGCCAAGCCCGAATATATTGCATACAAAGTTCGAATTAACTGCATACAAAATCAGAATTAACTACATACAAAATATTACAGTCTTACAATCTTGCCGGTTTGTGACGATTCATATATCGCCAGTATTATTTCAACAGGTTTTTTACCTTCATATTGGTCCACAAGAGGTTTTCTGTCGTAAATTATAGCGTCCACCATATCGCTGATTTGTTTTATGTGCCCGTCAACACTGAAAGCTGCCGGATTGCTGGCCGAGCCTGCGGCTGAACGTCCGATATTGAGATCCTTGGGCCGCTCCTGACCTTCTATATCCCAACTTAAAATGGTATCTTCTTCGACTATTATGCTGCCTTTGTCTCCGTTAACTTCAAGTCTTCTGGAATAGCCGGGATAAATAGAGGTGGTTCCCTGAATTACACCCAAAGCACCATTTTCAAACTCAAGCAATGCAGATGCGGTGTCTTCAACTTCAATATTTCTGGATAAGGTCTTTGCATGTCCAAAGACAGTCTTGACAGGGCCCATGACATATTGCAGCAAATCAATACCGTGAATACCCTGATTCATCAGTGCACCGCCGCCATCCATCTTTTTGGTGCCTTTCCAACCACCTGATTTATAATATTCCGGCGAGCGGTAGTACTTCATATATATATCGCCCATAATAAGTCTGCCCAAAAGATTTTTGTTAACTGCATCTTTCAGCCTCTGTATTGCATCTGTGAATCTCAACTGCGAAATGACAGCCATTTTAACTTTGTTGGTTTCACAGGCCTTGATAATATCATCACACTCTTGTGTAGTTATTGCCATAGGTTTTTCTATGATGATATGTTTGCCGGCATTAGCCACCTTTATTGCAATTGGCGCATGCAAACCGCTTGGTGTGCATACACATACCACATCTACCTCCGGACTTGCAAGGAGGGCTTCCATACTCTCAAAGCTTTTAATTCCGTATTTTTTTGAAAATGCTTCTCTTGCAGCATCATTAATGTCTGTAACGCCGATAAGCTGTGCACGGTCAATTTGTTTGATGGCATCTGCGTGCCAGTTTGCTATCATACCACAACCAATGATTCCAAATCCGAGCTTTTTATCGATCATGATAAATCTCCCCTCTTTTAATTTTAATATATGATTAACATCCATAAGGATATTGGTTGACCTTCACATATAATATTTGGTGTCAGGGCAAATTTTATATGCGGAATATATTTATGTGAAAAGCCCGGGCTTACTTACAGAGTATAATCATATAAGATAAATATATATTATTTCAGGTCAAATTTCTTAGCATAAATTATAATATTTTTGACAAATTATTTTTTTATTTATACAAGAGGCAGAGAAACCTTTCCTGCATGGCTATTTTATTTGCAATATTAAATTTTCAAGCTTTCTTAATGATCATGGAGCCTTACTTGTGAAGCTTTTTTATCCTTTCCAGCACATTCTGAATCCATTTGTCCCAGAAATCCCAGCTGTGTTCACCGGGGCCTTCTTCATAATCCAGTTGAACACCTTTTGAGACGGCAAAGTCTCTGAATTTGATATTATCCTGATATAAATAGTCTTCTGTCCCGCAGCATTGATACAGGTAAGGCAGCTGGACTCCCTGATTTATATTTTTCTCCAGAAGGTAAAACAAATCATGCTTGCTTCCAGAGAGATTATTCATATCGCCAAACATTACCTCAAACTCTCTCTTGCCTTCCTCGTTGTACGCTGAGAAACGGTTGCTTATAGATACAATATCCACTGCACCTGACAGGCTTGCGGCAAGGCTGAACTTTCCGGGGTCTGAAAGGGCAAGCTTGAATGCGCCGTATCCGCCCATGGAAAGCCCTGCTATGTATGTGTCTTCTCTTTTTTGGGAAATATTGAACATTGAGCTTAATTTGGTGGGAAGCTCATCTTTTATGTATGTGAAATAATTTTCCCCGTTTTGCATATCGGTGTAAAAGCTTCTTCCACCATTGGGCATTACAACCGCCAGTTCCATTTCCCTTACATACCTTTCTATTGAGGTTCTCCTCATCCAGATACTGCAATCGTCGGACAACCCGTGAAGAAGATACAATACAGGAACTTTGCCGGCAGCATTTTCGGGCATGACCATATATACTTCCTCAGCTTTTTTCAAAGTGTTTGAGTGCAATCTCATATCAATAAAAGCCATATACCATTCCTCCTTGTTTTTTACAAATCTATTATACATCATGCTATTTAATATGAGCAAATAATTATATTCAGAGGGATGTTGCTTTATAAAAGCCTGTAAATTATATTAGAATTTATGATACAATATGGTAAAGGAAAAGGGAAAAAGCAGAAAAATGATATTTTGTGTCGCAGGTTTAAATACCGGTGTCTGTAAACGATCCTTTGGATTGAAGTTTTTCTGGACCAATCGAAATCAGTATATGCTTTGAACAAGACACTTTTATAATTGGCGGCAATATTTTAAAGAACGGGATACAGGCAGAAGCAAAGTTTTTAGTATCGCTTTTTCTTAATGAAAGGGAATCTGTTAATGCAAATAAATAAATTTTTGTCCTGGTTATTGGTGTTTTTGTGGATGGGGGTAATTTTCAAACTGTCTTCCCAGGCAGCTGAAGAGTCCAGCACTCTTAGCGAGGGTATAACCAAGGTCATTGTGGAAACCGTAAAGAAAGTTGCACCCCAGTCGGAGATAAGTGTCGATGATTTAAACCATATGGTAAGGAAAAGCGCTCATTTTTTTTCTTATTTGCTGCTTGGGCTTCTTACAGTCAATGCCCTTTATCAAAGCGGGTATACCGGGATGGCAGGTGTGGTCCTGGGACTTTCCATTTGTGTTTTGTATGCCTTGTCGGATGAAATTCACCAGATATTTGTGCCGGGAAGAGGGGGCCAGATGAGGGATGTACTAATCGACAGTACCGGAGCATGTGTCGGAATTGGAATTTATATATTGGCCGGACGCATGATAAGGAAATTTAAAACCCGGAGGGCATGACGGGGTGCAATATATAAAACCCAAGTATTATTCTGCGGCATGGCATATAAAAACCAGGGTGTGACAGGGTGCGGGGGAAAAACCCGGGATATGTCCGGGACACAAGTGAAAATCCGGCAGCATAACCGGGGTGTGGCAAATAACAACCCAAACATCATTGGTACAATTTTGCGGTACCCCCACCGGTGAAACAAAATGAATGGCAAAACTAACGCACGCCTGTGAAACTTCGGGATTGATAATTGCTTCTTTTCAAGGTATAATTATTGGGCATGCAAAGAGAAATCGACTAAAATCACCGGCATTTGCCATGCCAGGTTGGGTTTGGCAGAAGGTATACGGCAGCTTCTACAAAGAATTGGCCGTAAGCCCATGACCCTGGCTGCCGGGATAAGGGCTTGTATCTCAGAGTTGTACAAGTTTATATAAGCATTATTAATCAAAAGTGAATATAATGAAAATGAGTTGTATTCACTTTCGGGTGGAAACTCCTTATATAATTGGCATGTGGTTTCAGAGAATCAGGTGGTGTTATAAAAGTGGGTTTCGCCGATAAATGATATACGGAGGTCTGAAACGTGGAATCAGCTTTGGAGGGAGTAATCAACCATTTTGCTTTCAGTGGGGAGTTTATTCGGGGAGAAAGTCTCAAATGCGGGAATATAAATGATACGTATATAACTACTTTTAAAGGCGAAAACGGTCAAACAAACACTTACATATTGCAGAGAATCAATCACAATGTATTTAAAGAGCCAAACAACCTTATGGAAAATGTTATGGCGATTACCAGGCATATAAGAAAGAAAGTCATCAAGGAAGGCGGAAACCCAGCAAGGGAAACATTGAATTTTGTACCTACACTTGACGGCAAATATATATACAAGTGCAAGAACGGCAACTATTGGCGCGCATATAATTATATTGACGGGGTAAGGACTTACCAGGTGGCGGAAAACCCGCTTCATGTTTATAATGCGGGGAAAGCCTTCGGAAGATTTCAAAAGCTTCTCAGTGATTTTCCGGCGCATAATCTTCATGTTACCATACCGGATTTTCACCATACTCCAAAACGATACAAGTTTTTCCTGGATTCTGTAAAGAATGATGCCGCAGGCAGAGTTGAAAAAGTCAAAGAGGAAATTGAGTTTGTGAAGGAAAGGGAGAATAAACTTCCTGTGCTGGTTGACCTTCTTGACAGCGGGGAGCTGCCCCTTCGTGTTACGCACAACGATACAAAGTTCAACAATGTGCTGATTGATGATATAAGCGGGGAAGGAGTTTGCGTCATTGACCTGGATACTGTGATGCCCGGCACTTCCCTTTATGATTTCGGAGATTCAATCCGCTCCGGAGCAAATACTGCCGAGGAGGACGAAAAGGACCTTTCAAAGGTAAGCCTGGATATGGTTTTGTTTGAAGAATATACAAGAGGCTTTCTTGAAATGACCTACGATTTCTTAAATCCCGTTGAAATTGAAAACCTTCCCTTTTCAGCCATATTGATAACCCTTGAGCTTGGAATGAGGTTTTTGACCGACTATATCAACGGAGATGTTTATTTTAAGACGCGATACGAAAATCACAACCTTGACCGTGCCAGAGTTCAGTTTAAACTGGCTGCTGACATGGAAGAAAAGTATAACAGGATGACAGAAATTGTACAAAAGTATGTGAAGAAGAATCGCGGCAAAAACCTGATGCATGAAAGCAAGCAGAGTACAAAAAGAGAAAGCATAAGAACCTATAATCTTGCTTAGTATAATTATTCAGGTTTTTGCAAAGGCAAGCTTTAAATATACATTCATGAAAAATGAATACAGGTATGGTATGAGCTTTTTACAGAAAATTGAGGGCTATTATAATAAAATTAAAAAGACTAATGCTCTCGGGGTGCTTTTTGTTGATGCCTTTGCCCTTGTGATTGGCATCATTAACGGTTTTTTTCTTCCCAAGGTATTCAGTATTGAAGGCTTTGCAGTTTTTAAGGCCTTCTCGTTGTATACGGTGTATGCGGTAATTTTCAGCATGGGTTTATCCGACGGCCTTTATATTATTTATGGCGGAAAGGATAAGGATAAAATCGACCCTGCGGAGCTTAAGGCATACTATTTTTTTATGCTGAAACTGCAGCTTTTGGTCTTTACAGTGCTGCTCATCTTTTCAATAGCAGTGATAAGAGACAAGGCTTTTACCTTTTTTACCTTTTTTGTTTTACCACTTCAGGTAATTCATTTTTTCAGGTTGTATTTCAGAGCCCCCGGGGAGCTGGCAAGCTATGCCAGGGCTCAGGGTTTTGTATGTTTACTTGAATTTTTGGACACCATACTCGTGGTATGGGTGCTAAAAAGCCAAAATCCGGATTTGTTCATCATATTGAAAATAATCAATCATTTTTTACTGGCGGCTGTTTTATCCGGTTTGCTGCTTCTTGGAACAAGGAATGTAAAGCCTTTAAAATTTGATGCCAAAAGCCATTTCAAGGTCATGAAAACCGGAATTTATACCCTTTGTGCAGACACTCTGGCCTTGTTGATATTTTCGATAGACAGGTGGTTCATCTTTTTTGCCTTTGACAAAATAACCTTTGCCTGGTATTCCTTCGCCGTCTCAATAATGAATATATTTCTCATGATGATTGTATCTTTCATGAATATGCTTTATTCCTACATGTCAAAGACTGCAAGGAATCTGGCGGTTCGTAAAAAGATATACAGAACGGTTTTTATTTTATCCTCAATATTTCCGTTTTGCTATTTCTTAATAAAACCCATAATAACACATTTTCTACCCCTGTATGCCGAATCCTTAAGTGTTTTATGGATTCTGATGCTTGGGCTTCCCTTTGTTTCTGTACTGAACATCTTTTATATAAATTTGTACAAGGCTACAGGACGTGTCCTGCCTTATCTTAAGAAAATGCTTGTCATACTTCTTGCTGCAGTTTTACTGAATTCTGTTGCAGCTTTTGTTGTGAAAAGTCCCCGGGCCATATCCTTTGCAATGCTGGCAACCTATGGAGTATGGATTGCTTATTTTGGCCGGGATGTTGCATTTAAACAGAAATGCGAAAGTTGAATAAATGCGCCCTATTTTCCGAAAAGGCTTGACAGCCAACGGAACAGCCTTACAAAAAATCCCGCCCTTGCAACATCCTGATTGACCAGTATATCTGTCTGCCCAAGCAGCCTGCCATCCAGTTCCAATTTCAGGGTGCCGACAACTTCGCCTTTTGAAACGGGTGCTACAAGCTCCTTTGAATATTCGGCTATTTTCTCGACCTTGTCCTTGCTGTCGATGGGAACTACGGCTGAAATATCATCTTTGGCTATGACTTCCACCGATAATTCTTTTCCGTCTTTAACCGGCCTTTCACCTATAACGCTGTCGGCCCAGACAAGAGTTGCCTTCTCAAAGTTTCTGAATCCGTAGCTGAGAAGTTCCCGGGAGGCTTTGAGCCTTTGTTCTTCATTTTCGGTTTTCAGTACTACGGAAATCATTCTCATATCATTTTGTACAGCGGTTCCCACAAGGCAATATCCTGCTTCTTCGGTCCAACCGGTTTTCAAGCCGTCAGCTCCGGGGAATACACCTAAAAGAGGATTTCTGTTGTACTGTTTAATGCCATTGTATGTGAACTCACGCATGGATTCCAGTTCCAGAATGCGAGGATGCCTGGTAATAAGCTCCCGGGCCAATATGGCAATATCCCGGGCACTCATATAGTGTCCCTCTGCAGGCAAGCCGTTGGAATTCTTGAACTGTGTGTTCTTAAGTCCCAATTCCTTTGCCTTTTTGTTCATGGCTTCCACAAATGCCTTTTCGCTGCCGTACAGGTATTCTGCCAATGCTATGCAACCGTCATTTGCGGAGACCACTGAAATTCCCGTAATGAGATCGCCAACAGACACTTTTGTTCCTATATTCAGAAACATCTCTGAACCATCCATGCGCCATGCATCTTCCGATACCACCACCTGGTCCTCCCATGTGATGTCACCCTTATCCAATGCCTCAAAAGCGAGAAACAGTGTCATTATCTTCGTTATGCTTGCCGGTGGCATAGGTATATCCGCGTTTTTCTCAAAAACCACCTGACCGGTCGATGCTTCAATTAATATGGCCGACTGGGCATCAACATCAAATTCTGCAATTACCGGTGAAAAATGTGTAAAACTTACAGCAACTGCTAACAGCAAAATGAAAAGATATCTTATGTACTTCATGTCATTCCTCCGATGTGGAAACTCCATAGTAAATTTTCTATGTTAAGTATAACAGTTTATACTGATAAAATAAAGAACAAACTGAAAGATTACCTGACAGATTCCCAGGACAACTTTTCTTACAGGTGCCTATATTTAAAATTCGAAAAATGGCTGCGTAAGACCGGGGTGCAATAAAGAAATCTGGAAAGCCCTGAAGGAGACAGCCTGAAAAATATGGTCATGGCAGGATGAACAAGACATTCCATAAAGTAGCTATTTTAATTTGTTACATTAATGTTATAATTGTAATAAACAATTAATAATAATGACAAATCTGTTTGGGAAATTTCGGTATATAATCATGTTTTGTGGGGTGAGATATTTGAACGAAAAGATACTTATTGTCGATGATGAGAAAAATATAGTCGATATTCTCAAGTTCAATCTAAAAAAAGAAGGGTTTGACACTATTGAAGCTTATGACGGAGAACAGGCAATCATGAAAGCTAAAAATGAAAAGCCTGATCTTATACTTCTTGATATAATGCTGCCCAAAATGGATGGATTTACTGTGTGCAGAAAGCTCAGGGAGACGAGTAATACACCGATTCTAATGCTTACTGCAAAGGAAGAGGAAGTGGACAAGGTATTAGGTCTTGAGCTTGGTGCAGATGATTATATTACAAAACCCTTCAGCCCAAGAGAACTTATGGCCCGTGTCAAGGCAAATTTAAGAAGAATAGTTGCAGGGAATGCCAATGAGAACAACAACAGCAATACAATTACCTGCAAGGACCTGTGCATTGAAGTTGACCGGTACCAGGTTACCCGTTCAGGTGAACCGATTGAGCTCACTTTAAGGGAATTTGAGCTTGTAAAATTCCTTGCCATGCAACCCGGACAGATTTTTACCAGAGAAAATTTATTGGAAAAAGTATGGGGATACGAGTATTACGGTGATGTCCGCACAGTGGATGTTACAATAAGAAGACTTCGGGAAAAGTTGGAAAGAGACCCGGGAAAGCCGGAGTATATATTGACAAAACGTGGAGTAGGGTATTATTTCAGCAAAGATTGAGGGCTAATCCCATATTGATCCCGGATTTAAGCCAAAAAGCATGTTTGCAGCATGCTGTCCTTTTGACCTGGCAACTATACTGTATGCTTTTGAATAGAACTCGTCATAATCTTCTGCGCAGTGTGCATCTGAGGCAATATAATCAATAAGGTTGTTGTCCAGAAGAAACATTGCCAGTTTTTTTGAGTTTTTTCCGTTAAAGCCCGTAAAACTTCCGGCATCAACCTGAACAGGGATATTTTCGCTCAAAATACGTTCCAGGGCAATCCTGTTCTGCTGCAGTGCCAGATTTCTTTCGGCGTGGGCAATTATTGGTACAATGCCTTGTAATTGCAGATTATATAAGGTTTCCTTAGTGAAAAAGGGAATCCTGTCATAAGGGAATTCAACCAGCAAACTTTTTGAATTTTCAATAAGCAATTCGTCACTTTCTTTGACGATTTCCGTAAGTGACGGGTCGATGCGAACTTCTGTGCCCCTGAAAATTTTTATATCCAGGTCGGAAACCTTGCTTCTAAGCTCATTCAGATTTTCATCAACTTTTTTAAAAAAATCTGTTTTATTATACCGGTAGTGAGGAGTGGCAACGATTATTTTTATTCCAAGCTCTACAGCTTTGTATACCATTTTTATGGACTCTTCCAGGGTTGAGGGCCCGTCGTCAACACCGTGAATAATATGGCAATGAATATCTACCACAATACCAACTCCAAATATAGAAGTAGTTATCTTGAGTTTTTCCTAAAAGCAGGTTAAGTGCATTAAAAATTCGAAACTGTTGCTATTAAAGCACTGGATGCAGCATATGATTGAACCATTTAACCTGTTGCCTACTCATTATAATAATAGTAAGAGTAATAATTACCATAAGATTTTTTATTCACTTTGTTTAAAACCGTACCCAGGATTCTGGCATTTGCCTGTTCCAGTTGAGATATGACCTTTTTGGCGGATTTAAAATCCACTTTTCCTGAGCTTAGCACCAGAATAACACCGTCTGTTTTTGATGAAATTATTGCGGCGTCTATTATTGCACCCAGGGGTGGCGTGTCAATTATTATAATATCGTAAAACTCCTCCATGTTGCTCAAAAAAGATGTAAACATTTTTGAGGTAAGCAATTCCGAGGGGTTTGGAGGTATCGGGCCGCATGAAATTACGCTCAGATTGGGTATGCTTGTTTCATTGGCGACCTTGTCCAAAGTTGCGTGGCCTGTAATAAAATTGGTCAAGCCCAAGGGATTTCGGATTCCGAATCTTTTTGCAATAGCCGGTTTTCTGAGGTCGCAATCCACCAGCAGGACATTGCTTCCCGCCTTTGCATTAAATATTGCAAGGTTAATAGCGGTGGTGGTTTTTCCTTCCTCCGGATTGCAACTTGTGACTGCCAGAGTTTTTATCTGCTTGTCCACGCAGCAAAACTGAATGTTGGTTCTTAAGGCTCTATATGACTCTTCAACATATGCTGAATAATAGTGTTTACTGTTTGGATACTGTTTGTTTTTAATCATTTTTTGAATCTCCCCACTCATTAGTGTATTCAGGTACTGTCCCGAGAAGAGGTATACCCAGTTTTTCAGCATCTTCGGCAGTCCTTATCTTATCGTCGAAATATTCCACAAAGAGAATCAAACCGACAGCCGATAAAACCCCCAGAAAGAATGCTATGGCAATATTGAGCAAGGGCTTTGGCTTTATAGGGCTTGAGGGAATAATAGCCTTGTCTACTATGGTTATGTTTTCTATGCTTATAATTTCCGTTATTTTCTCCTTGAACACATTGGCAAGTTCATTGGCAATGTTGCATGCAAGTGCCGGATTTTTGTCCTGCACCTTGATTTCGATAAGTCGCGTATCGTTTATGGCGTTAACTGTTATGCGCTCCGCAAGTTGTGCGGCACTAATGTTCTGAAGGTCAAGCTTTTTTATGACAGGCTCTGTGAACATGCGGCTTTTAATCAAAACACGGTAGTCACTTACAAGCTGGGAACTGAGTGTCAGGTCGCTGTATGCCAGAGGAGCGCCTTCTTTTTTTTCGTTGACGTATATGGTTGTGCTTGTTTCATAAACCGGATCCATAAGGTACAGGCTTACCATACCTGTTATAATACTGAAAATAAGCGGAATTAATATGATCAGCCATATTTTTCCTATGAGAAGTTCAAGTATTTGTTTTAAATCCATTTCCTCCATGCCGGAAAATGATGTCGTGTTAGAATTTGTATTTAGTGTTGTATTCGATATTGTATTCATGTAAAAATTATCCCCTTGTGAAGCTTTTCATCGGGCGGTGTTATTTTTGGAAATCCGCAATAACACATACAAATATTGTTTTTTGTTCGTGTATGT
The DNA here is from genome assembly GCA_012839865.1 of Clostridiaceae bacterium. GTDB lineage: Bacteria > Bacillota > Clostridia > CAYPLH01 > DUMO01 > DUMO01. Next base: position 31,617 of record DUMO01000013.1, read on the forward strand.
ACGAATAAAATAATAAATAATATAATAAATATATTTTTTCGTCAATAATTTACATCAATATTCAGAATTCGATTTTTGCCAGCTGTACCGCCTTTATTTAACTTGTCTTATTTTATTTACAATTAACTTTACAAACACTATAATTTAATCAAATAGCTTTTTTTGAGGTGGCTATGTTTAGGAATTTTCTCCGAAGTCTGCAATGGAGGCTTGTTTTTATTTTCATATCAATTTCAATTGTTCTTGTGGTTGTGATATGGGTGTTTCTCACAAAGTCAGTGGAAACATACAATTACAATAAATTTGCAGCCGGAATAGAAGATGGTTTTAAAAGACATGCTGCTGAGTGGAAGGATGCAGACATTCAATATGTGGTTGAAGACCTCAAATACAGGAATGTGGCAAAAAATGATTTTTTACTGATAAATAAATATAAAACCTATACCATATTCGATAAGGAAACCCAGGAAATAGTCAGTGACGCCCAAAGCGGCGAACCGGCCACATCTGAAAAGGAAAACAGCGAACTTATCAATGGAATATACAGGTCGGAAAATTTCATATCCGTCCTTGCAGATGAAAAGGATATAGGAAATAAAGCCATTCTCTACAACAACGGAAACAATCCTTATTTTGATTATGCCAGGGAATTGATGATAAATGACAAGGCATATATTTTTTATTTCCGGTATTACAGGGAAGAATTCCTGGACCAGATACTGGAATTCAACCGTATTATCATAAACGGCCTGGTTATCGCGATAATTGCCTCCCTTCTGGTAGGGTATGCAATGTCACGGACAATAACAGTTCCCATTATAAGGCTGATGCACCGTGCAAGAAGAATCGCGTCAGGTGATTTCGACCAGGTCCTTGAAGTAAAATCCCAGGATGAAATAGGTGCTCTTACAAATACATTCAACTACATGGCGATCGAGCTTAAGAGGACCCTTAATGAAATTTCCCGTGAGAAGAACAAGGTGGAAACTCTGCTCAACTACATGACGGATGGTATTATAGCCTTTGACATGTCCGGTGATGTAATTCATATCAATCCGGCTGCAAAAAAAATGCTTGACCTGAATGAGCCGGATTATAAATTCACGAGCTTTTGCGAAAAATACGGACTTGACATCAACCTTGAGGAAATAACATATCTGGGTGACACCGGGATCCGGGAGACAAGTATTTCTTTTAAAGATAAATTTTTAAGGGTTTACTTTGTGCCCTTTGTAAACAAGGATAAAAATGCCGAGGGATTGATTGCTGTTCTTCAGGATATAACCGAGCAACAGAAACTTGAAAACAGCAGAAAGGAATTTGTGGCCAATGTCTCCCATGAGCTCAGGACGCCTCTTACGTCAATAAAAAGCTATACCGAAACGCTCCTGGACGGCATGGTGGAGGATACCGAAACCGCTTACAATTTCCTTAAAGTAATAGACTCTGAAGCCGACCGCATGACAAGAATTGTTAAAGACCTGCTCCAATTGTCGCGAATGGACAACAAGTCCCTGCAACTTAATAAAAAGTGGATTCGGGTTATCGACCTTGTGAAAGAATGCATCAAGAAAGTGGAGCTTAAGGCAAGGGGAAAGAAACAGGACCTGGAAAACTATGTTATTGGAGAAATTCCCTTAATACTGGCCGACCATGACAGGATTGAGCAGGTGGTTTTAAATATACTCAGCAATGCAATAAATTACACTCCTGAGGGCGGCAGCATAGTTGTTTATGTCGGCAGGATTTATAGTGATGTGTATATAAAAGTGGCGGATACGGGAATCGGAATACCCGAAGCGGATCTGGAAAGGATTTTTGAGAGGTTCTACAGGGTTGACAAGGCGCGCTCCAGGGAGTTGGGAGGAACCGGTCTGGGACTTTCAATAGTAAAGGATATTGTAGAGCTCCACGGGGGCCATGTCTCAATAAAGAGCGCGGAAGGCCAGGGAACGGAAGTGACTGTGACATTGCCGGTTAATAATACCCAGGGTGTCTGAAGCCGGGGAGAGGAACCAGGGAGAGGGACCAAGGGGACGGTTCTTGTGGTCCCCCTGGAATATTAGGTCCAACCTCCATCCATGCTCCACCCTTGTCCAGGGGAACCACAGAGTGGAACCACAGGAACCGTCTCCCTGGTCCCGTAGCAAATATATGTAATTATTTTTTAAGTGGCATGTAATGATACTGTAACAATCCAGTTGTATAATGTTAAAGTAAGATCAGCTAAATTATGGTTTGGAGATAAAGCCCAAAAATTTCAGGGCATGAGCATTTTCGAGGTGGAATATGTTAAAAAAGAGTTTTTGTGCAGTAATAATCATAATGGTAATTGTTTTATCAAGCTTTCCATCTTATGCCTATACAACTGTTCTTGATATTTTAAAGAGCAGAGATATAAAATCGACAGATGAGTTTTTAGTCAGTATAGTCAGGCCTGAAGGCGATGAAACAGTAAGCAAGAAGACTTATGCAATTTCCGGTGTTGCAAAGGAAGATGAAGAAGATATCAGGGTGCACATTTTTATTGAAAATGACAAAGGAGAATTTGTAGAGTTTAAAAATACCAACGGAGAAAGCTCCTGGGACATTGGCGCATCCGGAACTTTCATAAAAGAAGTTATTTTCCCGGCCGAAGGCATAAACAGCATAAGAATTGCAGCTTACAAAAAGTCTGAAGTAGAAAACCTGGAAGCAGGCAAGAATCTTCAGATCAACGATTTTAAGATAACCGTACTGCCCAAGGGTTATTGGAATGAAATCCTGAAGATAAACGTTACCAAGTTTTTAAAATCCCTTGTAGGAGCAAACTAAAGCAAAATCAATGTTATATTGACGGAGACAAGTAATGTTCAATATAAGCAAAGAAAGACTCAAGTTATATATCCTGGCTGTCTTGATGACAGCCAGTGTCATTCAGGTAGGAATCCTGTGGAGTTATCAATATCATGGGTTTCCTATCAATTTTTTACCGGGTGTTTTCGCAAGAGGTGCAAAAACATCAAGCGAGGGAGCCCGTGAAAATTACTTCAAGCCCTATCAGATTTCCATTACAAACGGTGAACGTTCCACCTTTGCCGATTATTACATAATCAACAAAAAACACAATAGTTATGAGAGACTGTGGAACAGCGCACAAAAATGCCTTGAGTATATCTTGCGGGAGAAGAAGGGCGAAAAGGTTGATGCCGAAGAATGGTATGACCTGATTGACCGGAATGAGCAAACAGGTGAAAAAAAATTCACAAGGCTTGGAACAGTGTGCGTTTTTGAGTTTGACAGCAGTATTGATATCAGAATAATCGCATGGTTTTTAAACATACCTGACATTCGCACCGGTGAAATCCGCTGGATTCGAAAATTTGCCATTGCACCTGAATTTGATGTCAATTACAACTCTGCAATTTACATACTTGAAAGGGATGAATCAACCGGCAGCGAGACTGCTTACAGGTTCTTGATCGGGCGAGGAGAATCAAAACTAATCAATGAGCTTGACCTTGACAATGTTTTCAGGAATGTACGAAACGACAGCAAAAATTTGAGCTTTTCTGCAGTAGGGTCTCTGGGAAACCTCGGTGTTCCCAATGACCTTTTGATTGTCATACCTGCGAAGCAATTCAGGAAATTCGATAATCTAATAAGCCAGGTCCCCAAAACATTAAAAATAAAAGATGCCAAATCCCTTACCGAGAGAAACAAGCTTGGTTCAAAGATACTGGGGCCCGATTCAGACTCCTGCGACTCCACTGATTTTACGGGAGGAATAAAATTCCAGAACGCCAATAACATTTACCGTATGTACGACAACGGGCTTTTAACATACGAATTCAAGTCTCTGGCTTCGTATAATGAAAGGGGCTATATTGACGATGCTTTCAAAAATGCTCTTGAGTTCATAAGCTGGAGGCGGGATATTTTAACCGAGCCTGTGGAAATATACCTGTCAGGTGTTGAGATTTTGGAAAACTCCTATAGATTTTTATTTGATTATATGGTGGAAGAAAAGCATGTATTTTTCAATTATGAACTGGAAGACTCATTGCCCATAAATCATGCAATTATCATAGAGGCCAATGAAAAGAGGGTTTTGAGCGCAAGTTGGATATTCAAGGAGTTTGAAGTTGCCTCTTCCGGAAAGCAGTATAATGTGAGTTTTATAGACAATCAAGACAGGCTGCATGCTGCATACCGGGAGGAAATTATCGGCACTGCCTATAAAATTGCATATGAAGTAAGAAGGGATTCGGATAACCAGGAACTGCAGCCCTCATGGGTCGTAAAATCCCAAAGCGGTGCCTATTATGCGGTGCCTTTGGAAAAGCAATAGTGTGAAAATTTGGTTTTGACAGGAGCAATTATGGACTGGTCCAGGGTAAAAAATATACTGATTATTCTTTTTATAGCTTTGAACATATTTCTGTTTGTTAATATAATTAACATCAGTGTCAGTGACAATGTGTCAAAAAAGACATTAAACAATACTGTAAAAATTCTGAACAGCAACAATGTGGCCCTGGACTGTAAAATCCCCACATACAGCAAGGATACAGGCACTCCTGAATTCGAGGAGAATGTGTTGAGCAGGGGGATTATTCTCGGAAAACTTATGGGGAACATACAGCTTCCTTCCCTTGATGCAACCCAGGATGGCAATTTAATAGAGAGTAACGGAAAATGGATTGTATTTAACGGTAACGGCTTTGAATACGGCAATTCCAATCCCGATGGGAATATTAACATAAATTCGATAGATGATATCGTAAAAAACATAAAATTGATGCTTAAGGATACACAAATTCCTCTCGGAGGTTTCAAACCCGATTATCCTGAGATTAAAAAATTGGACGAAGGAAAGGTCATGGTTACTCTCAGGGAACAAAAAGACGGGATTATAATATTTGACAACAGGATAACCGTGGTTGCCACAGAAAAGGGCATAATATCAATGGCTTTAGACTATAGAAAACTTGTTGATATCACACAGCCCCGTAAGATAATTCCCGCCTATCAGATTCTTATAAGAAATTTTCACCGTAAGAGTGGAACCACCATAACAAGCATTGATTTTGGCTTCAAAGAGACCCCCCTTGATAATGAACCGGCCAGATTCGTAGACGTCCCTGTATGGCGGATAATGAATCAGGAGGGGCAGGCTGAATTTTACAGGGCGGACAACGGGGAGCAAATAGAGTAGTGCAACAGGGCATTGTAAAAATTCAAAGACATACCGGGACGGCTGCTTCCCACGCCAAAATAAACCTGTTGTCAAGGAAGCTGCAAAAGAAGAAATACAGGGGTAAATTGCAGCAGGTTGATACCAATTCACTATATTAATATTGTAAAATAAATGTTATAATTGCATATGGTTGAAGTATTTTTACAAATGACAAGGCAGGTGTTTGATCCTTGGGGAAATTGGTTATTAACGGACAGAGACCCTTGAATGGCGAAGTTTCCATAAGCGGTTCCAAAAACGCGTCTGTAGCTGTTCTTCCTGCAACTGTTCTTTTGGATGGACCATGTACAATTGAAAACGTTCCTGATATTGATGATGTGAAATATTTAAAGACCATCCTTCTGGAGCTGGGAGCGGAAGTAAGAGAAATTGACAGGAATGCTCTTTATATAGATGCCTCAAAGGTTGAGAAATATACAGCAACCTATGATATGGTCAAAAGCATGCGGGCTTCATATTATTTTCTAGGAGCTCTGACCGGCAAGCTTGGGAAAGCAGAGGTGGCATTCCCGGGAGGATGCGACTTTGGCTTTCGGCCAATGGACCAGCATATTAAAGGATTTGAGGCCCTGGGGGCAAAGGTTGATATAAAACACGGCATTATAAAGACAAACACCGATAAGCTTGTGGGGACTCAAATATATCTTGATGTTGTAAGTGTTGGAGCGACTATAAACATTATGCTGGCCGCAGTCAAGGCAAAGGGGACAACCACCATTGAAAACCCTGCCAAGGAACCCCATGTGGTTGATGTGGCAAATTTCTTAAATGCGATGGGTGCTGATATAAAGGGAGCCGGTACCGATGTAATTAAAATCAACGGAGTCGAACGGCTGCCCGGAGGAGGAATCCACACCATTATTCCTGACTATATTGAAGCCGGGACTTTTATGATTGCAGCTGCAGCCACAAGGGGAGACGTAAAAGTCAGGGATATTATACCCAAGCATGTGGAATCCTTAAGCGCAAAGCTGACGGAAGTCGGTGTTAAATTGGAGTTTGGAGAAGATTACATACGTGTAGCTGGAAACGGCAAGCTTAGCAGGGCAAATATAAAAACATTGCCGTATCCCGGATTTCCAACAGATCTCCATCCCCCGATGGCGGCATTGCTGTGCCTGGCTGATGGTACCAGCACTGTAACCGAAGGGATATGGGACATGAGATTCCAATATATAGACGAGCTTAAAAGAATGGGTGCCAAAATCAGGCTGGAAGGCAGGATTGCCGTGATAGAAGGTGTGCCGTCACTTTCGGGAGCGCCCGTAAGAGCCATGGATTTGCGTGCAGGTGCGTCCCTTGTAATCGCAGGTCTTACAGCCGAGGGAAAGACCATTGTGCATGACATAAAATATATTGACAGGGGATACGAAGATTTTGAAAGCAAGCTAAGGAATCTTGGAGCAGAAATAGAGCGGATATAGAACAAATAAAAATACGAAAGATAAAAAACAGGGGTATTTTGTATGGTCAAGTTCTGCAGTTTATACAGCGGAAGCAGCGGAAATTCAATATTCATCGGTACTGAAAAAACAAAAATACTTATAGATGCAGGATTAAGCTACAAAAAAATTGTACAGGCTCTTACAAGCATTGGAGAGAGTCCTGAAAATTTGAATGCTGTGCTGATAACCCATGAGCACAGTGACCACATCAAAGGCATCGGAGTATTGGCAAAAAAGCTGGATATACCCATCTATGCAAATGAAATGACATGGAATGCAATTAAGGTGCAAAGAGAAATGATCAAGCCCTGCAATGTTCGATATTTTACTTCAGAAAACGGTTTTGAACTGGGGGACATGTGGATTGTTCCCTTTATGATACCCCATGATGCAGCCGAACCGGTGGGATTCAATTTTCATATTGGCAGTAAAAAAATCACCACCGCTACAGATATAGGGCATATGACCAGGAAAATTCTTGATTGCTTCACCGGAAGTGATTTTTTATTGCTTGAATCCAATCATGATGTGGAAATGCTCCGTGTGGGGAAATACCCTTGGTTTCTGAAGCAGAGAATCCTGGGCGAAAAGGGTCATCTGTCAAATGAAATGGCAGGGAAGGTCGTATCCTGGATGGCGGAACACGGAACATCACGCTTTTGCCTTGGGCACTTGAGCCGTGAGAATAATTTTCCGGAGCTGGCTTACCAGACGGTAAGCAATGCTTTGCTTGAAAAGAATATAATAGCAGGAAGGGACGTCCTGCTGGATGTTGCATTAAGGGACAAGGTGGGTAATATTGTGGAGCTGTGAGATAAATGCCAGACTCCTGCGAAGTCCCGCTATAGTCATGTTCCTTTGACAGGTATGAAATGATAAAAGAGCTGTGAGTTTAGTTCACAGCTCTTTTCAAATAAATCTATTCAAACTTAATTGTGAAATCAACGGAAGCTTTTATCGCCTCAAGCTCTTCGCCTGATTCCTCCCGCATTTTTAAAGAGTATTTCAGAACGATGCTGCTATTGCCGTTTATTTCAATAAAGTCATTATTTGCTATAACCGGTTGTTCCGCCGAACCATCAGAAAGATTGCTGCTATTTGCATTATCATCAATGAGATTGGAGAGGAATTCACTATTTATCAACCTGTTGGAGAATAATAACAATCTCCGGGAATTTACAGTCATTTCCATATTATTAAGAAATGAGTTGAGGACAAAATCACTGTCCAATCCAGGCTGGTGTTCCAGAATATTTACATCCACCCCGAGATATGTGATACGTACAGGCATGGGACAGTTGTTCCTTATCTTGATTATTCCGTCCTTTTGTTTGCCCGGATACCAGAGCTCTTCCCCAAAGAGGTTGCCACCGTGGGTAATGCCAGGTTTGTCAGAGCCCTCTACGGTAGATATGGTGATCTCATAATCCGGATTCTCCAGAAGTGTTGAAATACCGTAAATCAAAAGAATGCTTATAAAACATATAAATATATATATCTTAGCTTTTTGTTGAGCAGCTTTCGTTTTCATAAGATTACTCCATCGGATTTTTTTAATAATTGTGACAGTTCTTGATTTTATGCGCATTCAACAATACGATTCTTTTTATATTTTATCAGCATGTTTTATTTCAATATATATACCGATTGGTTATTTTACATGGTACGAAAGTAGAATTTTTCAGCTTTTTAAGTTACTTTCTCAGGAACGGAAGCTTCCAGGTTCGGCTCAAGCAAATCGTACACATACATTAATGGCCCTTCCAGTATAAATAACCGGGTTAATTCATTCTGATTCCCGCTGTAAGTATACATAATGGGTTTTCCCAGTTCGTCGGCAATCCTTACAAGATCATCAATGGAATGCACCTTTATATAGTCCCCAAATTCCTTTACAATCTCATTTTCCAGAGCAACAATGCGGCTTCCGTGTTCTCTGAAAATTTTGTCCACACTTTTTTCAAGGGGGCTTTTTTCAGGCAGATCGGCGGTGAAAAAAAACAGTAGAAGGATAGAAGCTATACAAATAAGAATTACAATGCAATACAGCACTATAAGTTTTGTATTTAAAGGCAGTTGGACTTTTTTTATGTTTTCTACAGTATTTGGTCTCTCCTGCTGCCCGGTCTTTGTTATGGAAAAATAACTTCTGTTTAAAGGGATAACCAGGGTTGGGGAGAAATTTTCCTCTATGGTTTCTCCGGTGGGAGCCTTAATTTTTGTCTTTACGTTCATGGATATCATAAGTTTCGAATCCATACTTACTTTAGAGGTCTCCACCACTTGCCTGGAGAAGCTATTGTATGTATCCAGCAGAATTGAAAGATCTTCAGTTATAGTCAAACTGTTGCCCTGTTTGTTTACAGTTTTTTCAGGCACCAGGGGAAATTCTTTCTGCCACAGGGCTGGTGCGCCTTCTGCGCCTGTAAAGCCTTCAACAACAGCCGTGATTTCATAGGTGGCATCAATATCTGCTGCACGGTTCCCTGAAACTTTGTACGTGAAATTTGCCTCAATGTGGTCGACATACTCGGCAAAGTATATCTGGTCTTCTCCAATGCTCTCAGTTTCGAATAATATGTTTGGCTTCAAAAAAACCTCATAACCCACAGAAGGAGTATGGTTGCAGCTATACAGCACCTGCTTTTCCTCCATAAGCCCCGGGTTTGTTATATGCCTGAATATAAGATACAGCATAAAGCAAATAATTAAAGGACAAACAGCTAAAAGACAGATTTTAATGTTTTTTTCAATTTTAATTTTCATATTTTTATCTCCTATATGTCGTAATCAAATATTATTTCTTTCTTTTTTTATTTCCCCCTTTTTTTGTTGAAGAGTAATTCAGGGTTCCTTAAAACAGGCCGGCAGAACGGCTTTAATAAAAGTTATTCCGGATTATTTCCCATTACTTTTTTGGCATATAAGTCAAATTTGCCTGCAGCAAATCCAACAGGGCAATGGATGGGCAGGCCGGAGCATAAAGCAAGGCAATTGAGAAGCGGGAAAACGGGCAAAGCGGGACATGGTACAAAAGTAGCATTAAAATGCTCCTAAAGTATATATGGAAAACAGGTAATAAACAGTATACTTAATTATGAAATTTTCCCGGCTTTGCAGGTGATGAAATGAAAAAAAGAAAAAAGTGGATGCCGGAAGGACAATCCTTAAAAAGGTCCATATTGCTGCTATTTATGCTGGCAGGCATGTACTCTTTGGATAATACCCCCATTGCCAAATTTATAGGCAATCGCCTTTTTTATTTTCTAGTCAAACCGGCAATATATCTTGGTGTAGCTTATATAGTATGGAGGCTTCCTTCCAGGAAACCAAAAGCACGGCTCAAACACATGAGTTACCTTAAATTTTCCGCTTTCAACTATGGAGTGGTTTATGTATTGTTAAATATTGGGGCAGGGTTGCTTGCCGGATTCGGTAAGAGCCCTTATGACCATTCGGTCATCGGAATTATTACGAATTTAATCCTGGTAGGAACCATGCTGCTGGCTGTGGAAATGATAAGAGGTTACTGGACCTTAAACCTGGGCTATGAAGAAAACTATTCCATATTTATATTATTAGCCCTTGTAATGACTTTTTATAAAACTCCATTCAGCAAATTCACCTCGATTAAAGAATACTTTGATATTGTCAATTTTCTGGCTTCATATTTTGCCCCTGACTTTTGCCTTAATTTATTTGCAGTCTATTTGGCTTATTTGGGGGGGCCTGTCATATCAATCATTTACCTTGGCATAATTCAGGGGTTTCATTGGTTTTCCCCCATACTTCCCGACCTTAAATGGATAACAAAAGCATTGATTGGAGTTCTATGCCCCATTTTCAGCCTTATGCTTTTGCAAAGCTCGTACCTTAAGCTTACAAGACAAGTCAAAAAAACAGATAATAAAAAGGATAACCCTGTAGGTTGGATGATAACAAGTATTATCTCAATTGGAATAATATGGTTTACAGTAGGCGTGTTTCCGGTTTATCCTTCAATAATTGCCACAGGAAGCATGGAACCCTTAATAAAACCGGGGGATGTAATCATTGTTAAAAAGGTTGACCCGGAAACTTTGGTTGTAGGCGACATAATCCAATTCCGAAAAGACGGGGTCTTAATTTCGCACCGCATAATAGATGAATATGAGGAAAATAAAGTCAAGTATTATATAACCAAAGGAGATAACAATTCAGTAGCAGATCATGATCCTGTCGGCCTGGAACAAATAAAAGGAAAAGTAATTCATGTGGTGCCTAAAATAGGTTGGCCATCACTTCTCATTAAAGGCAGGAGCTCAGTTCCCGTTGATGATTTTGAATTCTAAAAGCACCTCAATGCCCGCTGGAAACGCGTGGACATTTTTTTATTAAGTCATGGCATGTCCTTTCCAATACTACTAAAGTAGTATTCCTGCTAATACTACCGGGGAGTTTCACAGGCACTAAAACATGAGAAAAATCCATACTTTAGAAGGATGTTAAAAACTGTTAAATGGCTATAATTCTATATGTAGAGAGTTGAGCTTGCTCGCTAACTTAAAGGCCTTTAAGTTAAAAAATCTTATTAATAAATGAGAAGGAGAGATTTAAATGAAAAAAACAAGATTTATTGCATTAGTCCTTGTTGCAGCAGTTATGCTGATAGGGGCAGGTTACGCAGCATGGACTGACCAGTTGACAATTACCAATACTGTAAACACAGGTTATTTGGATGTATTCTTCGTAATTGGCGAAGGTACAGAAATATTGGAAGTAAGCGACTATGTAGAGGCTTATGTAACTTATGATTATGACACCGGTGAAGGAGTAGACAATGGTCCGGATATCGCTAATGTTATTATAAACAACATGTATCCGGGAGCTGAAGTTTTTGTTGAATTAACAATTGAGAATGACAGCACCATTCCCGTAATTGTTGATCCCTATGGCTTTACTTCCAATTTTGGCAGTGCTTTAACCGTTGAAGCATATGAGCTCAGCTACACAGACATCTATGGCAACTCCCAGGTAGTTACAAGCCCCAGTGAGGATCCTTTTACCTCCTATTACAAAACAACTATAACTGTTAAATACAAAATAGTTGCAACTGACGCAGCTGAAGAGGATACCACTTACACTATGAATGTTAATGCTCTGGTTAAGCAGTTTAATCAGTAATTGACAGCCCGTGGCTGCAATACTTAAGACAAAGCAGGGGGGGTATGTTTCCCTGCTTTCTCTAATTTTTGTATAAGGTGCAGTAAATTGCTTAAAACCCCCCGGTTTAACCATGAAGAATTGTAATATTGAACGAGGTTTGCAACCGGTTGGCAGTTTGAAAATTGAATGTAAAAGGAGAGATTTTGATGAAGAGATCAAGAGTAATGGCAATTGTGCTTGCTGCCGCAATTATGCTGATAGGCATCGGATATGCGGCATGGACTGATGAACTGCAAATCAATAACACAGTCCAGACAGGTATCTTTGAGATGATATTTGAAGATGTTCAGGGATTAAACAAAGGCTGGGAAGATTATGACAACCACGAGTATGACGATCCAAATTACAATCCTCCTATAAATGATCCCTCAAATCCCGGAAAACCGTTCCAGACAGGAGACTTCGATTTTGTTAATATTGACAACCCGGGCAGACATCCTATAGTAATATTGAGTGATAACAAGCAAATGATTACATTCCAAAATGACAATTTCTATCCCGGCTCCGGTGCATGGCTGAAATTCAAAATTAGAAATAATGGAACAATTCCGGCCAAGGTTAAAGAGATCAAAAGCGTAATTGACCCGGCAAGCGATGCAATCCAGGACGACTTCCAGTATACCATCAGCAGTGTTGTATTATACAGGGAAAATGGTCAGGTAGCTCAAACTCTCTATGGCCAGTCTTCAACATTTGATACATTTGATGCATTTATAGCAGAATTGAGCAGAAGGCTGAGCCAGTATCCCGATGGCAGTCCTATAATACTTGAACCAGGCGAATATATTTATGTCAACGGAACAGACGAAACAAGTATTTCCGGCGGATATGACATATTCATGAAGAATTCAGCAGGAGACGAGACAGAGAATTGCACACTTAAGTTTGACCTTTTACTGGACTACATTCAGTGGAATGCACGGTAAGGACTGAACTAAGAAGCAGATTAACAAGTTAAACATAACTTTCGAGGCAGGGTTTGCATTGAACCCTGCCTTGTTTGTCAGGTGCATTAATTGATATAAGACAGGGGACGGTTCTATGTCTTATGTTCGATGAGTGTCATGGGGACGGTTCTTCTGACACTCTTTTGTATCATGAGGATGGTTAATGTGAAAACAGATTGCTTCTCTGCGGATTATTTTCATGAATGCGTCTGTGTCAGGCAAATGTCATGGATGTTCTGTGTCTCATGCTTTGTGGCAGAGAACCATCCCTGTCTTGTTTAACTAGGTTTTAAAATATTTTCAAACAGCTTAAGTGAATTTTCTAGCTGAACTGTGTGAGTATGGCCAGGATGAAACCGGCTATGATTTTATGCCGCTCACTCCGGACAGGGAGGAGAAATTTATGATCCTGCACCGGGATATGACAGGAGGGTGACTATATGCTCTGTACTCAGACCATAGTATATATTGTACCCCGGGAAAATCATGCTTCATACTCCGTGAAAAATGCATCATGTGTCCCTGGCAAAAAGGGCAGGGGCTTTGCAGGTAAGAAGAGTATCGCTTAACGGTAAAAAAGAGCGACAGTATTGTGCTCCAGAGATAAGACAGAAGACGGTTCCATGTCTCATGCTCCGAGACACAGAACCGTCCCCTGTCTTATTACCTGAATTATTAATTAATTTCAATTCCATAAACCGCATCAATAACTGTCGCATCATCCTGGTAAACAATATCCGGTACTGTAAGCAATCCATCCAAACCAAGGGTTCCGTTCAAACCAAGATTTTCATCCAAACCTGGTACTCCATCCAAACCAAGTGTTTTGGGTTCCTTTGGTTTAGGTGTAGGTTCCAATACTACTATGGTTCCGGTTATGGTTAAAGACTTTTCCCACAAGCTATATCCGCCGGATGCTAAAAATATTGATATAAGTACACTAAGCAGTATTATTATTTTTTTCTTCACATTTTTACCTCCATTACTGTATCTTATTCCAGGTAATTATGGAGTCCATTGCGTGAATGGCATTTCCAGTTCAAAGTAATACAATGATGAATTATCTCCATCTTCTCCATTTTTATTCTTGTTTGTTTTCTTTGATTCTATGTGAATTTTTGGATTGCCCGTTTCACTGTAAAATTTTTCACCGGGTTCTAATATTCCGTGCTGGAGGTTTTGCACCGTAACTTTAAGTGCATCGCTTGAAAACTCTACATCATCTTTTCCGTTGCTGCCTATGTATTTTACCGGGATGCTGCCCCTGTTTCTTACACAGTAATGCAAAAAGGCTTTATAGTCATCGCTTACTGTGCCTTCAATATACATAATGGTGCGGTCTTCGTTAAATGATATATTTAAATTTCCCTCACCACGTTTTACTTCAAGGCTATAGGTGGGACAAAAACACAAATCTACGCTGCCCATGGTTACTCTTGTGTTAATTGCAAGCCCGTCATTCCAGTAAGCATAACTTATGCCCATAAAGTTTAGTAGAACTAAAAATACTAACAATGTAATTTCTACTGCTGTAAATTTTCTTTTTCTTCTTCTTCCCGTAGCCAGAACAATCATCGCCTTTCTGCTTATTTTGTAACATGTCTGGCTGTATGTTTGATTTACATACATTCCTTGCATTTAAAATGTTTTTCTAAACAATATATTGAATATTCCTGTTTGCAAAAAGTGCCGCTTCGGTTCTGTGGCATAAATTCAGTTTTGAAAGAATGCTGCTTACATGTTTCTTAACCGTGTGCTCCGATATAAACAGCTTTTCTGCAATCTGAGTATTGCTAAGGCCCTTGCCAAGTTCAACAAGTACATCCTTCTCCCTTGGAGACAATTCTTCCAATGACTGGTCTTTGGATTGGTTTACACACTGGTGCACAATCTCCAGGTCATAAAACTTCTTTCCTCTTGAAACAACGTGAAAAGCATATATTACATCTTCAATAAATGCCTCTTTTAAAATATAACCATCAACCTCGAGCTCCTGCGCTTTTACGAAGTCTTCTTTTCTCGAGGAAGAAGTAAGAATTATGAATTTTGTGGCTACATTCCTTTTGCGTGCTGCTTTGATTGCTTCAAGCCCGTTTTCGTTCCCGAGATTAATATCCAAAATTGTTATGTCCGGGTTATTTAATGCCATAATGGACACTGCTTCGTCAACGCTTGAGGCTTCCCAAATTTCTTCAATGTTTCCTTCCGCAGCCAGGGTTGATTTTATACCTTTTCTTACAAGTGGATGGTCGTCAACGACAAGTACCTTCATACAGCTTCCTCCTTGCAAATACTTGTGATTTGTGGCAGTTTGATGAAAACAGTCGATCCTTTCCCTATTTCACTTGTATAATTGATTTCACCCCCAAGGTAATTAACCAGATTTTGAATGTTTAAGACACCAAGACCTAATGAATTTTTTTCGTTAATTATGCGTGTATCAAACCCTGCGCCATTGTCATTAACTGTCAACTCAGTTGCTTTGGAATCTATTGACAGCAATATATCAATCCTGGTTGCTCTACCGTGCCGTACTGAATTGCTTACGCTTTCACAAATAATCCTGTATAAGGCATTTTTCTGTTCCGGAGCAAGCAGGTCATGGCTGCCTTTAGTTTCAAAAGTGATGTTTATATTATTTAAAGTTTTAATCTCATTAATATACTTATTTACACTGTCCATAAATCCGCTGGTGCCATATTTTCTGAAGCTGTATCCATATATGGTCGAACGCAAATCCTTCATGACTTCGTTTATGGTGTTTCTGATTAAATTCAGCTCGGATATTTGTTCTTTTGCGCCCATTATCCCGGACTTTTTGATAATTGCGTACAGTCCGCAGGATATGCTGAAAAGCCTCTGAAGTATGCTGTCATGGATTTCATTGGCAATCCTGTTGCGCTCCTCGTTTATTATCAGCTTGTTGTTAAACTGTTCAAGATCAAATTTTTCAAACACTATTGAGCTTAGGGATGACAAAAAGTTCATCTGCTCAATTATTTCATTTTGATATACGGAATATTCAGGCATATCCAGCCGGATTCCAAGTGCACCAAAGGTTTTGTAGCTGCATTTTATTTCAATAAACATCCATGGTTGATTTTGCAGTGTCATTGTTACGGGTTGGTCACAAAGCATGGAATCAAATATTAAATTTTGATTCTGTATGATTTCATTATTTAAATCCTGATCCGGATATTTTGATACAATTTTCAGCTCTTCTTCAGGTGAATCTATAAAAACAACCGAACTGCTTTTTGTAACTTTTTCTGCACAGCTTACAATGAGTTCAATCAGGTTTTTCCTGTCTTGCTGCCTGGTGAGCAAATGCAGGGACTGATAAAGTTCAATTGAATAATTCATAAGCTGTTTTATTTTCTGGTTGGCTAAAGTCAGCTGTTTGTTTGCCTCTTCAAGCTTGCTGCTTTTGTATTCCAAACTTTTTGCATATATTGAAAGCATTTCAATGACCACTGTTATAAGTATGAAGCTCAGAATCAGATTCGATTGCTCAGAAATTATTTTTATGACGGAGGAGTTTTTTTCAATCAGCAACTGCAATACATATGTAGAATCAAAAAGATAAATCAGTACGTTCAACCAGCAGTATTTCCAGCCAAGGAGCATGGATGAAACAAATATTGAATTCAATGCATACCATACATATGGACTGTTAAGGCCGCCGGTGGGTAGAAGCAATATTGAATTTCCTATTGTTTCAATAAGAAGCAGCAATAGTGTTTTGGGCTTGTTGTTTCGGTTTATAAGGTAAAGGTAATTGATAATTACTGCGGATATTCCAATGCATGTAATTATAAATATTTTTTTATCTATAGATGCTTTCGGTTCTCCAAACAGGAAAAAAAGAGAGGTTACTGCCAGGGAGACATACCTGTAATAGAAAATCATAGTGGCAATTTCGGCTTTTCTTATTGAAGATCGTAAATTATTTGCAACTTGCCTTAGAATCAAACAATAAACCTCCCCGGGGCTTAATTGTTGTTGCACCTTTCAATATATTCAGATGCTTGTGTTTTAATACCAGTTTCTTCAACCCATTTTTCTGCAATAAACTTCAAGGAATAAGGGTTTCTTTTAAAAATAAAGCTGTTTTTTGTTTAATGAAGAAGACAGTTGGCTTTAAATAAATTATTGCCATTTTTTACATGGCATAATCTTTAGTGCATGTTTACGCAAAAGTATTAACAGCCAACTTTAAAAATTAAATTATCAGCTACATTCAGTTCCGGAACCTGTAAGCAAGACAGTTGTTTTCCCGACAGGCCCCGGCATTAAAACACCATTTTAACCGCAAAAATAAAACCAGCCTCAATAATATCGCTTTAAGGCCGGTTGCACCACTAACTCCATATATTCCAGGTGCCCAGATACGGAATATACTTCTTTGTATCCTCTTTATATTCGTTTTAATTGCATCAATTTTCACGTTTTTTATAGTGCCATATATTATTATTTTATTTATTTCCCGGGGAAAACATTGTAGAAAGCGGTTGTCGATTGATATAATAATTTGTATCTATCCTGGTTGATTTATAGTTTGTTTAAATTTCAGTCAGTAGCTTAACAGAACACATACGAGAATATATTGGAATTTCTGACGATATCAGAGACTGAGAATTTTGGCTTAACGGGTCATATTTATAAATATACTCTGTTAATAAACAAGGAGATTAGCGTGAAAATTACTATAATAGCTGTTGGCAAACTAAAGGAAAAATTTTTGAGAGACGGAGTTAATGAATATAAAAAGAAGCTGTCGCATTTTTGCAAGCTGGAAATAATCGAAGTCAACGACGAGCCCATACCGGACAATCCGAATCCGTCACAAGAAAGCCAGGTAAAGGGGAAAGAAGCAAAAAGCATTTTATCAAAAGTAAAAGATGGCTCCTGGATTGTTGTGCTTGACATAAAGGGTGTGAAAATGAGCTCCGAAAAGCTGGCATCGGAATTGGACAAGTGGATGATTTCGGGAAAATCTGACATAACCTTTATTATAGGCGGGTCCCTGGGGCTCGGGGAGGAAGTTTTGAAAAAGGCGAATGTGTCTCTTTCCTTGTCGGACATGACATTTCCCCATCAGCTTGCCCGGCTGATACTTGTGGAGCAGATATACAGGGCCTTTAAGATAATAAGGGGCGAAACCTATCATAAATAGGAAAGGCAGTATTATCCTCATAACATAGTATAACATTTAGATGGGTTTGTGATATAATATTGATGTAATATGTATGATAGGCAGGTGAATAATGTGAGTCCGCTATCGAAAGAGTTAATTATAAAGTTAGCAAAGGAAAATGACTCAGAACTTCTTAAAGAAGTTTTAAATTATTATGCCTTTTTAAAGAATAAGAAGGAGCAGGAAGCCAAGAAACAGTGGGAAAGTATTAAAGAAGTCCAGCCTGATAAAGAAGAAATTGAAATCATTAATGAATTTGAGAACAGTCCTGAGAAATTTGAGTTTGTCAGTATGGAAGAAGTTCTGAAGGAGTTAGGGATTAATGAATCAGAACTACAAAATTAACATAAGCAAGAATGCTTTGAAGTTTATTAATAAACAGGATATTTATCAAAGGAAGAGAATATTATCTGCTATTTATGGATTGCCTAAGGGAGATGTAAAGAAGTTAAAAGGCTATGAGTATTATAGACTTAGAGTTGGAGATTTCAGAGTTATTTTTACTAAGAATGATAAAGAACTCATAATACTTGTTATCGATATAGGAAATAGAGGTCAGGTATATGAGAATTTATAAATTTGTCGTACATGATGTACGACTTTTTATTTAATATTCTAAGGAAAGTCATGTATCCAGTAATACACGGTGAACCGTATCATAAATAGGAAAGGCAGTATTATCCTCATAACATGGTATAACATATGTTCTGAATATGATATAATAATATCAGGTGGTGATTTTATGAAAAAGTATAACTTTACTATTTTGATAGAAAAAGATGAAGATGGAATGTATGTTGGTTCTGTTCCAGCGTTGAAAGGATGCCATACTCAGGCTAAAACAGTAGAGGAATTGCTTCCTAGAATAAAAGAGGCAATTGAATTGTGCCTGGAAACAGAAGATGATGGGTTCTTCCAGAATGAGTTTGTAGGAGTCCAGCAAATCGAGGTTGTCGTATGAGTAAACTGACTATTATTTCTTCCAAAGATATGGCTAAAATATTGGAAAGCCTTGGATTTAAGGAGATACGCCAGAAAGGAAGTCATAAAAGTTATAAGCACGCCGATGGAAGAACTACAGTTGTTCCATTTCACGGAGAAGATTTGGGAAGGGGTCTTATTAGAAAAATATTGAAAGATATAGAAATAACTCCTGATGAGTATGAAGAGTTGCGGAAACGGATTTAGTATGGTCTTTAAAGAGATGTCGGAGTGCCACCCTACCGATTAATCTAACTCGATAGTTTAAATGGACCTCCTTTTTTGGAGGTCTAAAGCTGGATATGAATACGCTTCCATGTTCCTTGCTGTATTTGATGCCGTTGTCAATCAGATTAATTAAGATGGTCTTTATGCCTTCCTTATCGCCCCAGAACTCCAGTGCCTCATTTTTCTTTATGCATAAGGCAATACCTTGTTTTGCGGTTTTAATACCCATACTTTTGCAAACTTCATTTATCAGAAGGTCCATGCTGAACTTTTCAATTTTCCTGTATTTATCGCTTCTTCTGTAATAGGATATGTCAAGAAGAGAGACTACGAGGTTATACATTCTGGTGGATTCTTCATTAATCAGTTTTATATATTCTTATGTTTTTTCATGCATGGCCAGTTCTGTATACCCTATTATCGTTGTCAGGGGTGTCTTCAGTTCATGGGTTATATTTTCATAAAAGTGTTTTCTGTAATTGCTTATATTCTCTATCTGCTCCTTGTCTTTTCTGATCTCCTCCGTCTGGTTTGTGATTCTCTGCTTCATAATATTAATATTGTTGGCAAGCTGGCCTATTTCATCCTGTGATGCAACTTCCAGGGACCCGTCGAAGTTGTCTTCCCCGATTTTTCCCACAAATTCCTTGAACTTCAGTATGCTTTTTACGATGTTATTGGAGTTGATTACAGATAAAATGACAATCATTACGCCTAAAACAAGGGAGAAATATAATGCAATTGCCGATACCCTTTTCTCCATCATTATAAGGTTTGTATAATCAATAAAATACCTAACCACGCCAATATCTTTGCTGTTGACTTTAATTTTTACCGGGAAATCGACTATTACCCTGTCCCCCAGGTAATTAATATCATAGGAGCTTATGTTTTCCTTACTGTTGTCCATACTCTTTCCCAGGAGCCTGTCCTCATCAATTTCGGGGTTAAATTCCGATTTTTTGGCATAATTGGCATCGTAGATTATCAAGTAATCGTTATAATACCTGCCCAGGGAAAACCTTAATGTATCCCAGAAATTCTCCTGCGACATGAAACTATCCACTAAGCCGTTATAAAGTTGTTCTGCATAGTCCTGTGTATCCTGGCGAAGTGCCATTAATTCATTTGATATTATTTTCCTGTTGTTTGCTTTCATATATTTTGACAGGACTATATTTAACAAGCCTAAAGAAAAAATGCAAATAAGTACATATCCGATAATCACTTTATATCTGATTGACAATTTCATGCTCAACCCTCGGTTTTGTCCATATTTTTGTCTATATTATCGGGAATATTCAGCCTGTATCCCACCCCGAATACAGTCTCAATGATGTTGTCATCCCTGCCGAATCCAAGTTTCTTTCGGATTCTCTGGATGTTTAAATCCACAGTTCTGACATCTCCATAAAAATCAAGACCCCATACATCGTCAAGAATTTGCTCCCTTGTCACTATCCGGCCTTTTCTTTCCACAAGGCATTTTAAAAGTTCAAATTCCCTGGGACTGAACTTTTTATCCTCACCATCAACTGCCACCCTGTAATCGTCCAAATATACAGTGATGCCGGGAGCAAGGAAACGGGCATTATTGATATTATTGCTGTGTGACGTGTTTTCATAGCGTTGAAGCAGCTTGTTGACCCTCAGGATGACTTCCCTGACGTGAAAAGGCTTGGTTATATAGTCATCTGCACCCAACTCAAGGCCTTTGATCTTATCGTCTATGTGGGATTTGGCTGTTATCATTATTACCGGGATTCTGGCCTTTTCCAATATTTTTTTGCAGATGCTGTATCCATCAACATCGGGAAGCATAATATCAAGCAGTATAATATCGGGAATAGTTCTTTCCAGCGTTTTCAGGAGTTGTCCTCCGTTTTCAAAGGAAGTGGCCTTTGCACCCTCCAAAATAAATATCCTTTCAAGAAGCTGCCGGATATTTTTGTCATCTTCAACAATAAAAATTTTCTTGTCTTTCATATGTACCTGCCTATTATAGTAAACAATATTTTAGTAGCTTGTATTCAGCGGTTGCCTGATAAATGAATTATAGCATATAATTTTTTCAAAATATTATCAATAACTGGAAAATTATTGCTGAGGATTGGCATCTGTAGTGGTATCTTTTTAAGAGAATTAACCTGATTGATCTGAATTTAATGATAAAAAGCTGAAGGAACCGGCGAGGGAACTTTATTGTGCATATCTCCAGATATCCGATGCGCTGATGGAAATTGAAATAAGTATGTGGGGAATAGAAGAATAAAACGTTTGAACATCCCGGAGAAATAATTACCATATACAGCTCCAATATGCCCATATAGCAGAATGCAGCCATTACTTTGCATGCTTCCAGGATTTACATGAATATTTTCGCATGTTTTTGTTGTATTATTTATGTAAACCATACATTTGTATGGTTAATTTTATTTGATATGGGGGGATATTATGAATATAAGAAAAACAATAATATGCGGAACAATCAGCCTGGGAATATTGATAGGCAGCAGTGTACCAAGTTTTGCACAGAATGCAACGTATACCGTACAATCGGGGGATACTTTCTGGAAGATAGCAAGTAAATATGGAGTCTCTACATTGAGTGTCATGAATGCGAATAATGCCAATGAGAATACTATACTGTATCCAGGCCAGAAAATTACCATTCCCCTTAACAGCCAAAAAATCCACACAGTGGTTTCTGGCGATACTTACTGGACGATAAGCCAGCAGTATGGTGTAAGCTTTTCGAAGCTTCTTGCGGCTAACAATGCAACAGTTGATTCATGGCTTAAAATTGGAGATAAAGTCGTAATTCCGTCAGAGGAGGAGACTGGGTCATATTTAACACATATTGTTCAGGCGGGCGATACTTTTTATTTAATAAGCAAAAAGTACAATGTGAACATGAACAGTTTAATGTCCCTGAATGGGGCAAACGAAAATACCATACTTTATGTGGGACAGAAGATTAAAATCCCAAAAACATCTACACCGCCTGCAGCATCAGGACCGTATGTAACATATGATAATTACACGGTTCAAAAGGGTGATACTCCCTGGAGTATTTCGATGAAGTTTGGAATTCCCTTTGAGGAACTGCTTAAGGCAAACAACCTGAATTCATCGTCTTACCTGAATATTGGTGACGTAATAAAGATTCCGGTTCATCATGTGCCTGTTAAAAGCACTCCCGGGCCTCAATACGGTGAGCTTTTGGACTGGTGGACCGAAGCACGTTATGTTATACCGCTTAATGCTACATTTGAGGTAGTTGATTTTTACACCGGAAGGTCATTTAAGGCAAAGCGTACTACCGGAGCTCTTCATGCTGACTGTGAAACCCTTTCCTGGGCAGACACTGAAGCAATGAAGAGTATTTGGGGCGGAAATTTCAGTTGGTTGAGAAGGCCTGTTATAATCAAAATAAACGGCAGGCAAATAGCAGCAAGTGCAACTGCCATGCCTCACGCAGGTAATGACGCTGTTGCCACTGATGCCTGGGCTGATTGGAGAAGCGGAGATTATGGAGCCGGACCGAATTATGATTATATTAAGAATAACGGAATGGACGGGCACTTTGACATCCATTTCCTGAACAGTACACGCCATAGTGACGGTAAAGTGGATGTTGAGCACCAGAAGCAGATCAATATTGCCGCAGGGAAATAACGTATTTAATGGATTTGAAATGAATGAAACTCAAAGGTTGACTGGGACCTACACGAGGTAACAGCACTTTTGGGGATTTGAGATGATACCGGTTTTGCGAAAGATTTCTTGTATCAGGAAAAATGGGCTGTCTGGAAGGTTTTGTACCTGAAGGACATGCCTTTTTTTTTGAGATGTGGTATACGGGGAATGGAATGTTTTGGGGTTGAGGGTGCTGGAAGGCAGTTGAACCTGGGAAATGGTTCGTACGGTTGGGTTTGACTGTCCCAACCGAAGTAAGACACAGAACCGTCCCCTGTCTCGGTTTTGGCCGAAGGCCTGGGAGGTGAGAAGAGAAGACTTAAGGAGCGTATGGAAAGGATTGCCCGGAGGACTCGTTCTACCATCGGCTGGAGTCTGGCTGCAATACTGGTGATAGTGGTGGTTGGATGTTCAGGGCTTAGCGACGAAAAGCCTGAACAGGTAATAAATCCTTTAAAACTTAAACCGGTTACACTCAATTTTTATACTAGGTTGTTTGCCGACAGAGCACCGGAATCGGAAGAGGAGAACTTTCTCAAGAGCATCGAAGGAGAACTGGCTGATGCTTTGAACATATCCCTGGTTTTTCATTGGGTGCCTTATGAAAATTATTATGATGAAATTTCAAAGCTTGTAACATCCGGTGAAGCGGTTGATGCTTTCACTTGTTATTCTCCTCGCCAGCATGTTGCTAATGATTCTGCCATGGATATAACTGATTTGTTTCCCCGGTATATGCCTGAATACAGCAAGCTCCTAAATACATCCGCCGCAGGCGAGTTGATTTTAAGATCCGCCAGTATAAATGGCAGGTTATACATGATACCAAGCTATAGCTTCTACTTTGATAGACTTACTGCCATAGTTTCTGAATAATGAATGAAATTATGAATCACTCCTGCCTCTTAGTCGGCGGGAGTATATCGTTAAAATTAAACGAGATAAGCAGGAAACAGGGAAAAGAGGGTGATTACTATTTTTAAGAACAATCCGTCGAAGATATCAGATGCCGAGTGGCAGGTAATGGATGTTATATGGAACGAGGGAAGGACAACATCCCAAAACATTGTAAAACATCTTGAGCCTAATACCAAATGGAGTGAAAGGACCATAAAGACCCTTATAGGCCGGCTGGTTAAAAAGGAAATTGTGGGATATGATGTGGACCCCGGTGACAAAAGGCTTTATTATTACTATCCTCTTGCTGACCGGGAAAAGTGTATAAAAGAAGAAACCAGCATGTTTTTGAAGAAGTTTTACAATGGAGCCATCAGTTCCATGATTTCAAATTTTGTTAAAGAAGAGGAGTTGACAGATGCAGAATTAGATGAACTCGTTAAAATCCTCAAGTCTGCTAAAAGCAAGGAGGATTAAAATAATGCAGATTGAGTTTTTGAATTGGCTTATTGAGGCATCAATTAAGGCATCTTTCCTGATTTTAGCAGCATCAGCAGCGGATTTAAAACTCAAACCGTATCGGAACTCAAAGAACAATTAAAGAGCCTGGGAATTGAAGAGTTTAAAGAAGAGTTGCAAAGATATATCGAAGATAAAGACGGCTAATCGCAATTTCATCCGGTGTGGCAGATATGACTTAACCTAAATGGTTATTTCTCAAATAGACCTGAAACTGTTTTTATTGACGGTACCTTTAAAAACAAAACAGGTACTGTTTTTTTATACTTCTTTAAATTGGGGATAAATTTTGATATTATATTAATAAATTAAGATTTTCCATGAGTTGGAAAAACCGAAATGTTTTACGCTTTCCAAAGGGAAAATTTGCAATATAAATTTAAACTTAAAATAAAGAGAGGTAATTGCAATATGAATGCTGATGTTATTGAAAAATATGCCAAGCTGGCAATCAAGACGGGTATCAACATACAAAAGGGTCAAACCCTGGTGATAAGGACCCCCATCGAATGTGCGGAGTTTGCCCGGAAACTTGCAGAGATTGCCTATGATGAGGGAGCCAGGGATGTTGTAATTTCATGGAGGGATGAGCAGTTTTCCAGATTACGGTATCTTAAGGCACCATTTGAGGTATTCGAAGAGTTTCCTGACTGGCAGAAAGAATTTTACACGTCCCATTCTCTGAAGGGCGCAGCCTTTTTGTCTGTATCTGCGGAGGACCCGGAAATTTTAAAGGATGTTGATCCCAAGAGAATTGCCACAGCCACCAAGACAGCAAACATAGCTCTTGAGGAATACAGGGACCGTTTAATGAACAATTATAATGTTTGGAGCATAATTTCAATACCCACAAAGAGTTGGGCCAGAAAAGTTTTCCCCGGGATTCCGGAGGAAGAAGCGGTGGAAAAACTCTGGGAAGCCATTATAAAGGTTGTAAGGGCGGACCAGGATGACCCGGTTGCTGCATGGAAGCGGCATAAGGAGGAACTCGACAAAAAAATTGAGTTTCTTAATTCTTCAAGGTTCAGGTACCTGGAGTACAGGAACTCTCTGGGGACCGATCTTAGAATTGAACTTCACCAGGACCATGTCTGGCTTGGAGGTCCGGAATATTCCCGGGATGGGGTTGAGTTCTTCCCTAATATGCCCACGGAGGAAGTTTTTACAGTTCCCTTAAAGGAAGGTGTGAATGGGGTTGCTGTAAGCTCGATGCCCCTTAATCTTAACGGAAATTTAATCGAAGACTTCAGCTTGACTTTTAAAGACGGCAGAGTTGTGGACTATAAAGCAAAACGGGGACAGGAAATTCTCAAACATCTTATTGAAACCGATGAAGGCTCCCACTACCTCGGCGAGGTAGCCCTTGTACCATATGACTCGCCTATTTCCAGGCTTCAAGTGTTGTTCTACAATACACTCTTTGATGAAAATGCATCATGCCACCTGGCTTTGGGGAAGGCATATCCTTCAAATATAAAAAACGGTGACAAACTCAGCAAGGAGGAACTTAAAAAAGTCGGCGTAAATGACTCTCTGGAGCATGAAGACTTCATGATAGGCACAAGGGACCTTGAAATAATTGGTACGACTTTCGACGGAAAGAAGATTCCTGTGTTTAAAAACGGTAATTTTACTGTTTAATCAGTCACATGCCAAGGTTATTCCTCAACTTTATCAGCTTTGTCAGTGTACTTGAAATCGCGTAAAGCATCCTGCTTACTGAGCTTGGTATGCTTTTTAACAGCGTCTGTTGCCATGTCAAGGTCAAGATTCTTCAAGCCTGTAAGGATTTGCTCATGAAGGCTGTTTGCTTGATTCATTCGTTCAGTGTCAGATGAGGTAAATTTCCGAAATATCCTCATCTGATTACTGATATCAGAATAATAGGACATTAAACGGAAATTCCCTGTCAGGCGGATAATTGTATCATGGAAATCTTCATCACGCTGAATGAAACCTTTTTCTGAGTCTTTTGAATTAGATGTAAATTCAAAACTATGTATCAACTGTTCAATTGCAGAAGGATTGTTTGGCAAAACTTCCCGGATCAACTTGGTGACTGCGGCCAAATCCATCATCAAACGCAATTCAAACAATTCTTCTATATCCTTTTCAGATGGTTGAAAAACAAAGTATCCCTTTCTGGTCTTATCATTAACTATCAGCCCTTCTTCCGTCAGCTTGCGAATGGCATCCCTGAGCGGTGTTCTGCTTATGCCATACTCTTTTGCAAGTTGAGTATCGATCAGGCGTGTTCCAGGTGGAAGCTCCTTGTTCAAAATTTTACTTTTTAATGCGTTATATGCCTGTACATTCAAGTTGTTTACTGTCAATTTCATAATAAAAGCCTCCCGAATACTGTATACGTAATCTAATAACCATTGTACGAGCAATATGGTTGTCTGTCAAGTTGATATATAGAAAACACGGACAATACCGGATTTCAAGCATTTTAAGCGGTTTTTTCCCATGAAAATTACTGTCTTGAGCGACTCATCATGTGCATGGGAAACTTCAAAAAACAAGTTGACATGTAGGTGTGGTTATGTTAATATAAATATACCGTATACGGAGTACAAAATATGGTATACATTATTTGGAAATTCAAGTACAGCATGGATTCATGAACTCAGGTTGAAAACATGAGAATTCAGGTGAAAACATGATAAAAATCAGTGCATCATTAACTGTGCAGTACGACAATATATTTTCACCGTTTTTAGGCAGCGAGTGGCGAAAAGGCATGGCATGGGCAAAAGGTTGCGGGTTTGATGGCATTGAACTGATTATCACTGATCCGAACTTGCTGGACCCGGATGAAATACTTTTTGAGGCTCAGGCAAACAGTCTTGTTATTTCGACAATATCAACAGGTCAGGCTATGGGTATGGAAGCCTTATCATTAGTTTCAGCAAAGCAATACATCCGTGAAGCTACACAGGCTAGACTCAGGGATGATATCGACTTTTCAGTCAGGCTGGGGCGTCCTAATGTTACCATTGGCCTGATTCGCGGCCGTGGCGGAGAACATCCTTCCTATGTGGAGAAAAACCTGCTCTTGCGTGAATTGAGCAGGCTTATCGATTATGCAGCCAAAAGAGGTATTGTACTGAATCTGGAACCAATTAACCGTTATGAGGTTTGCTGGATTAATTCCACAGATGAAGGTTATGAACTGCTGCAGAAACTGGGAATGCCCGAAAACTGCGGTTTGTTGTACGATACATTTCATTCCAATATTGAAGATGCAGACATGCGAAATGCGATATTGAGGAATCATAAAAAAATAACCCATGTTCACTTTGCAGACAGTAATCGCAGGCTGCCGGGAGAAGGGCATATTGACTTCGATTTGATTTTGAAGACATTGAACGAAGTTGATTATAACGGGTTTATTTCACTCGAAGTTTTAAACCTTCCGTCAGCGGAACACATTCAAAAAAATGCAGCAAAATGTTTTCATAACATTATAAAATACAAAGCGGGAGTATGAAGAAAACTCCCAGGGATTTGACAGGGACAACCCGGCAACCTTTGATAATGTTCAAAACCGACGCTGAAATAGCATCGTGCAAAGATAATTATCACATCCAAGGAGGAAGCTTATGCAAGATTTTAAGCAGCAAAAATGGTTTACTACAGACAACCCTGCTATCTTTTTTGAAGATAGTCCGGTGGGTCGCTTGAAAAAAATGATTTGGGAAGCGTCTGAAGAAGAGATTGAAAAAATTCTTGCCGAATATGAGATACCTTCCCCATCGGAACTGGGCAAAGCGGGATGCTACATACAGACTACGCCCCGCAGCAAACAGATAGAAAAACGAAGAAAGAACGATATTGTGTTTGTACCAATCGGCTGTACCGAAAACCATGGCTTACATGCGAACTCGGGTCTGGATACGTTTCAAGTGACCATGGTACTTGAAGGACTGCGCCGTTACACTGCAAAAAAAGGCTACGAATGCAATCTTGCGTTTCCACCCCTTCTATATGGCGGACATCCATATCACCACATTGGTATGCCCGGTACAGTTATGATGCCGGAGGAAGTGGTTAAAGAAACATTGATTTATACAATGCTAGGGTTATGGAATGACGGGTATCGAAAAATAATCCTTGTAAATAATCATGGCCATTCCTGGATGCTGGAGTCTGCAATCCATGAATTTTGCAAACGTTATCAGCTCCCGGGCATTTTCCGTACGGTTGAATGGCACCGCAGTGTGCGTGAGTTTTTTGTTCCGGTGGACAGGCCTGACAGTCTTGAGACACATTTCGTGCATGCTGATGAGTGTGAAACTGCCTGTGCGCGGCTGCTCTTCCCGGATATGATTGATATGGCTGCGGCACAGGAAGCATGGCCAACCACATATTTGTTCAAGTCACACTATGATACGTCGGTGGAGTCATATCGCCGGCCTTCGCGCTGGAGCGAAGGAGAAGGCCATGCGGCCATTGAACGCCGCGGTACACCGGAAGGTGTGGTAGGAAACCCGAAACTTGCTACAGCCCGTAAAGCAAAACGGCCAATAGCAGCAACTCTTAAATTTTTAACTCTGATTCATGATGAGATTCGTGAAGCATTTCCACCGGGAGAAGTTCCTCCGGTTGAAATGACGACACTTCGAACAAAGGAAGAACTTGAACCGTTCCTGAAAGAGCCGTTGAGCGAAGGATGGAAGTCTGTTGATGAGCTGCCCAGAAAAGGAATATTTGAAAAGCTATGATAGGAATGAGGCTTAAATAATTAAAAGGCCGGAAGTAATGGAAGAAGTTTTAAAAAACATGATTCGAGCAAGGAGGAAGATGGTATGAAATGTAAGCAGGCTTTCCTGTACGGCCCCTTTGATCTCAGGGTTGAAGATGTTGAATTGCGGCCGCTTAAACCTGATGAAGTACTGGTAAAATTAAGGGCATGTGGAATTTGCGGATCAGATGTAGAAATATACGAAGGTAAATCAAAAGAAGGCCGCTATGACATTCAACCTTTTACGCCAGGTCATGAATGGGCTGGGGATGTTGTTGAGGTTGGAAAGGATGTAACCACCCTAAAACCAGGAGACAGGATTACCAGTGAGTGCGTAGTAGCATGCGGTGTATGTGAAAATTGCAAGTCCGGCTTGATGCCATCGGCTTGCCTCAATTTCAAGGAAATTGGGTTTGGTCCGGATACTCCCGGCGGTTGGGGTGAATACCTTATATGCACCGAAAGAAACCTGCACAAGATTCCTGACGATTGGTCATATGTAGAAGGAGCATGGGCAGAGCCTTTTTCGATCGGCTATTTCAGTATTTGGGGAAACGGCGGTTATGTTGACGCGTCTGATATTGCATTAATTTTTGGATGCGGACCGGTGGGTTTGGCAGCACTTATGACATGCAAGATGGCAAATGCTACCACCATTATGGTGGATCCCCTTGAAAACCGCAGAAAACTTGCCAGTAAGTTTGGTGCGGATTTCACTCTGGATCCGCGGGACCCCGACTTCCGTGCCAAGGTTAAGTCCCTTTCGCCATCTGGCGGTGGACCGACCCTTATATGCGAATGCTCCGGAAATGATAATGCTATTGCAGAAATATTTCAGATTGCCGGTCACGATTGCCGGGTCAGCCTGGCCGGACATACAGTAGGGCGTCTGATTCCTGTTGAAATAGGCTGGACGAATTGGAAGACATTACGTATTAAAGGAGCCGGCGGTACCAACAGGTTTATGCCCAGAACGATACGCTTCATGAACAAGGTAAGAAAATATTACAATTTTGAAGACCTGGTTACTCATTATTACAACTTCAGGGATCTTTTTAAGGCAGTAGATGTTGCGTGCCATCAAAAAGACAGCGCAATGAAGGTAATGTTGACTTTTGATGACTAAGTCAAATAATTTCAAAAGAAGGGTACTGGAATTTAAATAAGCTGATATTCCTGCCTTGCGGGAAATCAAATAAAAAACTTAAAATTTAAAGGAGGATAAACATGAAAAAAATTCTTGCAATTTGTTTAGTGTTACTGCTTGCATTGTCCTTACTGACAGCTTGTACAACTACTGGAAACAGCGGTAAAGATGGCGGCACAACCGCAACCGGTGATAATACACAGAACAAGTACACAAAGAACAAACTTGCTGTGTCTATACCACTAACAGGCGCTAATATGCAGTATGGTATCAGCTATAAGAACGCTCTTCAAATGGCAGTCAACAAGTTTAATGAAGCAGGCGGCTTGAATGGCGTAATGGTCGAACTGGAAATCTATGATGACAAGACAGACCAGATAGAAGCGATTAATGTTGCAAACAAGATTATTGAAGACCCGAAAGTGTTTGCGGTAATTGGAAGCTTTGGTTCAGCTATATCAATGGCTTGTGCTCCTGTATATGAAGATGCAAAGATGCCGTTTATCTCCCCCAATACCTCGCATATTGATTTCCCGGGCATGGGCGAATACATGATTCCTATTTCACCTGTGGCTACGGTTGAGATGACTGCAGCAGCAGAACTGATTTCCACCAGGTTTAATAATGCAGATATGGCTATTTTCCATTACAACACAGACCTTGGTGTTACAAATGCGAAAATTCTTACTGAGAAATACACCGAGCGTGGCGGAAAGGTCATTTTAACCGAAAACTATGTTCCCGGAGAAACCAGGGACTTTACTCCCACTCTTTCCAAGATAAAAGAAGCAAAACCCAAGGTTATTTATGTAAACGGTACCTATAGTGACGTAGCAGCATTGCTCATCCAGGCACATCAATTGGGTATGGAGGAATTCCAGTTTGTGTGCGCCGGTGATGTTTTGAAGAAAGAGTTTTTGGACCTGGTGGGCACAAAGGCTGATGGTCTTATAATATGTGCTACGACTCCTGTTTATACCGATGAATTGATGACCCCTGATGCATTTGATCAGGTTGTGGTTGATTTCATGAAGGATTATAACAAATTGTATGGTCCTGCATCAGTATGCGACGGTTTTGCTGCTTGCGCATATGACGGAGCCATGCTTGCTATGAAGGCAGCCCTCAATGTTGGCACCAATGATGCTGCTGCACTTATAAAAGAAATAACCACAATGGACTATATCGCAGTATCCGGCGTTGATTTCCGCTACACTAACGGAAACAACGTCTATAAGGGCGCAATTACCTATACAGTCGAGAATGGACAATTTAAAGCCCTTGGAAAGTAAATTGCGCACATAATTATTATAGCAAGGAGAAAATAAACATGACACATACCGAACGCATCAAAGCGATGATCGAGAATAAAACAGTAGACCGTGTCGGAATATCAGGCTGGGTACACATGCCGATGGTTGACCGTAATGTAAAGGATTTCACCAAAGCCACTATTGATTTTACAGACAACAACGGCTGGGACTTTGTTAAGGTAATGTCCAACGGTCACTATTTTGCAGAAGCATATGGTGCAAAAATCAGATGGCGAAACGATCCCAAAGAATGGTCAGGGGAGATACTTCGTTATCCTGTGACAAGTGCGGAGGAAGCTGCAGCACTTCCTGTGATTAATCCTGATGAGAACAGCGTTTTTCAGAGGGAAATTGAAATCGCAAGAAATATTTGCAAGCATTATAACGGCAGCATTCCTGTTCTTGCAACAATTTTTACTCCCCTTACCTGGCTTCAGGAAATGTCATGCTCAACACAACCTGCGATTGTAAAGCGTTGGTTAAAAGAAGATAAAGCTGCCGTACACAAGGCACTGGAAGCACTTCTTGAGACCAACAAAAAGTTGCTTGACCGGTTTATAGAAGCTGGAATTGATGGAATATTCATCTCAACCCAGTTTGGTTCCCGGGATATTATCTCCAAAGAGGAGGCGGATGAATTCTGTCATCCTTATGACAGGGAATTGCTGGAGTATATAAAGGATCGTACGTGGTTCAATATGTTGCATGTACATTATTGTGAAAATCTAGCAATGGAGGAATATATAGATTATCCCGTGCAAGCGTTTAATTGGGAAAATTGTACGAAGACACAAGATATGTCCAGATTGACTTCGATAAAACAAATGCGTGAACTGACGGATAAGGTGCTTATAAGCGGCATAGATCAACACCATGATTTTCACAATGCGGAAAATGACCGTGAAAAAATTAAAGAGACTTTACGTCGCAGGTTGTTAACTTCATTGGAGGAATGCGGTGACAGCAAGTTTATTTTCGCACCGGGGTGCGCACTTCCAATGGATGTGGATCGATACGTTTTCACTTTGATGCAGGAAGTTGTACTGGAATCGGGGGTATTCAAATAATTCACAAAGATGGGCGATGCCCAAAAGAGGCATCGCCTTTCCATCAGAAAGGATGAAAAAGATGCTGTTTGAACAGATACTCAATGGTCTTGCAATAGGCAGCGTATATTCTCTGGTGGCAATAGGTTACACCATGGTATTTGGCGTTCTGAAACTTGTAAATTTTGCAAATGGGTCAGTTTATTTGCTTGGAGCATACTTCACGCTGATGACATACTTTGCTTTAGGCCGAAACTTCTGGCTTTGTTTTATTTTAGGTGTTATTGGCTGCGGCATAGTCGGATTCTGCCTTGATCAGTTTGGGCTTAAAAGACTGAGAGCAACAAATGCGCCCAGACTGGCTGGATTAATTACTACCATGGGTATGGCGATGATCATAGATAATTTTATATTGCTTTTTTTTGGCAGTGAAACAAAGCCTTATCCGAACATGATTAATTTTGGCCGCATTCGAATAGGCAATAGTTCCATTAGTTCCAATCAGATTGTCATACTTGGTGTTGCCCTCGCTTTGATGCTGCTTTTGTCGTTGCTGACATATACCACAAAAATTGGGAAGGCAATGCAATGCACCGCTCAGAATATAAATGCGACAAAACTTATGGGAATCAACACAAACCTGATTATTTCCATGACATTTATTCTTTCATCTGCTCTGGCTGCGGTAGCAGGGGTTCTTGTTGGGATGTACTACCAGACAATTGATATAACTTCCGGATTTTCGGTAGGAATGAAAACTATGGCTTCTGCTGTTTTAGGCGGCGTGGGTATTTTACCCGGAGCTATGGTTGGAGGGCTTCTTATTGGATTGTTTGAAACTTTGGGAGCTACCTATGTAAGCTCCGGCTATAGCAATGCCATCGCATTTGCAATTTTGATCCTTGTTATTCTTTTCAAGCCGGAAGGTTTGTTTGGCAAGAAAACTATTAACAAGGTTTAGGAGGAGATGATTAAATGTCGGCTTTAAGAACTGCTTTAAAAAAGACAGGAATAATGGTGGCATGTCATATTAACAAGATCGCCTTTGTATCAGTTCTTTTGCTGTTGATGTTCCCACTTGTGAACCAATCGGCATATACTCTCCGGATTGCTACAGTTGCGATGATGTATATAATGATAGCATTGAGTCTGAACCTTTTAACCGGTTTTTGCGGATTGATGTCCATAGGGCATGCAGCTTTTTGGGGAATAGGAGCATATACGGCGGCAATTTTGGCTAAAAACCTGGGTTGGGGAATGGGAACCTGTCTGATAGCTTCAGCGCTGGTTTCAGGTTTTTTTGGTATGATGCTTGGTTTACCGGTACTAAAGCTTAAGGGTTACTACCTGACAATAGTGACGCTTGGTTTCTGTGAAATTATTCGTATGGTTGAGTTGAACTGGATGTCCCTCACAAGGGGTCCTCTGGGGATAAATAATATACCTTATCCTAACCTTTTTGGAATTGTTTTAAAATCAAGAGTTGAAATTTATTACATTATGCTGGGTTTAATGGTCTTGACAGGGTTGGTTGTCCATTCAATTGTCCATTCAAGAATAGGCAAAGCTATTGTTGCTATCAGGGAGGATGACCTGGCGGCTTCTGCCATGGGCATAAATGTAACCTTGTACAAGATAATGGTTTTTATAATATCTGCAACTATCATGGGGGTCGCAGGCGGGTTTTATGCTCACTACATCCGGTATATCGAACCATCAATTTTCAACACCGGCACTTCAATGAATATGTTGATTATGGCAATATTCGGCGGACTTGGCAGTATACCCGGAACAATAATCGGTGCAACAATTTTGACGGTTTTGCCGGAAACCATTAGATTCCTGGCTGAATACCGAAATCTGATATATGGTTTTTTAATCATTGTTTTGATGCTGATAAAGCCAAGTGGTGTGCTGGGTGATGTTAACATGGAGTACATTAAGAAGCGTTATTATGCTAGCAAGGCGGGGGACAAAGGATGAGTACTGTTTTAAAAGTGAATTCGATAACACAACGCTTTGGAGGATTGGTTGCACTAAACAACATAAATATGTATGTGGATGACCGGGAGATAGTTGGTATTATCGGTCCGAACGGAGCAGGGAAGACCACCTTGTTCAACATAATAACCGGCATGTATGAGCCGACAAGCGGAAAGGTTGAGCTGGCGGGACAGGATATAACCGGCAAAAAACCATATGTAATCGCTGCCATGGGCTTTGCCCGCACGTTTCAAAACATAAGGCTGTTTGGCAAAATGTCGGTACTGGACAATGTAATTGTCGGAATGCACACAAGGACAAAGGCAAACTTGATTGATGCAATTTTCCACACGAAAAGAAAGTACCGTGAAAAAAAGGAATGTGAAGAAAAGGCGGAAAAGTACCTGGAACTGCTCAACTTGTGGGACCTTCGGCATGAATATGCAAATTCCCTGCCATACGGCTGCCAGAGGAGACTCGAAATTGCCCGGGCATTGGCGACAGAACCAAAATTATTGCTCCTTGATGAGCCTGCAGCGGGCATGAACGACAGGGAAACCGATGAACTTTTGGAAATAATAAAGAAACTTAAAGAAATGGGAAAAACAATATTGCTCATTGAGCATGACATGAAATTTGTAATGAACATTTGTGAGCGGATTTATGTCTTAAACTATGGAGAACTGATAGCAGAGGGTACACCTTTCGAAGTTCGTACAAATCAGAAGGTTATTGATGCCTATTTAGGAAAGGAGGAATGAAAGGGATGCCTTTACTTAAAGTTGAGAATCTGGTTGTTAACTATGGCAGTATTAATGCACTCAAAGGGATCTCATTTGAAGTGAATAAAGGTGAGATTGTAACATTAATCGGATCCAACGGTGCAGGCAAGTCCACTACAATGAACACAATCGCCGGATTAAAAAGCCCAAGTGGAGGAAAGATCTATTTTGAAGATAATGATATAACAAAATTGGACTCCTCCAAACGAGTAAAGGCCGGTATAATTCTTTCGCCTGAAGGGCGTCAAGTGTTTCCTGAGTTTTCTGTGTATGACAACCTGATGATGGGGGGATTTATTCAAAAGAAAAAGGACAACCTTGTGGAGATTGAAAAGGTCTTTGAGCTTTTTCCTGTTCTCAAAGAAAGAAAAAAGCAAATGGCAGGTACTCTTTCCGGTGGAGAACAGCAGATGCTGGCTGTTGCGCGGGCTTTGATGGGGAAACCAAAGCTGCTTATGCTCGATGAACCTTCCATGGGGCTGGCACCGCTGATTGTCAAAGAGATATTCGGATTGATTCAGCGTATCAGGGAAATTGGCACAACAGTTTTGTTGGTAGAACAGAACGCACGGGTTGCATTGAAAATATCCGACCGGGCTTATGTGATTGAAACCGGGAAAATTGTTCTCTCGGGAAAAGCGCAGGAATTACTGGAGTCTGAGGATGTACAGAAAGCATATCTGGGAATGTAGGGGTGGAATAAATGATACGGATAGCAATAGCTGGATGTGGAGGAATTGCTTTGGCAAGACACATACCGGCTTTAAAAAAAATAGATGATGTTGAGATTGCCGCATATTTTGATATGTCGGAGGAACGGGCCAGGGATTGCGCACAGCGGTTTGGAGGACAGTTTTACACAGACTATGGCAAGCTGTTGCAGGATCGAAATATTGATGCAATAGTAATATGTACACCAGCTAGATCCCATTGCGAATTATCCATCAAGGCACTAAAGGCGGGGAAACACGTACTTTGCGAAAAACCGATGGCTGTACATGTGGAGGATGCTGAAAAAATGGTCGAAGCAGCCAGGGAAACTGGAAAAAAACTGATGGTGTCCCATAACCAAAGAAGATATTTGCCGCATATAAAGGCAAAAGAGCTGCTTGACAAGGGTGAGATCGGAAAGCTGATTACATACCGGACCTTCCTGGGGATAAAAGGCCCTGAATACAGTTCGGTGTTGGGTATAAACAATTACTATTTTGATAGAAATCTGTCCGGATTTGGTGTTATGTCTGACGTAGGCGCACATCGCATAGATTTGATGCGCTATATTACCGGAGCAGAGTACCGCCGTGTATTTTGCCATGCGCCGACACTGGCAAAATGCAAGGCTGACGGAAGCCCTGTTGAAGTGGATGACAATGCATTTATTATAACAGAGATGGAAAATGGTGTTGTAGGAACCATAATTACCAGTTGGACCAGCATGAGCGGAAATGACAGGATGAGCATGTTTTTTGGAAGTGCAGGTGTTATGACACTTTATGGGCCTAATCATCCTCTTGTGATTGAAAAGTTTGACGGAACGGTAATTAATTATGATTTTCCTTATATTCCGCCACAAAGTGAGACTGAATTAACTGATATAGATAATTTGTTTATAGAATGCATAAAAAATGACACTGAGCCCTTTGTGACAGGCTACGACGGCCTGGCCGTGGCCCGGGTGCTGGATGCAATGAAAAGATCAAACTTAAGTGGTTCCTGGGAGCTGGTGGGAAAGTGAGAAGGGCCAATTTGAGCAGCTCCCGGGAAATGGCGGAATATTGAAAAAATCAAATTCAAGCGTTCTCTGTAATACGATGGAATACCGGAAAACTTAAGGGTAAATAACGGGATGAGAGAGAATTTTTTGCAGGTATTTACAAAATACCTGCATTTATGATAATTTTATGTTTAATGAACGGCAGAAAAAAATTAATTTCAAGCCATTAAGAAAAACTAGAGGGAGCAAGAAGTTGATTATGGAAAAAGACAGCATGTTGTATAACAACTATATAAAAATACTTGAATATGAGTTGGTGCCTGCTACAGGCTGCACCGAACCTGTCGCTCTTGCCTATGCTGCGGCAAAAGCAAGGTCTGTTTTGGGGCAGATACCGGAAAATGTTGAAGTTGAAGTTAGCGGAAACATTATAAAGAATGTTAAAAGCGTTGTAGTTCCAAACACCGGAGGTATGAAAGGTATTGAAGCGGCTGTTGCAGCAGGTGTTGTTGCAGGAGACGAGGAAGCCGAACTGGAAGTGGTGCAAAAAATCACCAGAGAAGAGCAGGAGAAGATACACCGGTACCTGGAGACTCATACCATTGATGTAATACCCTCCAGAAGGGGCAAGGTCTTTTACATAGATATCAAGGTGACAAAAGGAAATAACACTGCCAGGGTTGTTATTGAAGACCATCACACCAATATAACGCATATTTCACTCAATGGTGAAGTTATAATTAATAAAGGCGAAGGAGAGCTTTCTACCCATGCCGGTGAGGGAAAACTCGATTATGATTTGTTGAATGTCAAGGACATAATTGATTTTGCCAATTCGGTGGATATTGAAGATATACGCCATATTATAGGCAGGCAGGCCGACTACAATTTCAAAATTTCCCGGGAAGGATTAAACAACAATTGGGGTGCAGCCATAGGCAAGACATTGATTTTGGCCCGGGGCAACGATATAAAGGTGCGGGTATGCGCTGCAGCAGCTGCAGGCTCGGATGCCCGGATGAGCGGGTGTGAGCTGCCTGTTGTAATTGTTTCAGGAAGCGGGAATCAGGGTATTACCGCATCAGTGCCTGTAATAGAATATGCCAGGTTTATAAATGCAAGCGAGGAAAAATTATTACGTGCCCTTGTTCTTTCCGACCTTTTGACAATTCATCAAAAAAGCAGCATAGGAAGGCTTTCTGCTTTTTGCGGGGCTGTAAGCGCAGGTGCCGCAGCAGCTGCAGGAATAGCTTATTTGCTTGGTTATGGAAATGATGTTATTGAACATACAATTGTGAATGCCCTGGGAATAATCTCCGGCATGGTTTGTGACGGGGCAAAACCTTCATGTGCCGCAAAAATTGCCATGGCCGTCGAAGCGGGACTGCTTGGCTTTGAAATGTATGTATGCGGTCAGAAACAGTTTTTCAACGGTGAAGGAATAATTAAAAAGGGTGTTGATAATACCATCAGGACTGTCGGAAGGCTGGCACGGAAAGGAATGCAGGATACCGACTACGAAATTCTGGATATAATGACACAAAAGGAAGCTACATAAGGAACCATATTAAAGTTTTAAAAGAAGCGAACCTGGGTAAGATAAGATTAGACTTATCGTTAGAAGTGGATTTTTCGACAAGTGTTTCCCGGGACCTGAACTTTAATACGCGGGAATAAGCTGTTTCTAACATAAAGTGTGGCGTTTTATCTCCACTTTCGCAGCATATGTCAAGACACTTGCAGAAGCTTCTTATATAAATACATACATGCTCCAATGCATATATAAGGTGTTTTATGATGCAGGAAGAAGACACGCCCACTTAATAATAATTAAGGAGGAGGCTTATATGAGTGAAGTAATAAATAACCGTGAGTACAGGCAAAAAGTCTTGAAGGAATTGATCAGGGAACTGCATAACGGTAAAAGCGTCGAAGAGGTAAAACCCAGGTTTGAAGAGCTGATTCAGGGGATATCCGCTGCTGAGATTGCGGATATGGAACAGGCGCTGATTATGGAGGGCATGCCTGTGGAAGAGGTGCAAAGACTCTGTGATGTACACGCTGCGGTTTTCAAAGGGTCTATTGAAGAAATACACCGTCCGCAGAAACCCGAGGAAGTACCGGGGCATCCCATCCATACTTTTAAGCTCGAAAATGATGAAATAAGAAAACTTATCAATAATGAAATCAAACCACAGTTGGAGCGCTTTAAAAATGGTAAAATATTTCACCCAGGGTAAGGAAAGGATTTTTGCCCGTCCCAAGACAATTATCGGAAGGCAGGTGCAAAACTGTCACCCTCCGGCCAGTGTACACATAGTGGAAAAGATTGTTGAGGATTTAAAAGCAGGGCGAAAGGAACATGAGGATTTCTGGATCAGGATGGGTGAAAAGTTTGTTTTTATAAGGTATTTTGCCGTGAGAAACGAAAAGGGCGAGTACCTGGGAGTTATGGAATTTACACAGGATATAGGACCGATGCAGAAAATTAAAGGTGAAAAACGGTTGTTATCGGATGAGTAGAGTTTGGTGAAGTGTGTACTAAAAAGCCCGGGAATTCAACACTCCCGGGCTTCTAAAGCAAGGTGTTTCACAGATTGAATTCGGGGATTTTATGTGTAATGGTTGAAAAAATGCACCCTACCAGAAAACATACCGCAAATAACTGGTGTTTATCGTGTTTATAAAAAGCACTTGAGTGCCATGATGAAAAGTTATAATTCCCATTGACATGGCATCGATATTTTTGTAATATTAATGTGTTGCAAAAGCAACTGCTTGTTAGTTGTGATGGAAAATTAAATAGTTATAGTATATGGAGAGTTGTCCGAGTTGGTCGAAGGGGCATGACTGGAAATCATGTGTACTCGTAAGGGTACCTAGGGTTCGAATCCCTAACTCTCCGCCAAAACCGCATAAATAAAGCACGTATGCGGTTTTTTTATTAATTTTTTTTGTCGTTCTAGTAAAAATCTTTACCAATCCCATTCTTCACCCTCCTTGCGTTTGATGAGCTAATTATATCACTTGACATTATGTCAAGGTTAACAAATACTTTCATCAATTTCCATATTGTTTGCATTGAATGTGTGATATCTATTCATTAAATTTCACTGTAAATCCTGTGTATTTCCGGCAGCTTCGATTACAACAGCCAAGGAATAAGAAACTATTGATTAATAATAGCAGTCAGAACGGAGAAAAGCCTGATAAAACAGTTTTTCTGCACTTTTTGACCAAATTTTGGCCGCCTTTCAGGAATCTTTGCGTTTTGATGTGTATATGCTTAGGTGTATAATAAGCACATAGTGAAAAAATGCAGTGCAAATGTAAATAAAATAAAAAGGAGTGGAGCTAATGCAACTGTTATTAATAGTGTTAAACAAGGTTGAAAAGCTTGACGAGCTGTTGGAAAAATTTATGGAGAACGGCTTTTCAGGAGCAACGATTATTAACAGCACGGGTATGATATCCAAATTAGCAAAGAAAATGGAGAGTTATCCGATAATTGGCTCACTTCGATATATGATTGATTTGGACCGTGAAGAAAACAAAACTATTTTTATGGCTCTTAAAGATGAACAGGTGGATCCTGTAAAAAGGATTGTACGTCAAGTTATCGGTGACTTGTCCAAGCCTAACACAGCGGTCTTATTTACATTGCCAATACTTACAGCAGAGGGGATCGAACTGGAGAAATGAGCACATTCTTCTATTTGGCTTTGATTTTATTTTCGGGGCTTGTTTTTGGCCGTGTTGTTAAACTAATAAGGCTGCCCAATGTGACGGGGTACTTGATTGCAGGACTGCTTTTAGGTCCGCATATATTAAATTTGATTCATGAAGATGTTGTTAAGCAGTTTTATTTAATACCGGAGATGGCGCTTGCCTTTATTGCTTTTTCAATTGGTTCTGAATTCAAATTATCCTATTTGAAAAAGGCGGGAATGACTCCAATAGTTATAGCAATATTGGAAGCACTGCTGGCATCTGTTTTGGTAGCAGGAGTTTTAATACTCCTTGGCTTTAACATTGAAACATCCTTGCTGTTGGGTGCTATCGCAGCGGCAACTGCACCAGCTGCCACAATCATGGTGGTAAAACAATATAATGCAAAGGGACCGGTAACAAATACGCTGCTTAGTGTTGTAGCATTGGATGATGCAGTGGCTCTTATGGCTTTTGGCTGTGCAATGGCAGTGGTTAATTCCATGATGCATCCTGGACAGAGCTCAGCTATAGTAACAGCTGTTATGCCCCTTTTAGAGATAATAGGTTCGGTTGTACTGGGATTGGTTCTTGGTTTTTTATTTAGCATTCCGCTCCGGTATTTTAAAAAGGATTCAAACAGGTTGATAATAACCTGCGGTTTTGTATTTTTGGCAAATGCCATTGCAACTTATGCCGGACTGTCTTCTTTGCTATTGTGCATGTGCATGGGGGCGGCTGTAATAAACATCACCTCTTCGGGGAGAGATATTTTCAGAATTATAGACTTTGTTACTCCCCCCATATTTTTGATGTTCTTTGTAGTTTCGGGCGCTGAACTGGATATTTCCATCATACCGAAAATTGGAGTTATAGGAATATTGTATCTTACAGTCAGGGTTATAGGGAAAGTTGCAGGTGCTTCGCTGGGAGCATATATGATGAAGGCAGAGGAAACTGTGAAAAAATATATCGGTTGGACCTTGATACCTCAGGCAGGTGTTGCAATTGGTCTGTCTTTGATTGCATCAAATACCCTGCCGGAATACGGAAAAACAATCCGTACGGTTATACTGTGCGCAACGCTGATATATGAACTGATCGGACCTGCTGTTACTAAAGTGGCCCTGAAGAAGGCGGGGGAGATAAGTGAGGCATAAAGGAAAGACAAGTTGAATACCAGCAGCGTTGTGGTAGTGCATTAGAACTTATTAGCTGGAAGAAAAAATTACAATAATCATTGAAATATTCCGTGATTTACCATATGATATCTGTGGAGGGAAAATTAAACTTACAGGCGCAGCCAAAACCTGCCACTGGATTTCTCCAGAATGACCGGCTTTTCAAAAAAGTCGCACAGGTTTTCCTCTGTCAGTACAGAGGAGGTTGTGCCTGAGGAATGTATTTCACCCCTTCGAAGCAGCAGGACGTGGCTGAATACCGGGAGAATTTCCTCGGTGTGGTGGGTAACAAAAATAACGGTTGGAGCGTCAGGTTCATTTATCATGTTTTCAATGGCATCAAGCAATTTTGCCTTTGCAAATATGTCCAACCCTGCGCATGGTTCGTCCAGGATAAGCAAATGGGGATCTGCCATAAGAGCCCTGGCAATGAGAACGCACTGTTTTTCGCCCTGGGATAATGTTTTATATACACGACTGGACAATTCCAAGATATCAAGCCGTTCCAGTATTTTTTCTGCTCTTTTCTTATCTTCTCTTGCAGCCTGATTAAATAAACCAATGGTAGCATACCTTCCGCTTATTACTATATCCTCCACAGTTTCGTTCTTATACAGTTTTTCCTGAAGAGCATTGCTGACCCAGCCTATGGATTTTCGAAGCTCCCTCAAGTCATACTTCCCGAATGTTTTGCCAAGGACCTGCAACTCTCCTGATGAGGGAAAAATATAACCGTTGATCATATCCAGGAGAGTGGTCTTGCCTGCGCCATTAAGGCCTAAAACGACCCAATGCTCACCCTTTATAACTGTC
Source organism: Clostridiaceae bacterium (assembly GCA_012839865.1). Lineage (GTDB taxonomy): Bacteria > Bacillota > Clostridia > CAYPLH01 > DUMO01 > DUMO01. Next base: position 74,408 of record DUMO01000013.1, read on the forward strand.
CAGTTGATATTTTTAAGAATATATTTGGAGTCCCTGATAACAGAAACCTGTTTTGCGTTAATTATAAGTTTGCCAGACCTGTTTGCCACAATTAATACCCTCCGGATTTGAATAATAAATTTTTATTCAATTTTAAAGCTTATTTAATAATGATACAAGCATAAATTATTTTAGTCGTATCATAAGTTACCGATTTTGACTTTGAATTTTTATATAATAAGCATGTGATAAATCAAGCCAGACCTTTATGGAGAAATCTTGCGCATATGACAGGCAGTTTCCCAGGCATTATAAAAATTGCCGGTTACTTATGTCAATCCTGTGGTATATGTAATAGTGTGCGCCATATGGGTGCGGTCTGATTTATATAAGAATAAATAAGCCAAGGAGGAATAATACGTATGAGTATGTTTTGTTTTCAATGTCAGGAAACAGCCAAAGGTACAGGCTGTACATTAAGGGGAGTCTGTGGAAAAACAGATGAAGTGGCAAATCTTCAGGATTTGCTTTTATATGTGTTAAAAGGTATTTCAATATATAATATAAAGTTAAAGGATGCAAATCCGGGGAATAAAAAAGCAGACAAATTCATAATTGAAGGACTTTTTTCCACCATAACAAATGTTAATTTCGACAAGAATTATTTTGCGGAGAAAATCAAAGAAGGTCTCGCACTAAGGGATGAGTTGAGAGATGAGTTGACTAAGGCCGGTATTAATTTGGACAAGGACCTTCACGACGCTGCCGTCTGGCAGGGGGAAAGCCTTGAGGACTTGGAGAAAAAAGCGGCATTGGTCGGCGTTCTAAGAACAGATAACGAGGATATTCGTTCTTTAAGAGAATTGCTTACCTACGGAGTCAAAGGAATGGCAGCATATGCTGAGCATGCAATGGTACTTGGATATGAAAGCGATGAAGTGAATTCATTCATGCAAAAAGCATTGGTTGCCACATTGGATGACAGTCTCACAGCTGATGACCTTTTCGCATTGGTAATTGATGCAGGAAAATACGGTGTTGAAGTCATGGCGCTTTTGGACAAAGCAAATACATCAACATACGGAAATCCTGAGATCACAAAAGTTAACATAGGAGTAAGAAGCAATCCCGGCATACTGATAAGCGGGCATGACCTTAAAGATATGGAAGAATTGCTGAAACAGACAGAAGGAACGGGAGTGGATGTCTATACCCACGGAGAAATGCTCCCTGCGAACTATTACCCGGCTTTCAAAAAATACAGTCATTTTGTGGGGAACTACGGCAATGCCTGGTGGAAGCAGGATAAGGAGTTTGAAAGCTTCAACGGTCCTGTTCTGATGACAACAAATTGCCTGATTCCGCCAAAGGATTCATATAAAGACAGGGTTTACACCACCGGTGTGGTAGGTTTTCCCGGACTAAAGCATATTCCTGAAAGGGAAGACGGAAAAGCAAAAGACTTTTCAGAAATAATCGAGCATGCAAAAAGATGTGCTCCTCCCACAGAGATTGAGAAGGGTGAAATAGTCGGAGGTTTTGCCCACAATGCTGTACTGAGTCTTGCAGACAAGGTTGTTGAGGCGGTCAAAGCCGGAAAAATTAAGAAGTTTGTGGTTATGGCGGGCTGTGATGGCAGGATGAAGAGCAGGGAATACTACACGGAATTTGCCGGAAAGCTTCCTGAGGACACAGTGATATTGACAGCCGGATGTGCAAAATACCGTTATAACAAGCTGAATCTTGGGGATATAGGCGGCATACCGAGAGTTCTGGATGCAGGGCAGTGCAATGATTCCTATTCCCTTGCAGTCATTGCTTTAAAACTAAAAGAAGTTTTTGGACTTGATGATGTAAACAAGCTGCCTATAGTATATAATATAGCATGGTATGAGCAAAAAGCGGTAATTGTTCTTCTCGCGCTGCTATACCTGGGAGTTAAAAATATTCACCTTGGCCCGACCCTGCCGGCATTCCTGTCACCTGGTGTTGCGGATGTGCTGGTCAAAAAATTCGGTATAGGAAGTATAACAAATGCCGACAATGATATTAATATATTTATGGCATAAAAATTAAGGAGGTTTTTAACCATGAAGGGACATGTAGACAAGGAATTGTGCATTGGCTGCGGTTTGTGCACTGATATATGCCCGGAAGTGTTCAGTATGGACGATGATGGAAAAGCTGTTGGCAGTGATGAAGAAATAACATCAGATGATATTTTGGATTCTGCAAAGGACGCGGAAGTGCAATGTCCGACAGAAGCAATAAAAATTGTATCTTCCGTCGGGAGGACGGGAACGATGACAGGGAAGTTGTCGGGTATCTTGTAAAGAACATTGGCATCCTCTTCGTCAAAGGCCCCAAAGGTTATGGTTGTGCCGGAAATGTCCAGCACTTTGGCATATATCTCAGGGTCATTGATGTAGCTGTTGTTGATATAATCTCTGTCTTTAGGATTTGTTGTTGTATAGAAGCAAATAATGTCGTTTACCTTCAAACTGCTTGCATTTGCATAGTCAAATTTACCGCCGTTTTCCGGCACGAGGCTTGGTACAAGCACCTCATATGTTTTATCGCCAATAATATAATCCATATCTTCAGTATCTTTGATATAGATGATGTCATCACTCATCTTTAGGTTATCAATCTCTTCCATATCAATGGTAAAGGAAGCGGTACGGATTGTGTCAGGCTTATCTTTAAAGTTGTAGCCCTGTGCCAGGGTAAGCTCGTAGGAGCATCCTTCATTGAAGCCCCCGTCAGCCAGGATGGTGTAAATATCACCGTTAACGGTCCACTTCAGAGGAACCGGTTCGGACCCGTCCCTGGGGATAAGGGTAAAGGCTTCTTCAGGTGAAACTGCTGCTTCTGCCGTCTTAACTACTTCAAAGCTCAAAGCCGGGCTTTGATTCAATTGGGTAAATGAAGTCAGATTTAAAGTTTCCCCGGGCAAGTCCACGTACTTTGCATATACTGTCATGTTACCTGTTACAGCATTGTCCGGATAAAAGGGAGTTGTCAATGCTTCATCCACAAACCAGCCGACAAAGATGGCATTTTCCCTGGCTGTCTTTTCAGCCGGGGGAACAGCGCCAAGAGGTTTGTTTGCGGTTGCTGCAAGTTTGTCTATGAAGCGGTTCCCATCCTGGAATGTGACATAATAAGTTTCTTCCACATCGTATTTTTTGGCACCTATATTAACCAGATGCTCATCTATACGCATGAGAAAGGTGGCACACTCCGCACGGGTGGCATTGCTTTTGGGGTTGAACCTGCCTTCATTGTCGCCCTTGATTATCCCGCATTCCCAAAGTTTGAGGACCGGTTCTGCGGCATAACCGGAAATACTGTCAAGGTCCCTGGGGGATCCTGTGACATTTTCCTCGGGATATGTATAACCAAAGGCATCAAAAAGATGGACAATCAGGGTTGCCATTTGCTCACGGTTCAGGGGTTCGTTCCAAAGAAAAATATCAACCCCCATGCCCTCTGTAATTCCATGTTCTGTCGTCCAGGCTATATAGGGGGCATAATAGGGATCCATATCAGCATCGGATGAAGGTATATTGCTCTGGTATTTGGAAACATCTGCACCCGTCATCCTGCCGATAACCGTAATAAACATTGCTCTTGTCATTGTGTCATAAGGGGAGAATGTATTCTCTCCTGTTCCGTTAAAAAGTCCGTGTATGTAAGCATAAGTTACTGCATCACTGAACCAGGCCCCTTTATCCACATTGGAAAAAGAGTGTTCCTCTGCAGAGTTGCTGCTTACCAGTGTGTCATCAGTGCCTGCTGCAAATACCTGCAATGGTAATACTGGTACCAGCATGCAAAGCACTAATAATAAGCTTAGTACTCGTTTACTCATAAATCCTCCTTTTAATTTTCTATGTTCTGTTAACTTAATAATAAAAATGAGACCTGAAACACCTCTGGTATAATGGAAATTGTCACTAACCATTACCTCCCAGAAAGGAGCGTTTAGGTCTCATGAGTATTATACCATTAAACGTTGTA
>DUMO01000085.1 GCA_012839865.1 Clostridiaceae bacterium
CAGAATATCCTTCAGTGAATCAGGTGCTTTCATTTCCGCACACACTGGAAAGTTTGGCTCCGGGTTTTTACGTGAAGCATTTTAATCATCAGTGTCTTTATTCTTTTCATCAATGCCCTTGCTGAATACAGGCGGCAGCATGTTTTCCAGTTCAATCATTTGAGAGGTTAGTTCCCTTATTTTCTCCCTCAGCTTGAAAATGCAGTCGGTTTCATTTGCACTGCCTCTTACTATGTCTTCCGCAAGGGACCTGCAACTCGGTGAACCGCACGCACCACAGTCAAGCCCGGGCAAACCTTCAAAAATAGACTCAAGCTGCTCCAGCTTCAGCATCGCTTTTCCCATATCTTCGTCAAGCTTGAGTACAGGCTTATAAGTTACATCACCGGTCCAAAGCAGGTTGGTGTATTCCTCAGGTATTTCAGTATCATATGCCTTTTTATTCTTCTTGGCAGCGTCAATAAAAGTTTTTAGCCTGGTTTTGGCCACAAAAACATTTTCAACAGTCAGCGGGCCTCCAAGACAGCCTCCCGTACACGCAAGAGCTTCAACAAAATCAATATCCTTAAGTTTTTCATCTTCTATTTCTTCAAATATTTTAATTACATTGTGGATACCGTCAACTGCAAGATATCTGTCCGTCTCAAGGGCAAGTCCTTCTCCCCCGGATGCAGCCCATCTGATACCCTTATAACCTGCCTGTCCGATATCTTCTGTTTCAGATTGGGACTCAATTTTTTCAAGCATTTCCAGATATATATCTTTGATAGCTATAACGCCGTCTACAGAAGATTTATCCTTTTCATAGGGTGCTTTTACACTGGTAACCTTTGCAGCGCAGGGAGAAATAAAGAAAACACCAACTTCGTAGGGGGCTAGCCCGCTTTCTTTGACAACTTCGCTTTTTGCTATGCCTGCGGCTACTTCCATGGGTGACTCCAATTTCAAAAGGTTGTCTATGAGAGCAGGAAATCTAACCTGAATAAGACGCACAACGGCAGGGCATGCTGAAGAGATTACAGGTTTTTTAATACCGGTTTCCTTTAACAGTCTTTTTGAAGCCTCGGTAACTATTTCCGCAGCTTTTGCAACTTCATAAACCCTGTCGAATCCAATGGATTTTAGAGCCGTCAAAATACTGTTTCGCGTTTTTGCCTTTTTAAACTGCCCATATAAGGACGGAGCAGGTATTGCTATCCTGTATTTATAGTTGTAAATCATGCTGAAACTGTCTGAAATCGCTTTCTTGGCTCGGTATGGGCATACTCTGATACATTCGCCGCAGTCAATGCACCTTTCATTTATAATAAATGCTTTTCCTTTTCTTACCCTTATTGCTTCAGTGGGACATCTTTTTATGCAATTTGTGCAGCCTTTGCATTTATTCCTGTCAAGCGTAACTGAATGAAAATAAGTAGCCATTTGAAGACCTCCCGGAATGTCACCTTTTATCTTTGCTCCAACAGAGAGTCCAATTAAACAACCCTGCCAACTTCGCTGGAGTTAATTTTTTTACCTCCCCTTATGTACCTTCGGTTACCTCGTTTCTATTGCTTATTTAATTTTTTATATTTAAAGAATGAGCTTCTAAAAATAAACCTTCAAAGTTACAATTGTACCCTTTCCAACTTCCGTCTTTATATCAAGTTCGTCGGCATACCTTTTCATGTTTGGAAGACCCATCCCAGCACCAAATCCCATTTCCCTTATTTTATCCGAGGCTGTGGAATAACCTTCCTGAAGTGCCAGATTTACATCGGCTATGCCTGGACCTTTATCTTTTATAACAATAGTAATAGAGTCTTTTGAAATAAAAACATCGGCTGCTCCTCCGTTTGCATGTATGACAGCATTAATTTCAGCCTCATACATTGCAATGGCAGTCTTCTTTATGGCCACAGGATCCACACCCAACTGGACAAGCAGCTTTTTGACGCTGCTTGACGCTTCTCCGGCGGCTGTCAGATCATCACCCGGTATTGTGTACTGTCTCCGAAGGACTCCAGAACTCATTTAACCACCTCGGCCTGTAATTCCCGAACTGTATAATTTCCCGCAGGCGGTAAACATTGTTTCGTTGGTAGACATGACTATGACACTCTTTTCCCTGGCCAGATCAATGACAGCAGGTGGAAGCTTTTTGCCCCGTACAAATACCACAGCTTTAATGTCCATCATCTCTGCAGTTCGGATTACCTGTGGGCTGACAAGTCCTGTCAGGAGGACTACATTTTCTTTCACATACGCCATTACATCGCTCATTAGGTCAGACCCGCAGATTGAATACACTTCTTTTTGAATCTCCTCGGTTTCAACCAGAACCTCTGCATTCAAAATTTTTGCTATATCAATAATTTTCAAATAAGTCCCTCTCTCCCTGTACAAATTCAATTAAAATAATATTTTTAGGTATATCTCTTTTTGAAAATCACGTGTCCTGTTATATGTTAAAACTCTACTATATAATTCTAACATATTGTTAAGAGATTAACAATCAAAAATCTATAATAATGAAAAAATTTTAAAGACCAGGGGGGGCCATCCGCAGCCAGCCATCCCTCTGGTCTGTTTGTAAACCATATGTGCAGTTCCCATGCTTTTTCAGAACTGCCAAAACCCACTCCCTGGTCTCACACACCATCAGGCAGGGTTATTTCAAAGTTTCCGTTTATATTATTGAATTGGCAGGTGATTTTTGCACTGTAATTTTCTCCAAGCTGGGAATCCAATCCACCGCCAATGTCCATGACTATTTTTTCTATCAAAAAGCTGTCCATGTCAACATATACAGTGGTATAGTATTCATCAAGTTCAAAGGTTATCAGGACATATACAACTTCATTTACAAGGTTGAAAACATCAGCCTGATATATATTTCCTTTCACAATATACTTGTTGGAGCCGGCATCCTCTTCAACCACCATGCCTGAACAGATTGTCTCACTGTTTGCCAGGCTCAATACATCTACATTGTTCTGGAAAAAAATATCTGCATATTCATCCTCAAACACTGTTTTCTCCCAATTTCTCCTGAACATGTTCCAATTATATAAAGCGTTATCTCCATAATATCTATTAAAGCTCAAATTTCCCATAATAGGAACATCCATGACTATATGAAGCCTTTTGCTTTCACGGTCAAACCTTGTGGACATGGAAGGAGTGAAGGACACGGATGAGCCCTGCCCGAAAATCTGAATTTCCATTTTAGTATCAATAGTTCCCTTCTTAATGGCAGATAAGGCTTCACTGGACTTTTCTGCAATGTACCTGACTTTATTATATTGCTCCTCTGTGGTTATAAAAGCCGCTCTTAGTTTTTCGTCCCAGTGTACTTTCCGGTTGAAGCATTCAGACAGCATTCTTAAAGGAACATACGTCTTGTCTTTATAAATAACCGGAGCAGTATCAAAAGTACGGGTTTCGCCGTTTACTGTAACCGTCGGATTATTAATAACAAGGTTTACCTTTATATCCCCATAAATGATTGTGGCGCTTTTCTCAGCATCATTCCATATAATATGCTCATTATCATTGGCAACACCCAAGCTTACCGCAACCTCCCGTATCGGCAGGAACAACCTTCCGTTAATGTTAACAGGCACATAGGCATATGTATAAAGCTGTCCATCAATTATTACTTTTACATCACTGCTTTCAACTATCGAACTCTCAGCGTATGTCGCGGTAAACAGAAATAGAATGAGTGCAATGGCTGCAAAGACTGTTAAGGCTTTTTTTAACATACAAATATTCATCCTTTCTTCATTTTACAGTGTAAAACACTTAACTGTACTATCTTCCCGAACATGCACCTCATCCTGCAATAAAACGAAAATTTCAATTGTCTTCTTCATGAGGGCAAATTTATTCGGATAGCATAACATATGCCGGAAAATTTATTTATATTAATTATAACCTTTCCCTGCAGATGAATTCAAATATGAATTTTTTTAATTATTCAAAATTGGTTTAGGCAATGATTGCAGTCCGGACGCAGCCTCCACATGAATGAAATGTATGCAGAATAATAACAGGGCTCTTATTTTGAGAAAACCAACGGTTCGCTGAATGCAAAAATGCTATCGCTTTTTATCGCCCTCCGTGGCTCGAAAAAGCTAAAAAACATCCTGTTTTTTTTACACATTTTTGTCTTCAGCCCACCTGGTTTTCTGGCAAAATAAAGCCATTTGTTATTATTCTGCATACATTTCATTTTTTCAACTGCTCCTTACCTGTTTGATAAAGCAAGGCTGCATCCGAACTGCAGACACCTAGGCCAATTGCGCAGCCATGAAAAATGCGAAGCATTTTTGCCTCGCATTTTTCAATCATGCGGTTTAAACGCAGCCTTATATCATTAATTTACTTTCCCTCACTTTTAAGAGTGCACATTCTTCACCTTCCTGTGCAACCTAACATCTACAAATCCCTTTCACATGGTTTCTGTTTCAGCGTTTCAACCACCCGCCATTGCCGGTAACCAGTCTGGGCACTCACTCCAAATACTCATTGTAAATGCCCCGTTTCACATAATGAGTATGCAGCAATTCATGGGATTTATGTCCGAGAGGTTTTTTAAGAAACTCGTCATAAAGGGCCATTACAAAGGGATTCTCATGGGATTTTCGCAAGGTTTTGCCTTCGTCTTCCTTGTAAATTGCCTCCAAACGTTTTTGCCTTATATAATCGTTGGTGGGTCTTGGCTGGCCTCCTCCGCTGATACAACCTCCCGGGCATCCCATTACTTCAATGAAGTGATAGGGGGAAGCGCCTTGCGCCACTTCATTCATAAGTTTTTTGGCTCCTGCCAGTCCGCTGGTTACAGCCACCTTTACGGTAAACCCGTCAAGGAACTTGTACTCGGGAACAGGATCCCGGATTGTAATCTCTGCTGTTTTTATTTGCTCAAACCCTGCAAGGGACTCGACATGCAGCTTGTCAAAGGGAAGCTCCCGCCCGGTTACAACTTCGTATACAGTTCTTAAAGCCGCTTCCATAACCCCTCCTGTGGTGGCAAAAATATCAGCGGCTCCGGTAGACAACCCCAAAGGATTGTCAAAAGTGTCTTCTTCCAGCTTGGAGAAGTCTATGCCTGCATCCTTGATCATCTTGGCAAGCTCCCTTGTGGTAATGACAGCATCCACGTTGGGGCAGCCGTTGTTGATCATTTCCTGCCTTGTAATTTCAAATTTCTTTGCAGTGCAGGGCATTACCGAAACTACAAAAATATTTCTGGGATCCTCTCCTATTTTGTTTGCATAATATGATTTTGCCAGCGCGCCAAGCATCATATGGGGTGATTTGCATGTTGAAATATGGTCAAGTTCATCAGGGAAGACATGCTCAACATATTTAATCCATCCAGGGCTGCAGCTTGTTATCATGGGAAGGGTGTCGGGCACACCGCTGAAAACATTCTTCACCCTCCTTAAAAATTCATTACCTTCTTCGATAATTGTAAGGTCAGCGGTAAAATTTGTATCAAACACATCGTCAAAACCCATCTCCCTCAAAGCTGACACCATTTTACCGGTAACAAGTGTCCCCGGTTCATATCCAAACTCCTCCCCCAGAGCAGCTCTTATGGCAGGGGCAGTCTGGATTATAACGCGTTTATCCTTGTCGGAAAGAGCGTTCCACACGTCCTGGGTGGAATCCTTTTCCTGCAGGGCTGCCACAGGGCAAACCACCGTACACTGGCCGCAATATGTGCAATTCACCGTGTTCAGGGCCAGTGTGCCGGGAGGTCCTATGACAGTTCTAAAACCCCTGTTCTGTGCATTAAGAATCCCCACACCCTGTATTCCATTACAAACCGTAACACACCTTCTGCAAAGAATACATTTGGACGTATCCCTGACGATGGACGGTGACGAGTCATCAACTTTTGACATGTACATTTCACCGTCAAACCTTTCCTTGCTGATTCCGATAATCTCACCCAGTTTCTGAAACTCGCAATTCTGATTTCTCTGGCAGCTTAGGCAGTTATCCGGGTGATCCGAAAGCATAAGCTCATAGAGCAGCTTTCTTGCCTTCCTCACCCTTTCGGTGTTGGTCCGGACAACCATTCCTTCCTTTACAGGAACCATGCAGGATGCCTGCAAATTTCTTGCTCCTTCAACTTCCACAACGCAAATTCTGCAGGAACCAAAAACATGCACGTTTTCGAGGTAACAAAGGCTTGGAATCAATATATTGTTCTGCCTGGCTGCCTCCAGGATGGTGGTTCCTTCCTTTACACTTATTTTTTTATTATTTATCGTTAAATTGACCATCTTAACCCCTCCAGTCGCATCTTAGGCATCTCATTGACTCTGCAATGGCGTTCAGTTTATGGAAACCGGCTGTCACCTCTTTGAAACATGTCTTTCTGCTCTCTGGATCCAGATACTTCATTGGGAATCTCTCATGCTCAACAACATCGGTTTCAGCAGACGGTTTTGGTATTTCCACGTCTTCTCCGGTATTTAATATTCCTTTTCCGCCCAGGAATTTGTCTATTGATTTGGCAGCGTTCTTACCGTCGGCAATTGCGGTAATGACTGTATCTGAGCCCCGTACCACGTCACCTCCGGCAAAAACACCTCTCATCTTTGTCATTAATGTTTCCTTGTCGGTTACAAAGGTACCCCACCGGGTTACTTCAACCTCATCCTTGTTAATAAAGGGAAGGTCTGAATACTGACTGACTGCAGGTATCACCATGTCTACTTCAATATCAAACTCGGAGTTTGGAACAGGTTTAGGTTTCCTTCTACCGCTTGAATCAAACTCCTTCAATTCCATCCTGACGCATCTTACAGCCTTGACGCATTCATTGCCGGTAAACTCAACCGGGGCAACAAGCTCGATAATTTTTATACCTTCGTCAATTGCGTCTTTTATTTCACGCCTGTCCGCCGGCATATCATCAATTGTTCTCCTGTAAAGGATTGTAACCTCCTCTGCGCCAAGCCTTAAGGCAACCCTGGCAGCATCTATGGCTGTATTGCCTCCGCCTATGACAGCCACCTTCCTGCCAACATGCACCTCTTTTTTCAGGTGCACATCCCTTAAGAAGTCCAGCCCATGATATACACCCTTAAGTTCTTCTCCTTTTATGTTGATTCTATTGGAAAACTGGGTGCCGGTGGCAATATATATGGCATCGTGCTTTTCTCTTAAGCTGTAAAAAGTAACATCAGTGCCCACTTCGGTATTTAAATGGATTTGCACACCCGTCTGTTCAATAAATTTAATTTCCTTCTGGAGAACTTTTTCAGGAAGCCTGTATTCAGGGATTCCAAAGGCTAAAACTCCGCCGGCTACAGGCTGGGCTTCATAAACATGCACATCATAGCCAAGCCTTGCAAGATAATAACCGCATGTGAGTCCCGAGGGACCTGCTCCTATGATACCAACACTTTTGCTTTTTTTGGGAAATACAAGATCCAGATACGGCTTTTCATCACTTTCCAGCACCTGGTCAGCTATATAGCGCTTAAGGTCCGCTATTGCGATGGGTTCATCCAGTTGAGCCCTGCGGCACATATCCTCACAGGGATGTGTGCACACCCTTCCGCACACGGCAGGGAAAGGATTCTCTTTCCTGATAAGATTGTATGCATCCCGTATTCTTCCTGCTGCAATAAGGGCAACATATCCGGGGACATTAACACCTGCCGGGCAGGCGTTCTGACACGGAGAGATAAACATTTCGGAGCATACCCCGGCGCGACAGTACTTGTTCTTTATATGCTCCTCGTATTCTTCCCGAAAATGCATGATTGTTGTCAGCACGGGATTCGGAGCAGATTGTCCGAGGTTGCAAACAGCAGTATCCTTGATCATGTAAGCCAGTTCTTCCAATAGCTCAATATCGCCTTCCCTGCCTTCTCCACGGGTTATCCTCTCCAGAACCTCCAGCATCCTTTTGGTTCCCAATCTGCAGGGCACACATTTTCCACAGGATTCCTCCTGCACAAACTCCATAAAGTATCTTGCCATATCGACCATGCATGTATGGTTATCCATTATTATCATGCCGCCGGAGCCCATTATAGCCCCAAGCTTTACAACGGAGTCATAATCAATGGGAGTGTTAAGATGCTCCCTGGTAAGGCACCCCCCTGAAGGGCCTCCGATTTGTGCTGCTTTAAACTCTTTATTCTTAGGTATGCCTCCTCCGATGTCATATACAATCTCTCCCAGGGTTATTCCCATAGGCACTTCGACAATACCTGTATTATTAATATCCCCGGCAAGGGCAAACACCTTTGTTCCCTTGCTTTTTTCGGTGCCAAAGCCTGAAAACCACCCGCTTCCCTTAAGTATTATGGGAGGGAGGTTTGCCAGGGTTTCAACATTGTTGATAATAGTTGGATTCCCAAAAAGCCCCTTTTCAAAGGGTAGAGGAGGTTTCTGCCTGGGTTCGCCCCTTTTACCCTCGATTGATTCCATAAGGGCTGTTTCTTCTCCACATACAAACGCACCTGCCCCTATACGGATTTCAATATCAAATGAAAAATCAGACCCCAGTATGTTTTTGCCCAAAAGGCCTGTCTCTCGGGCTTTCCTTATGGCAATGTCCAGCCTTTCTATTGCAAGGGGATATTCCGCTCTTACATAAATGTAGCCCCTTTGAGCTCCTATGGCATATCCTGCCAGCAGCAAGCCTTCCAAAACCGAATGGGGATCCCCCTCAAGTATGCTTCTGTCCATGAAAGCTCCCGGATCCCCTTCATCAGCATTGCAAACAATGTACTTGTTTTTCCCTTTGGCTTTTCTGCCTGCTTCCAGTTTGATTCCGGAAGGAAAACCAGCCCCGCCGCGTCCTCTCAAACCAGATTTTTTAATTTCGTCAATAATATCTTCGGGGTTCATTTTCAGGGCTTTTGCAATGGCAAAATAGCCATCCTTTGCAATATATTCCTCCAGGGATTTGCAATCAATGCTTCCACAGTTCCTCAATGCGATTTTTATCTGACGTTTGAAATAGTCTATATCTTTTAAATAAGGTATGTACTTCCCGCTTTGTTTGTCCAGGTATGTCTTTTCAGTCTTGATTTTTCCTTCCAGCAGGTGCGATGCGACTATTCCTTTCATGTCTGCCGCAGTGAGCTTTGTATATATTACTCCGTCCATCAAATCCTTCTGCCCGCGTTCTTTTTCCAAAATTACCATAACCGGACCGTAATCACACACTCCAATGCATCCTGTTTCGATAACTTCAGTTAAGCCGGTTACACCGCATTCTTCCAGCGCTCTTATCAGGGCTTCCTTTACAGAGCGGCAATCTGAAGATACACAGCCCCCCCCGGCACATACAAGAATTTTGAATTTAATGTTTTCCTGCTTCTTTACAAAATTGTTTTTTACATTAATAAGATCTCCCGCTGTTTCTACGAACAGTTTTTCACTCACAATGTTCACCCCTATCTTTCAGTACAAGTCAATTATTTGCTGCAGCTTGTCAGGATTAACCTGTTTATAAACCGTGTCATTAATAGTTATTGCCGGTGCAAGACTGCATGCGCCGATGCAGCGCATCACCTCAAGAGTGAACTTTCCATCGGGTGTTGTTTCTCCAACATCCAGCCCAAGAATTTCATGCAACCTTTCAACTATCTTCTTTCCTCCCCGGACATAACAAGCGGTGCCAAGACATACTCTGATTACGTATTTTCCCCTTTTGCTTGTAGTAAAGAATGAATAAAAGGATACAACCCCGTAAACTTCAGAGAGAGGAATATTCAGCCTTTGTGCAATGAATTTCTGTACATGAATCGGAAGGTAACCATATATGCCTTGAGCTAAATGCAAAATCTGAATAAGGCTTCCTTCCCTGTGCCTGTAATCCTCAATCACTTCAGCTATTCGCTCAAGCTTTTCTTCTTCTGTCAGCTCACTGCAATTGCATTGTTCGACCTGGATATCCATACAAACCCTCCTTGTCAATAATGTGAATAGGATTGATTTGATTTAAAATTAACGAGGTTTGTTAAAAATTTAATCTTTACTGTGAAAAAAAGTGCGAATGGGATAATTTATTAGCTGAGTTTGTTAAATAAATCACATTTGTATTTTTATAGGTACATTATACCACCAACCTTCTTGCAATGCAACCTTATTTTTGTACATTGATTGAATAACATAAAATCATAAGTATTTAGTCGATTTTTCCGGATAAACAGCCTGTCCGGCCATTTAACAGGCAGCAGGAGTTTACCCGGGCAATTTGATTTTATATGTATTGAAACCATAATCTTTTTTATTTATTGACCCTTATGACTTGCTATTAGGAAATATTCTTGTACTTTTTTTCATACATTGACGGAGCATGTCACATTTTGCGATCAACAGCCAAAGCACCAGCTGCTTCGGAATAGAGTATCAGACAGACATGATGGAATTTAGCCATGAATTTCTATAGTTTAAATATAATTGTCTCCTTTGAACAGGAGCAGATTTCATTGTTTCTATTTTTGAACAGCAACAAAAAAACAACCTCCCGGTGGCTGGTCCACACAGGAAGTTGTTTTATTGCTTTGTTTAACAGAATCTATAATTATTCAGTCTTTTCCGGGTTTGGAATAATGAGTTTCTGCCCGGGTATTATGGTATCATTGGTAAGATTGTTGGCTTTCTTAATATCCTCCACCTTCTCCATCAACCTGCTGTTGTAGAATTTTGAAGCAATTCTGAAAAGGGTGTCACCTTCCACAACTGTATAAGTAGTCTGCTGACCGGTGGTCGGGGTTGGCTGCACAGAAGGTTTAGGTGTAGGCGTAGGTGTGGCAGCCGGGCTTGAAGTCGTCCCCGGTGCAGTGGTATGTGAGGTTTCCGGCGTAGGCTCAGGAGTCGTTGTCGGTGTGGTCTGGCCGGTCTCTTGAGGTGTAGGTGATACATCCGGTGGAATATCCTCCCTGTACTTAATCTGCCATATCTTAAAGATCGTCAGGAACATTCCTGCTATTATCACAAGAATGGTGGTGACCGAAATAAGTGTACTCAAAGCTTTTTGTTTGTTAAAGCGATATTTTGGCCTTCTCATTATCCTTTCCTTTTCTTTTTTGACTTCATCCAGGGACTCGTTATCTTCCTCATATGCGTATGTATCTTCTTCATCTATATCATCCACCTTGACAACCAAAGCTGTGGTATTGTCCTCCCCGCCGTTCTTAATGGCTTCACTTACCAGCATGTTGGAAGTGAACCAGGTTTCACGCCCCATCGAGATTATTTCGTGAATCCTGTCATCATCTATCGATGCCCCAAGACCGTCGCTGATTAGAAGGATTATATCACCCTTCTTCAGGTTTATTACTTCTGAACAATTTAAACCTTTGACATCCTCCGGGCCGGTCTGTTTCGATAGCGCTTTAGCCTGCTCGTCAGTAATGATTCCAAGCTTTAATAGTCTTCCCGCCTTTGCATAATCAGCGGTTAAAGATTTGAATACTCCCTTTCTGTAAAGAAATGCCCGGTTTTCTCCCGAACTTACGGCTACTGCCTTCCCGTTTGTTATTATCAGGCATGAACAGCCATAATTGATTTTTTGCATGTCACTGGAGAGGTTTATTGCCTGCTGGAAGCAGCCTTTTACCTTTGAAAGGGTATCTGTCATATCATCTTCCATGTTCTCATAAATGCGTTCCATTTCCTGATTTATTGAGAATGATGAACTCTGTCCCTTAAGACCGTCGAAAACAGCAAAAAGATGTGCATCATCTTCATTTTCAATGGAAACCTGAATATTATCCAGCTCATATTCGAACTTATACCTACCATTAATAAAAAAGCTGTCGTCATTATATGTATTTAATCTACCGGTACAGGAAACAACCGAAGCATTAATACTAATAAGATTACTCATGAAATTACCCCTTTTTCATTAGTATTGCACTTTATTGAAATGGCAATGGCAACTATTCGACGGTAAAATATTATATAAAGTGACAGTATAATAATACCATAATGCCAATAACTAATCAATACTTCCTTTTCTTTGATTTGCGTCAAGTTCTGCGGTTATCAGGGGACCAGGGGACGGTTAATGTGAAAGTTGAAATACTTTAATGTATTTTACTGTGAAAGCTCTCTTTCATGGTTGTTCTTGCGGTACCTTTTCAGGAACCGCAAGAACCGTCCCCTGGTCCCCGTTTTAAAAAAAACAGGGTACACATTCCAATGCACCCTGGTTTTCTAATTTATATTCTCTTTTATTTTACATACTTCTCGAGTGTCTTTCTGACGGCTCCGGGACCAGTTATCATCTCACCAAAGTATCCTTCTGTTTTTTCTCCAAGCCCCACTTCATAAAGGTTTACTCCAAAAAGTGTGGGGTTTGACAGTATTGGC
The DNA here is from genome assembly GCA_012839865.1 of Clostridiaceae bacterium. GTDB lineage: Bacteria > Bacillota > Clostridia > CAYPLH01 > DUMO01 > DUMO01. The sequence goes on from DUMO01000085.1 coordinate 12,346, forward strand.
GACAAAACTTCCTTTACATTAACCTGCGCCCCAAGTTTCATGTCCTTAAAGAAAGGCCTTAAGGTGTCAAGCATCGGATCGGGACTTAACTGCATTTCGTTGCCTTCGTCATCCAAACCCATCAGGTAGCGGCACCAGCCTGCTATAACCAATGGTATATACTTCAGACTTTGTGTATCAAGGTCGCTGCGTTTCTCATATGACTTGATTGTCTCTCCGAACCTGATAGCCAGTTTCTGTGAAGTATCAACAGCTATTCTTTGCGGTGTGTCAGGTATATACGGATTTGGCAGCCTTACCTTTATAACTTCGTTTGCAAAAACAACCGGATCAATGACCCCAGGGTTTACAACCACAGGCATTCCTTCTTCAAAACATATCTTTTCCACAAGTTTCTTAAGCTGTGGATCTTTCATCTCTTCCGAAATGAACTTGTAGCCTAAAAGGCAGCCATAAATTGCAAGACTGGTATGAAGGGGATTTAAGCATGTGCAGACTTTCATCTTTTCAACCCTGTCAACGGTTTCCCTGCTTGTAAAAATAACTCCTGCTTCTTGCAAAGGCGGTCTGCCGTTGGGGAAGCAATCCTCCACAACAAGATACTGGGGTCCTTCCGCATTAATGAAAGGTGCCACATAAGTATTCTTTTCGGTCTTCACCAGTTCCATGTCCAAAAGCCCGTCCTTTATCAGGGATTGTCTGACTTCCTCTGCAGGTCTTGGAGTGATTTTATCAATCATGGTCCATGGGAAAGAAACCATGTCGGGATTCTTCACATAATCCAGGAACTCCGGTTCAACAAGGCCTCTTTTTGCCCACTCACTGGCAATGGTAATTACCGCATTTCCGAATCTTTCACCGTTATGGGAGCAGTTGTCCATACTTACAAATGCTAATTTGTGCTTTCCATTCTTGAAGCGGGTATATGCCAGTGAAGCCATTTTGGACATTGCATGGCGGACTGATGCAGGTCCTTCTTCTATATCCTTTTTCACATCCGGGAAGTATTCTCCGGACAGGTTCTTAAGATTGTAGCCTTTTTCAGTTATTGTCATGCTGACCATCTGAAGGCTTGGCTTCTTGAAAAGTTCATTCAGTGTGTTCCAGTCTTCCTTTCTGGAAGGATCGCCTGCCAGGGAACCTGCAAGACTACCTACAACTTTCTTTTCAAAGCTTCCATCAGGGTTCATTATTACAAGCAGACTTAAATTATCAAAAGGCTTGTACGCCTTGTCAATTATTTCCACATCAAAAGTTTCAGCAGCAATAATACCTTTATCGTCCAAACCTTTATTCAGAAGTGTTTGCTGAAGTACAGCAATAAAACCTCTGAAAATATTCCCTGCTCCAAAGTGTATCCATGTGGGGCTTTCAAAAGTTTTGGAAATCATCGAATCAATATCGAACTCGGGCAGTTCAATCCCGGCTTTGTACCATTCGCTTCTATTTTTAATGCCCTCCCGGTTCAATTTGAGCATCGTAAATTCCTCCTTATATTAAATTTATGGTTTTAAATTCATATCGTTTATTCTATATTAAAAGTATTTTTTCTTCAATATAAAATTTCCAAATTTCACAAGGCAGGGACAGGGGACAGTTTTGTGTCTTATTATATATCCTGGTATAAGCTGCCCTGGATAAGACACAGAACCGTCCCCTGTCCCCAAAATAGTTCAGCAAACTACTCCTTGTCCCTGGCGACCAGTGTCGGATGCAGTGCTTCATCAATAGACACACTCAAAATATCACTAAGGGACGTTCCTCCGGACATTACCCTGGTTACCTCGTTCAGTATGGCGGTCGATTTGGAATCTTCAGAGTATTTTTTAATAAGCCGTTTCATTCCATTGTACATTCTTACCTCGTTATTTGCATTAATTTCATCTTTAAGCACTTCGGTAAATATCAGCGGAACATTTGGATTTTCTTTCTCTGCCTTTTCGATTTCCGACACAAGATCCATAAGCCTGCTATTGTCCATAAAACCTCCAAAAACACTACATAAGTAACTTGATTAACACCTGTATTTATTCAATTTTTCAAGCATCAATCATATTTATTTTTATCTTATATCAGTGTTTTATTCAGTTTACAGGCTGCAAGCCAATAAATCATGAAAATTTTGCCCGAATATTTTTTCAACATCCCTTGCAATTTCATTTTCTTCAATAAACCAGCCTGTATCCAGAATATCTGAATACTTGTCGATAAGCACCTTTGCAACAATCTTCCTGGAATGACCCCATTTATAAATAAGCTGGACTAGCACACGGCAATCTGAATTCTGAGCTATTATTCTCGTTCCCAGAAGTTCAAACCTCATTCGTGTCATTTCCTCAATCAAACTTGGATTGTTCAAAAACCACCAGCATCCGAAAACAAGCAAATTCCTGAACTTTCTTGCAGTAACACACAATTCATGCTGGTTCTCACGGGAAAGCATTGTCACCATGAACTTGTTCTTCGGATATGCAGCACAAAGGTGTTCCACCGCTTCAATGCCACTTTTCCCCAAGCCGTCTCCTGCATGTTTAAGTTCCGGGTTTATGCCTCTCTTCACCCCTATCATCATTGCAAAGGGAACATTCTTTTCTCTCGAAACAGGTAGAATGCACTCCCTTATAATTTCAGACCTTGCGGAATTTTCAGGGAACCTGAAAGAGGGTGGCAATGATACTGCCATATATAAAGCGTTCATCCTGTCAATCCATTCCGATAAGAATCTTCTTATTTCTTTTTGCGTGCTGCTGTTTATTTCATTGGTTACATCATACCCCCGGCTTTTCAGATCAAGGCAGGCTTCTTCCCAGGAATTCAGCAGTTTGTCAATTCTAAGGGCTGCAAGAAACCTTTTATCCCTTTCAAATCCTTTTTGCCACACCTTCACCTCATCACTATCGAAGGGGTCGTTTGTCATGACAATTTCTTTCACTCCGGCTTTTTTAAAGACAATATCTATATATTCTTCCACCTTCAGGTTCTCAAAAAACTTCCGGTATTCCTCAAGGTTCCTGCCTCCCACGTCCAGTCCCAGCCTGGAAAGGACAGTCAGCACGCCTCTGCAGGCTTCACTGTAAGGAGAATTTTTAATAAAAAGAGTGTCCCAGACAAGGTTGGCCTGCTCTCTTTTGGGCATGTCCCAAAACTCACTGTAGGGAACATCTGTATGCAACATGGTTTCCGCAATCAGATAATGGTATGTCAAAAGCTCGTCTATTCCCCAAAGAAGCATGTTGCCGAAGTCCGGTGTAAATAAGTGAGTATGTACATCTGTGAGCTGCACATTGTCTACAGCTTTTTCTACCGCTCTACGAAGTTCATTTTCGCTTTTTATCAGCATTTTTCTACCCCTCCTGAACAGAATTATTTAAAATTTATTTTGAACCATTCATGCAAAACCATTTTTTATGGAATGCCATAATTCTTTCGAGTCTTCTCTCACCTTTGCCGCCCTTGATAACTTAGCGCCGGTATAAGGTCAGATATTCCCTGCACTTTCTGCACCTTTTTACCCATTAAAGCTTCAAATAACCAGATAGCTGTATACCTATGTCCTTTTCAGGCTTTTCCCGCCCGGGAGTTATTTCATTCAGCCGTGAAGCATCCCAGAGCAGTCAGGTGTTTGCCTATATGTTTTTCAAGGCCCTTGCAATAGTCTTCTTCATAATCGTAAAGCAAATTGTTTATGCGGTTTCTGAACATGTACTCACCGTTGCTGTCCCTGGCTTTTAAAATGTGACCGTATGTTATATGAATAACTTGCCTGACGTCAGTGTTATCCATCAGGCTTGGCAAATCATTATCTTTCAACAAATCTACATCTGGAACTTTTGTTGTATCAGCGTTTATATAATAATATTTCTTAGCCTCATCAAGCACACTAAGGGCATATTTATGAATTTGCCTGTACAGGCCGGGATCTTTTAATGCAACAACTCTTACCGCTTCCAGCCAGCTGGTACCCGCTGTTTTCAAATGGTAGCGCCCTTCCGTATGTTTTCCTGCAATAGGAAAAATTCTGAACTTGTCACTACCTGAATGGATGGAAATTTTATATCCAAATTCCTCAGCAATTTTTACATGTTCCCTGAACTCCTTTTCAAAACAACCGGTATTTCCAATATAATCTATACCTTTTTGAAATTCCCCGCAAAATTTCGGAGCCAGACTTGCAACCTTTACCCCGGACCGGAACAATTCCGAGGAGAAAAAATAGTGAGCTTGCGGGGATGTGGGAGTAAGAGTTTCATCAATGGAAATTTCAAGGTCCAGGGCTTTTGGGTAATCCTTTATAAATTTATTGTAAATTCCTACTGCGAATGAGATTGCCTCATGATATATCAGCACAATTTTTTTAAGTTCATCAAAATCAAAGCTTATTTTTTGACCGTTTTTAAGTTTGAAGAGTTTATTTTTGTATATCTCTTCATACATGTTTCTTTTTAATCCGCAAATTGAATTGTACTTTTCACTTATTTGCTCATTATTGAGGAAGGTGATGCTATTATCAATATGTTCGGAGCAATCCAGGGTAATCATTGTAAAACCGCAATCCAATGCCATTTTTACTTCTTCAGGCTTTTTAAGATGGTCACCGTCAGCACCAAATCCCCTGGTATAGCCCTCCTGAAATACCGCCCAGCTTACGTCATCCAAAACATCTTCATATGTTCTGCCTGTCAGATTAAGCTCCCTTATGGATTGCTGGGCAAGTACAGGCTTTACATTGCAACCTTTTATAGCACGTATATGTCCCGGCGTGGCAATCCCAAGGCGGTCTCCGAGTCCTATTGTAGCTTTATTTTTCAGCACCGCCAAAGGAGCAGTGAATGGAAACAATTCCCGCAGCACAGCGCAGTTTTGGTGAGTCAGGGGGCATACTTTTATAGAAATGCCCGAAGATGCTTCCTGTTTGCCTGAAAACTTTTGAGTTGACTCGTCTTCACCGATAACAACCAGCACTTTTTTTTGTTTCCCCCGGGCTAAAAATATCAGCGCTTCATTAATAACATGTATTGAATCAGGATATATATCACAGATTTCGTGAGTCTCCATTACTTCTTTTATGATATGTACATCAATCGGCCTGCTGACAAAACCAGTTATTTTACGCCATCCGGACATTATGTCTGTTCCTCCGTTAAATCCATATGGTTTAATTTCATTATAACATACATTAATATTCAAGTTTTCTTTGGTAACGTACATTAGCAAAAAAAGTTGGAGTATAAGCCATATTGACAAGTTTTGTAGAAGATAAGATCCTTTTAAGGAATAAAGGATTAATGCTTTGTTTGGCATGTTTTCTGAGCAATCCCCTCATATATAACCGCTTGCAACAGGTTTGGAAAAACACAGTTAATGCCTTGTATTCCTGATAAAAAAAATATTATTTTTTATAAAATTCTATTGTAAATATTAATAGAATATATATAATATTATTAAGTATTTTATTTTATAATAAAAATTTTTAATCATGTCATTAAAATTTTTAAAATTAATGGGTTAAAGGAGGAATTTAAAAATGGAAAAACAACTTTACCGTTCAAAAAGCAACAGAGTAATCATGGGAGTATGTGGCGGCATTGCAGAATATTTTTCCATAGATCCTACCATTGTAAGGCTTGTATGGGTTATTGTAGGTTTTGCCGGTGGTTTCGGCGTGTTGGCATATATAATAGCTGCAATAATAATGCCTGAAAAAAGTTCCGGTCGTACTTCAGGTTTTAATAAAAGTGACAGCACCGGTACAGGGTTTGATCCCAATGAATGGAAAGATGAACCTCAAAAATTTGATTCCGATAAAAGCAGGCTGCTGATCGGAGGGGTTTTGGTACTCTTGGGTCTGATCTTCCTGTTAAGGGAATTCTTTTCATGGGTAAACTTCAGATATTTTGTACCTGTTATACTTATTATTATAGGCCTTGCATTAGTATTACGCAGGAGGGAGGAATAACAGTTGAAGGAAAAGAATTCAGTAATCGGAGTCGGGATTGCGATAATCACTGTTGGTATAATCTGGCTGCTATCCAATCTTGGGCTTTTAAGCTGGAATATATTTGGAAGCCTGCGTGTATTATGGCCTCTCGTACTGGTAGTAATAGGTCTCAATATGATATTTAAAAAGCATCCGCTAATCAAGGGATTAACCTGGGTGGCACTTATAGCTGTACTGGTTCTGTACAGCTTCTTTACTGCTGAAAAATTTAAACCGTCAGGCCAGAACAGCAAAGACATATACATAGAAAAAAATGCAATCATAGAATCAGTAGAGTTGAGAGTCGACCTGGGAGCATTGAATCTTAACATAGAGTCCACGAGCAATGGCCTTTTGAATGCTGCATCCGACATTCCTGACTTAAACTATTCATACACCGACAATAACAGTAAAAGGTCAAAGATATATATAAATAATAAAAAGAATTTTAGTTTTCTCAAATTTAATAGCAGCCAAAGCATGGACATCAAGCTAAATAAAGATGTGGTATGGGATCTTGATGTAAATATCGGAGCAATCAACGGTATTTTTGACCTGAGGGATATTAAGGTCAACAGTCTTGATATCAGCATGGGGGCATCCAACTTAAACATTAAATTCGGGGCTCATGGTGATATGGTTAATGCGAAAATTAACAGCGGGGCTTCGAATATAAATATATATGTACCGAGAGAGGTTGGATTAAAGATTGAAGTTGACGGTGTGCTCAGCGGAAATAATTTCACCGAAGCAGGATTAGCCAGGAAAGGCGGTTGCTATTATTCAGACAATTGGGAAACCGCTGAAAGCAAAATTGACCTGGATATTAACATGGGCGTCGGTGATGTGGAAGTAATATATGAGTAATAAATTTAAATGGACCAACAGGTCTAATACAGCTATCCATAAAAACTATAAATGCCGGCTGCAGCTTTTTGGCTGTCAAGCCGGCATTATCATTATCTGGTTTCATGTTCAAACGTTGAACCTGAAATTAATGATATCTCCGTCTTTAACCACATATTCCTTTCCTTCGAGCCTGAACAATCCCTTTTCCTTGACTTTCTGCATCGTGCCGAGTTTGTAAAAATCATCAAAAGCCACCACTTCAGCCCGGATAAACCCACGTTCGATGTCGGAATGAATTTTCCCTGCAGCTTCCTTTGCAGAAATTCCTTCCCTGACAGGCCATGCCCGGACCTCGTCCTCCCCTGCGGTCAGGAATGAAATAAGCCCAAGGTACTTATATGCCGTAGATGCCAGTTGGCTAATTCCCGGCTCTTCTATACCCAGTTCCTGCATGAAAAGCTCCCTGTCACCAGGCTCCAACTGGTTGATTTCAAGTTCTGTTTTTGCACATATCTCAAGTATGGGCATATTATGCTTTGCGGCATATTCCAAAACCTGCTCCTTTTGCTCATACTTGCCTGACTGCAACTGGTCCTCATCCAGATTGACAAGCAAAATCATGGGCCTTTCGGTCAGAAAGTCAAAGGACCTCAAATATTGTTTTTCCTCGTCGCTCAGACCTGCATTGTTTATCAATCTTCCGTTTTCCAGTCCTTCCTGGCATTTTTTCAGGACTTCAAGCTCTTTCTGGTTCTCCTTGGATATTTTCTTCTGATTCTCTATCCTTGAAATTCTGTTCTCAATAATGGCAAGATCGGCAAACAAAAGTTCCAGGTTCAGGGCGTCAATGTCGCCCATGGGGTCTATTGCTCCCCGGGAAGGTACGACATCATCATTTTCAAAGACCCTTACCACCTGAACCAATGCATCAACTTTTCTTACTGCATCAAGGAATGCTGCTGCCGCAGATTTTTTACCACTGCCGCTTCCCGGTACAATACCGGCAATATCTATCACTTCAATAGTTGCATACGTCTTCTTTCTTGGTTTGTAAACTTCTGTAAGGAAGTCCACTCTTTTGTCGGGAACCTTTGCAATGCCGACAGTAGCCTCCATTTTTCCTGAAGAATGGCTTAGGTCATCACTTTTGGCATTAGTCAGCAAATTAAAAAAGGTAGTCTTCCCGGTCAAAGGAAGGCCTACTAGTCCAATTTTCATTTTATCTTCACCCTCATAAAAGTATATTCAAATAAGCATTTTCGGTTTCCTGCCTGACTTTGTAAGTCTGCATGCCAGGCTTGCAGTGCAAAGCCTGAGACACTTTCTTAACGGGCGGAATACCGTCTTAACTACATTATACAGAATATATCGCTAAAAGAATTTTGTCAAACACAAGCCAAAAGCTCATGCTTTTATTATCTGCTGGATTTTCAGATTACCATCTGTTCTCTACAATATACCTTTCAGCCATATAGGCTGCAACAGCACCATCCGAAGCTGCTGTTATCACCTGTCTTAAAACCTTCTCTCTTATATCGCCTGCTGCATATACTCCAAATATATTGGTTTGCATGCTGTCATCCGTTATAATGTAGCCAGCCTGGTTCAGCTCCACTTTTCCTTTAACAAGTTCAGTATTCGGCACAACTCCAATGGCCACAAAAACGCCTTCCGCCTCAATCTTCCGGGATTCATCCGTTTTTACGTTTTTTACTTTTATACCCTCTACATCAAACCGGCCGTGAATCTCTTCCACAACTGAATCCCAAACCACTTCTATTTTATCGTTGCTAAATACCGCTTCCTGCAAGACCTTTGTCGCCCTCAGGCTGTCTCTTCTGTGTATCAGGTACACCTTCGGGCAGAATCTGGTAAGATACAGGGCATCTTCAGCCGCTGTGTCTCCACCTCCCACAACTGCCACAATCCTGTCTTTGAAAAAGGCTCCATCGCAGGTGGCGCAGTAGGAAACTCCTGACCCTTTCAGTTCCTTCTCACCGGGACATCCTAATTCTCTGGGTTTTGCCCCCATGCAAAGAATCACTGTTTTGCTGTAAAGAATGTCCTTTGTAGTTTTGATTTCTTTTTTTACTTTATCCAACTGCAAATCCACAACAGTATCGTTAAGAACCTGAGCCCCGAATCTTCGGGCCTGCTTTTCCATCCTGAGGGCAAGATCCGGCCCGCTTATGGGCTCTGCAAAGCCCGGATAATTCTCCATGACATATGTGGTAGCCATCTGCCCGCCCGAAACCATTTTTTCAATAAGCAATGTATCAAGCTTTGCCCTGGCTGCGTAAAGTGCCGCTGTAAATCCAGCCGGGCCTCCGCCTACTATAACAACATCGTACATGATTGGTCTCCTTGAATATTTATAAATTATACTCTTAAAAACAAGCTGATTTAAAACAAGTGCAATTTATAATATTTTACCATAACACCTTTAATATTAACAGGATATGATGTGAATAAAAATCTATGCAGAAAATAAAGGATATTCAAAGAATATCCTTATCAATAAGCTGCTTTTTTAATATCAATGCGTTATTTTGCAATGGGATATTGCTTTATGCACAATCGCCATTTTCAAGCATCTTCCTGTAGCTTGCAAGCTGGACGCATATGCACAAAAGCTCTGTAGCAAGTTTAAGCTCGTTTAAAGGCGGCATTGTGGGAGCAATACGGATATTCCTGTCCCTTGGATCCTTTCCGTAAGGATAAGTTGCTCCTGCCCCGGTTAAACTAACCCCAGCTTCCTTCGCCAGTTTTACAACTTCCTTTGCACAGCCGTCCAGTGTAAACAGGCTGATAAAATAGCCTCCATTGGGACGGTTCCACCAGGCAATGTTCTTCCCGCCAAGTTCTCTTTCCAGGGTATCCAATACAAGATCAAATTTTGGCCTGAGAATTGCTGCATGCTTTTTCATGTGTTCTTCTATATGCTTCAAATCCCTTAAAAAATGCACATGGGCAAGCTGATTCAGTTTGTTTGGACCAATGGTCTGAAAAGAAATGTGCTTCTTTATAAATTCAATATTGCTCCTGCTGGCTGCCAATGCAGAAATACCGGAACCCGGGAAAGTTATTTTGGAGGTTGAACTGAAAATATAAACCCTGTCAGGATTCCCTGCCTTTTTGCATGAAGCCATTATATTTTTCAGTCTGTCCGGATTATCCGTCAAATGATGAACCACATAAGCATTATCATAAAATATTCTGAAATCATCTGCTGCAGTCTTCATTCCAGCAAGCCTGTCAACCGTTTCATCTGAGTATGTTATTCCATCCGGATTGCTGTATTTTGGCACGCACCAGATTCCCTTAATGCCTTCATCTTCCGCAGCAAGTTTTTCAACAGCATCCATATCAGGACCATCTTTTTTCATATCTATTGCAATCATTTCTATTCCGAAGTTCTCCAGCATTGCAAAGTGCCTGTCATACCCGGGACTTGGACATAAAAATTTAACTTTTGGATAATGGCTCCATGGTTTGGAATTTGGACCTGTCCCAAATCTTAAAGCTATTGATATGGCATCATACATAAGGTTAAGGCTCGAATTGCCTCCAATTATAACCTCGTCAGGTTCAACTTCCAGTATTTGCGCAAAAAGCCTCCGGGCTTCGGGAATACCTTCAAGCCCGCCATAATTTCTGCAGTCAATTCCATTTTCCGTTTTATAACCATATTTATCTATGGCTGAAAAAAGCCCGTTTGACAGGTCGAGCTGTTCAGTGCAGGGCCTCCCTCTGGTCATATCCAGTTTAAGGTTCATTTCCTTAAATTTAGCATATCTTTCCTCAAGGTTGTTTAATGCTTTTTGTATATCGCTTTGATTCATACGAATACCTCCGTCCTGTTGCCCCAGAAATAATTAATATAATTTTTCCGCTAAAAACAAGTTGAGCTGTCTTCACATGCAGTCTATGCTCAGGGAGGTATTGCCTATATAACATAAATGGCATGTGAAACTCAACTTCTTTGTTTTTAGGTATTAATCATATAATTAATTATTTTTTTGTTGTATTTTATAACAGTATACAACCTGTTGTAAAGATGTTATTGCAATTTTTTTATTCTAATCCTTCATTTTTAATTTCACAAGATAGGGGGATCAATTCTGCTTTTTATTGCCAGGTAAAAGAAAGACGGTTCTGAGCCTTATGCTAAAAGACGCAGAACCGTTCCCCCATTCAATAAAAAAGTCTGCATAAAATTGCTGGTGAAACTGCAATTTCATGCAGACATCATTTACTTATATCAATCATATAACCGGCTTAACTTTCCTTGCTTCTGTTTTTCCTTCTTCTCACTACAAACCAAACCACTATACCTGCCGGCACAATTACTGGCAGCAGTGAGACAATTGCCACGCATATCCATACGATAATGCTGTATGCTACATTTATTGTATTTACAAAACCGTTCCTCATGGCCATCCAGACCTGGCTTACGGAATTAAATCTCCAGCCTACTGTTTTTGTGTGCTTCAGGGGGTCTTGTATTTCATCAATATAAAGAGTAATTGTCGCCATATCAACAAGCTTATCCCACATGTTTATTTTTCCCTGCATTGCATCTATATCTGCCTGAAGCCTGGTAAGCTCGCTCTGTATTTTCAAAACCTCTTCCACCGTCTGTGCCTTCTCCAGAAGTTCACGTATTTGGTCCCTGCTTTTTTTGTAACTTTCCAGCCTGGCTTCCACATCGTAATACTGCGAAGAAATATCTTCACTCCTTATAACCATCTCGCTGATGTGACCGTCTCCCACATATTCGGCAAGCCGTGCTTTAAAATCTTCCAGTTTGTCAGGAGGTATTTTGACAACAAGCTGTATCCTTTTGTATTCATCACGAATCCTGTAGTTTATATTGAATTCATAACCTCCGATATCGCCAAGTATTTTTTTGATATCATCATATGCTTTGTCCACGTCATTTACTTCTACAGCTATCTCGCCTGTCTTAATAACCTTTTTAATGTCTGCCTGATTATCCTGTGTTTCATATTTGACTTCCCCTCCATAACCACCATCGTCATAACCTGTTTCAGCTTTTCCGTTATAAGGAGAGTAAGCGCCTGTAGATGCTGTAGTAGATACAGCCATATCACTTTTGCCCCTGCTGCTGCAGCCTGAAATTATAAAAGTCACTGCAAGAACACATGCAATTATGACAAATACTGCTTTTTTCATTTTTTTACCCCCTGACTATATTGGTTTATTTCATACCTGAAAAGTTTCAATCCGGCACAAGCCCTTAATGATTTACCGCTACCCTATATTCCATATGACTGTTTTTTCTGAAATTTTGTTCCTCATGCTTAAAATATATCATCTTAAACTTCAAAGAGAAACACTGCTTGAAAATTCAGTATCCTGAACTTGACATGGATAATCATCTGGCAATTTTAAACTTCACAAGATCAGCAACTTTAACAGGTAATCCGGTTCTGATTGATATGTTTGCAGCTATGCCCGTCAGGACGGAATACGCACCCTCCATATGGGAAGCTGCCCTTTTGAACCTGTCTTCTGCAGGGACTCCGAAAAGGTCATTCAAAAGTTCAGGATCTCCCCCGCCATGCCCGCCTTCTTTTTCTTCAATGTCAACTTCATATGGTTTGCCAAACATAGGGTGGACAATAATCTTTTTATACACCAGTTTCCCCTCATCCTGGTGGTCGCCACCGGCATTGACATAAGAACTCTCACATATATCCACCTCAATTCTTCCATTGCTTCCGTTAAAGTTTACCCTGAAGCCTTCCCAGGGCATATATGCGTTCAGGGAATATGTCATTATTGCTTTGTTTCTGTACTTAACAATAACACCCATTGTATCTTCAATACTTATACCATCACCAAAAACACTTTGATCCCTTAAATAACCATCTTCCTTTTCTGCATCAAGATACAATGATTTAAGCTGCTTATTATCTTCAAGATGTATTGCAAAATGGTCGCTTCTTGCATACTCGCTTCCATAAGCGCGGCTGTAAAACCTGGTAATTCCCCTGTTTTCCGCATTTTCTCTTCCATAAAACCTTAAATCCCCGAAGGCAA
>DUMO01000086.1 GCA_012839865.1 Clostridiaceae bacterium
AAAGAGGCGGACTTTTTATTATGGGTCGATATTTTATTTCATTGCCTGGTGTTGTATTGCCTGAACAGCTGGTTGTTCAGGCAATAACAAGTTCACAGTAACTCCTGTTTTGAAGACATGTTGACTGAAAAACTTTTTATTAGAGCCCTGCCTTTTTCAATTGAGCTTTTTACAGCTTCCCTTGCCGGCCCTCCAGGTACTTTTCTACCTGAAACGCAAGCTTCAAGGCTGATGTATTCATATACATCCTCTCCGATTATTTCCGAAAAGGATTTGAGTTCAGCGGGTGTGAGCTCCTCCAATGTCTTTTTGTTATGGGTGCAATACAATACCATTTTGCCGATGACTTCATGGGCTGTTCTAAAGGGCATTCCTTTTTTAACAAGGTAGTCTGCCATATCCGTTGCATTGGTGAAGCCGCCGCCGGCAGCCTTGTACATGTTCTCCTTCTTGAACCTGATAGTCTTAAGCATGCCTGTAAATACCGGAAGGCACATCTTGACAGTGTCAATTGCATCAAAGACAGCTTCCTTGTCTTCCTGCATGTCTTTATTGTAGGCAAGGGGCAGCCCCTTCATGACAGTCAGCAAGGCAATCAGGCTTCCGTAAACCCTGCCGGTCTTTCCCCTGACCAGTTCGGCTACATCAGGATTCTTTTTCTGGGGCATGATGCTGCTTCCCGTACTGTAAGCATCGTCCATTTCAATGAAATCGAATTCACCGGAGGACCAGAGAATAAGCTCTGCACTGAATCTGCTAAGGTGCATCATTATGATTGAAAGACATGATGCAAGTTCAATTGCAAAATCCCTGTCAGAAACCCCGTCCATGCTGTTTTCGGTAATCTGCGAAAAACCCAGCTCTTTAGCGACCATATACCTGTCAAGGGGGTATGTGGTGCCTGCAAGGGCTCCTGAACCAAGAGGCATTATATCGGTTCTTTTGTAGCAGCCGGCAAGCCTGTCCAAGTCCCTTGCAAACATTTGAAAATATGCCATCATATGATGGGCAAGGGTCACAGGCTGGGCCCTTTGAAGATGGGTATACCCGGGCATTATGGTATCCAGGTGACTCTCTGACAAGTCAAGCAGGGTTTCCGACAATGTACATATCATTTGCGTAATGTTGCATATTTCATCCTTTACGTACATGCGAAAGTCCAGCACCACCTGGTCATTGCGGCTCCTGCCGGTGTGGAGCTTTCTTCCGGCATCTCCGATTCGCGAAATCAATATTTTTTCAATATTCATGTGAATATCTTCAGCGTCCGGTTCAAATTCCACTTTTCCATCTTCAATGTCCTTCAGTATATCAAGGAGGGTGTTCTGTATAAGATTTGAATCCTCAGGGTCAATTATTCCTTGATATCCAAGCATACGGACATGGGCAATGCTTCCTAGTATGTCCTGCTTATACATGCGGCTGTCAAACCTGATAGATGAGTTGAAATCATCTACAGATTTGTCAGTATTCTTTTCAAATCTTCCACCCCATAATTTCATACAAAATCACCTCTTAATTGCAAGAAGATTGCCCCAAACATAGCATGGCTGCAAAGTCAATGCTTTAATAAAAACAGTTGAACAAATTCAGAGTGATGTCAACATTATTACCATTCAGACAAGTAGACAGGCTTAGCATACATAGATTTATTTGCCCAGTCTTTTCATCATCATGGCCCGTACTTTCACCGGCAGGCCAAACAGGTTGATAAAGCCTTCGGCATCCTTCTGGTTGTACACTTCATCTTTTCCAAAGGTGGATAGTGATTCATCGTAAAGGGAGTATTCGGATTTTGCACCGGCACTGATAATATTCCCCTTGTACAGCTTCAACCGTACGGTACCCGTAACTGTCTCCTGGGTGACGTCTACAAATGCCGAAATAGCTTCTCTTAAAGGTGTAAACCATTGCCCGTAGTATACCAGCTCGGCAAACTTCTGGGCCACCAGGTCCTTATAGTGGAGTGTATCCCTGTCAAGGCACAAAAGTTCAAGTTCCCTGTGGGCATAATACAGTATTTGTCCGCCGGGAGTCTCATAAACACCCCTTGATTTCATCCCAACCAAACGGTTTTCAACTATGTCTGCAATACCGATGCCGTTTTTGGCTCCCAGGTTGTTCAATTTATCGATAATTTCTACCGGACTTAAGCTTTCACCGTTAATATTCAACGGTATCCCCTTCTCAAAGTAAATCTCCACATATTCCGGCTTGTCGGGGGCTTTTTCAGGCGGTGTAACGATTTTCAGGAGTTTGTCATACTGCGGCTCGTTCCACGGGTTCTCAAGGTCGGAGCCTTCATGACTCAAGTGCCACAGGTTTCGATCCATGGAATAATTGTCCTTTTTGGTTACCGGAACGGGAATGTTGCGTTTTGCAGCATAATCTATGGCTTCTTCCCTGGAGCGGATGTTCCATTCACGCCATGGAGCAATTATTTTTAAGTGAGGTGCCAGGGCTTTGGCTGTAAGTTCAAATCTCACCTGATCATTGCCTTTGCCTGTGCATCCATGGGCTATGGCGGTTGCTCCCTCCAACTGGGCTATTTCCACCAGCCTTTTTGCTATAATGGGCCTTGCGAAGGATGTACCCAGCAGGTATTTGCCTTCGTAAACAGCACCTGCCTTTAAAGTAGGGAATATATAGCCGGTTACAAACTCTTCCTTTAAATCTTCTATATATATTTTAGCTGCACCCGATTTAATTGCTTTTTCTTTAAGCGGCGCAAGCTCTTCTCCCTGTCCTACGTCTGCGGCCATGGCAATTACTTCATAATTATAGTTTTCAATGAGCCATGGTATGATAATGGAAGTATCCAAGCCACCTGAATAGGCCAGGACAACTTTTTCCTTCTTCTGCATATGAACTCCTCCTTAAATGTGCTAAAATAATTAAAAAAGGAATGTCAACAATTCCTCAAACAAGTATGGTGTTCAGGCTGTCAAATCAAGTCTTCGGTTAATTATAGGCAAATTGGAAACACCAAACTTTTTATTATTATACAGTAGGATGTATAATTATGCAACTAATATTTTAAAATGGATTTACTGAAGTTCCAAGAGCTGTTGTTCAGAGGGAATAATGAATCATAAAGGCATTTCAATCTGATTGTTTTCCCTGCCGATGCTGCTGTAAACCTGCATCTTTGGCCGATGGTTCATTCAATAAAACCTCTGGACAGTAGAACTGTTGTATGCGCAAGACATCTTCGTGGAGGTAGGATAATGATTATCATGGGTATTGATCCTGGATTTGCAATTACAGGTTATGGTATAATAAAATACAGTGGGAACAAATTTTCGGTATTGGATTATGGCGCAATAACCACCAGTGCGGATACGGCTTTATGCCAAAGACTTCTCAGCCTTAATACACAGCTTGAGCTTTTGATGGAGAAATATAAACCTGATGCAGTTTCAGTGGAGGAGATTTTTTTCAACAAAAACACGAAAACTGCCCTGAATGTAGGCCATGGCCGGGGTGTAGCCCTTTTGTCGGCAGCAAGGCGCGGTATTGAAATTTTTGAATATACACCTCTTCAGGTAAAACAATCGGTTGTAGGATACGGCAGGGCCGTAAAATCACAGGTGCAGCAAATGGTTAAGTTGATTCTTAATCTTGATGAGATTCCAAAACCTGATGATGTGGCGGATGCACTGGCGGTGGCAATTTGCCATGCCCATTCTTCCAAGGTATACAGTATAAGGAACAATATATAGGGGGAACTGACAAGGTGTTTGCATATATAAAGGGGATGCTGGATTACAAGGGAACCGACTCAATTGTGGTGGAAGCAAACGGTGTAGGATACAGAATTTATACACCTTTTTCAACGCTGGAAAAAATAGGACAAGTGAGGGAGACGGTCAAGGTTTTCACTCATTTGCATGTCCGTGAAGATGCAATGACCATTTACGGTTTTTTGACCCAGGAAGAGCTTGAGATGTTTGAATTGCTTATTTCGGTGTCCGGAGTTGGTCCTAAAGCAGCACTCTCCCTTATCTCCACCGTTTCTCCTTCAAGGTTTGGACTGGCGGTAATAACCGGAGACGCCAATACAATTGTAAAAGCCCAGGGGATAGGGAAGAAGATTGCTCAAAGGATTATTCTTGAACTGAAGGACAAAATAAAGAAAGAGCAGCTGGAATCTTTCGATTCTGATACAGACACAAGCAGCATACCGGCAGAAGGCGATTCCGCAAGATCAGAAGCAGTGAGCGCCCTTATGGTTCTCGGTTATAATCATGCGGAAGCCCGGAAAGCGGTATCCAGTGTTTATTCAGAAGAAATGGATGTCGAATTGATTATCAAAAAAGCTCTGCAGGTCATATCAAAATAAAACATAAAATTTGAGAATTGTTTTGCGGCGCTACGCCCGTACCTGCATTGTTATTTAAAGATTTGCAAAAGAAAATTGGGGGTTTTGAAATGGCGGATAAAAGGCTGATTGAACCTGAGGCAAAAGTTGAAGACATTGATGAAATTTGCCTTCGGCCCAAGAGGTTGTGTGAATATATAGGACAGGAAAGAGTGAAGGAAAATCTAAGAGTATTTATAGAGGCCACAAAGCAAA
Organism: Clostridiaceae bacterium; assembly: GCA_012839865.1. GTDB lineage: Bacteria > Bacillota > Clostridia > CAYPLH01 > DUMO01 > DUMO01. Next base: position 4,577 of record DUMO01000086.1, read on the forward strand.
GGAAAGAAGCTCTGGATCATGTTCTTTTATATGGCCCTCCCGGTTTGGGCAAAACGTGCCTTGCGGGTATAATTGCAAATGAACTTGGAGTCAGCATAAGGATTACATCAGGTCCGGCCATTGAAAAGGCTGGGGATATAGCAGCCATTCTTACAAACCTGGGGGAAAATGATGTCCTGTTTATTGACGAAATTCACAGGCTGAACAGAAGCGTTGAGGAAATCCTTTATCCGGCGATGGAAGACTATGCCCTTGACATAATAATCGGAAAAGGGCCCAGTGCCAGGTCTATAAGGCTGGATCTTCCGAAGTTTACCTTAATTGGGGCAACTACCAGGGCAGGCCTTCTGACTTCACCCCTGAGGGACCGCTTTGGAGTAATAAACAGGCTCGAATTGTATTCAGTGGATGAATTGAAACAGATTGTAAAAAGATCCGCCGGGATTTTGAACATCGGGATAGATGAAGAGGGCAGTACTGAAATTGCAATGCGTTCCAGGGGAACCCCCAGAATAGCAAATCGTCTTTTGAAGAGGGTGCGGGACTTTGCACAGGTCAAGGGCGATGGCCACATAACCCTGGATGTTTGCAAAATGGCCCTTGATGCACTTGAAATAGACAACCTTGGACTTGATAAGGTCGACAGGAATTTATTGCTGTGCATTATAGAAAAGTTCAGTGGAGGGCCTGTGGGTCTGGATACACTGGCTGCCGCCATTAATGAAGAAGCCGATACCATTGAAGATGTTTACGAACCTTTTTACCTGCAAATGGGGTTTATCAATAAAACGCCAAGAGGCAGGGTCGCTACAAGAAGGGCTTATGAGCATTTTGGCATATCTTATAAAAATGAGACACAAAATGCGGTGCAGGCAAGATTCATTCCATAAAATGTCGGAGGACGCCCTTAAAAAGAATAATAAAATGAAGGACAGTGTTGTGAATGAAACTTTTATTGCATATATGTTGTGCCCCTTGCGCAGTATATCCTGTAAATGTGCTTATGCAGGAAAATGTTGATTTTGAAGGGTTTTTCTTTAATCCCAACATACATCCCCTTGATGAATTCAAGAGGAGAATGGAAACATTAAAGGAGTTTGCCGGCCAGAAAGGTTTGACCGTATATTATAAAGACGATTTCATGCAGGATGTATGGGAGAATTTTAAAGGGGAGACTGTCGAAAGATGCGCCATGTGTTATGGCACAAGGCTTGAAAAAACAGCCCAATTTGCTTCTGAAAAAGGACTTGATGCTTTCACCACAACTTTGCTTGTCAGCCCCTATCAGAAACATGACATGATTAAAGAATTGGGTGAAAAATATGCATCAAAATACGGAGTTGAGTTTTACTACCGGGATTTCAGACCCGGTTTCAGACAGGGTCAGAATGAAGCGAGGGAGCTTAAACTTTACAGGCAGAAGTTCTGTGGCTGCATAGTTTCCTTCAATGAATCAAATATCAGGAAAAAAGAGAAAGGCAAGTGACTAAAAGCCTGTTTGAATATTTTATGGTAAAGCCAGGGGATTGAAGCATGCTTCAATCCCTAAAAATTGTACTTGTCGCTTCAAAATCCCGGTAATATTCACCGGTCCCGTGTTTTTTATTTCTTAATAAAGTTATTCAATTTTCTTAACATATCAAAAGCCTTCCATAATTTTATATTACATTCCTGTTACATTTCAAAAAACCTGACGAATTTTACACAAAAGCCAAAGGAGTATTGATATTTTTGTCGAAATATATAATGAAACCCAACAGGATATCTGTTACCGGTCCCACAAGTTTAAAGATGCAAGAAAATGCTTGTGTATTCCGGCTTATATTACAAAAGACAAATTTTTTGGAGTGTAATGGAATGAAAAAAAGTATTGTAACTATTATTATTGTTGCATCAATAATTATTTTTGCGTCCCAATCTTTTGCGGAATCCATTGACCTGTCCCCAAATGACAATTACTATTCCCAGGGCAATTTTACTCTGAAAATTAACGGCATTGTAATGTCTGAAGCTATTCCTGTGCTAATAATGAACAATAGGGCCTATGTGCCTGCCAGGAGCTTGTTTGAAGGTTTTGGGGCAACTGTTTCCTGGGATGATGTCAATAAAAGGGTGCAGGCGGTCATGGAGAATATTAATATAAGTGTCGGAATCAATGATTCAAAAGCGATTGTCAACGGTCTGGAGAAATTTATGGACACTCCTGCCAGAATAATAGAAAATACAGCTTTTGTACCTCTTCGATTTGTGAGCGAACAGTTGAACATGAATGTCGGCTGGTATCCTGAAGAGAAGGTTATCACCCTCTCAAGCTGCAAAATGACGGGTTTAGGAAACAGTATTATTTCCTCATCCGAGAAGATTGATATAAGAATACAGGTTGAAGGCTGCAATACATATAAATCTTTTTATCTTAAGGAACCTGACAGGCTTGTTGTAGATCTTCCCAATACCGTACTTATAAGAGATATGGCTGAAATTAAAATCAATACATATCCGGTTAAATCAATCAGGTATGCCCAGTTTGACAAGAAAACAACACGGGTTGTTTTTGATGTGGAAGGGCAGCCTGATTACAGGATTACCCGGGAAAACGGCCAGATGATTGTTACATTTTCCACCGGTGGCAGTTTACCGGGAGATCAGAAGCCGACACCTGTTCCTGATTCCACACCAGCACCGGATTATAACGAGCCTGCACCTTCGCCGACACCTGCACCGGAGGTTGCCGGCCCTGTGCCGACACCGGCGACCGAAGAACCTTCACCCACGCCGGAACCGGAGGTTGTGGCACCCTCTCCAACACCGAAACCGGAGCCGGAGTTTGTGGAACCTTCTCCGACGCCTGCACAGGAAACGGAGAAAGTGGAGCCTTCGCCTACTCCCACACCAGAACCTTTAAAGGAAAGTGCAAGTACATATGAAAGAGGCGAAAACAGGGTATTGCTGACCCTTACAAACATAAAACTGGTTAATGAAGACGGCAGCAAGCAATATGAAGAATTGCGGGATTCCAGCGGAAATACGATTATTTTAAAAATACCTGACAACCTTGCAAATATTCAAAGCAAAATATTTGAAATAAAAGATCCCTTGATAGAAAATATCATAATTTTCAGAAATGAAAATACCGGAGACTATTTTATTGTAATTAATGCCAGGCGCAGGACATTGCTGAATGTAACATACAATAAAGAGATTGATTCCAGTCTGATTGAATTGTACGAAACTTCACAGCCCAGTCGTGGAGACAGTGGAGAAACAAGACCTCCCGTTGTGCAAAACGAAATCAAAAACATAACTTACAGTGCAATGGGTGACAGGGATGCAATCTCAATAGAAGTTCCGGTGTATGAAAACTATAATGTTTTCAGGCTCACAGACCCGGACAGGATCGTGATTGACATACAGGGGGCTAGAATCTCTTCTTCCCAGCAGTTGGTCAATGTCAACAGCAACCTAATAAAAGGAGTAAGATATGCTCAATATATGGAGAATGTTGTACGTGTCGTAATTGACCTTAAGCTTCAGGCCTGGTATGAAGTAAGCCAAAAGGAAGGTATGGTGACTGTGGAAGTTTCCAACCCTCAATTTAAAGGTGTGCAATATCACAATGTCTATGACAGGGTATATCTGACCATACCGGGGATAAGGCTGACAGGAGGGTATGAAGAAGAAATATGCTATTATAAAGGCAGCTATGATTTTACAGGAAAAGTATATACCATTACTTTCGCAACCGGTGCAACCAATCTGGGAAGCGGAAAAATGCCGGTTAACGATGGGATGTTGGAATCCATTGAAATATTACAGGATCCTGCAAAGGGAGAGACAAGCATAAGGTTTAATGCAAAGTCCGGATATGTTTACAATATTTCAGGAAGAGCTGAAACCAATGATACGGCCATAACCATAATCAGCCCCGGTACACCGGATGAGAAAATTATAGTTATCGATGCCGGCCATGGCGGAGTTGACCCCGGGGCAGTTGTAGGAAGTATCTACGAGAAGAATTTCAACCTTGATATTGCCCTGAGGCTTAACAGGTTGTTGGAAAGCAAAAATATTAAAACGTATATGATTCGAGAGAACGATGTTTTTGTCGGATTGTATGAAAGGGCATATATTGCAAATAAACTGAATGCAACTCTGTTTTTGAGCATACATAACAATGCCCTGCCAAACAATAAAAATTATGGCGGCACCGAAACTTTTTACTTTGAGAATGGTTCAGCTGTGGGCAATATAAACGGAGAAGTCTTTGCCGGATTGGTTCAGCGAAAACTTGTTCAATATCTCAATACAGCCGACAGGCTCATCAAGCCAAAGAATTATGTGGTAATCAAAGCAACTTCCATGCCTGCGGTGCTGGCGGAGGTAGCCTTTTTGACCAATGAAAAGGACCTTTCCAATCTCCTTGATGACGACTTCAGGCAGCGTGCGGCAGAAGCACTTTGCGAAGCAATTTTGGAGGCATTGAACAGTATATAGCCGGGCAGGTCATTATGCGCTGACATGGTTTCTTATTTGGCATATATAATATGAAAAAAAGTGCGGTTCACAGGGGAACGCACTTTTTTGCTCAATCTTTTGGCGTAATTTGCCAGCTTAAACATGAGGAAAAGATTTTTCATTATACCTGCTTTGGATGTTGCAGCCATGCAACGCAACTAATAAGTCCCGCCATGGTTTTCATTTGTTCCCGCTTCGATTGCCGCAACTATAAACTGCAGCAAACCAGCTTAAAACCATATCAGATACTTTACTACCGAAGATTCACCGGATTTGTCCAAATATTGCTGTTATTCACAATTATTAGCCATAATCTTTACAATAATTGAGATATCAAAGGCTTTTTCAAAAAGTCTTTTTTTTTGTCCATATTTTTTATTTGCGCCGCATATATTTTTATAACAACGTTAATTTACCATAACAAGCTGCATAAATTTATGGTAGTTTTGTGAATTAACCTTGTTCGGACCGCATATATTTTATGTAGTTATGTTAATTAACTTATGAAAAGCAAAGGGGTTTGAAGAAAAGGAGGATATGAGCATGAAAAGAATTTTGGCAATAGCAATGATGATACTTATGGTTTGTTCCCTTTCAGGGTGCTGGTTTTGGGGAAACAAGGATAAAGATGACGATGTGAACTCAGACCTGGTATCAAACCTTGCGTCACCGACTCCCAAGGCAACCATTACACCTTACAACCCGGGAGGTGCGACCGGTAACACCGGCACCAATGAAACAAGCAAGCCTGCACCAACCCAGAAGCCAAGTCCGACACCTGCAAAGCAAACCATGACAATCACAGTATATTATCAGGATTCTGAAGGGTGTGTAATACCTGCCGCAAGGGTTATGGAAAAGCAGATAGGTGTTGCCAGGGCTTCAATTAATGCAACCATCGATAATTCGGTGAACAGGGAATCAGTATCGTACTACGGCCTTTACCCGATACTGCCGAAGGACACCGAAGTACTTGGAATCAACATTAAAGGCAAGACGGCAATTATAGATTTTAACAACAAAGTATTAAATTATAGCAGCGAGCAGGAAGAAAGAAACATTATTTCTGCAATAGTCTATTCGTTGACGGAATTTGATACCATCGACGATGTGAGAATACTTGTTAACGGCTACGAGCAGGGCAAGCTCAAATACGGCACTGATATCTCAGGACTTCTGGACAGAAGCAATTGCATGATTAACAATTTCAAGGTGAACCTGAGTGAAGGGGTTCAGAAATCTGATATTTATGTGTATAAAAGCGTAAACAACAAGTACAATTACCTTGTGCCGGTTTCAGTGGAGCATACGGCAATTGATGAGGAAGATGTTCCGGCAAAACTTGTTGCGCTTTTATCCAGCGAATACAGCAACGATGTATTCTTCTCGGAACTTCCTGCATCCTGCAGGCTGATTGACAGCACTATAAGGGATGACCTGTTGGAACTAGACTTTAACAGCGAGATTAAAAACTACACCGGAAGTACAAGGGAAAAAAGGATTATAAACCAGATTTATCACACTATGAAGCAGATAGATGGTGTGAATAAAATTAAAATTTTAATCGAAGGTGCAACAGGCAGGCTGCCGGAGGGCACCAATATTTCACAGACGGTATACCTGCCGAAGGATATAAACCTGTTGGATAATTAATAAAAATAATATGATAGTACTTAAGATAATAAATGCAATTATTGCAATACAGTAGGAGAAAATGAAATGTATGCAAAATAATAACAAATGGCTTTATTTTGTTAGAAAACCAGGTGAGCTGAAGGCAAAAATGCGTGAAAAAAACAGGACGTTTTTTTAGCTTTTCCGAGCCATGGATGGCGAGTGAAAAGCGGTAGCATTTTTGACTTCAGTGAACCGTCGGTTTCCTCAAAATAAGAGCCTTGTTATTAGAAAAGCTCGGGGGCATCGAGCCCCGCTTGCTTTTGGCTGGATTTGCTTCGCAAATAGCCCTATTCTGCATACATTTCATTTATGCACTGCTTTTAAACTTTACTGTAATGAGCTGATTGTTCATGATAAATGTCTGAACATTAACAACCTGTGCTAAAGACCATGTAGTGCTGTAAAAAAAGTGGCGTTGCCACTTTTTTTGTGCTATAATGTTTCAAATAGAAACGGAGTTATTGGTTAAGATATGATAAACGATATGAATGCTGAAAAAATAGGGTTGCTTGGCGGAACCTTTAATCCGATACATTGCGGTCACTTGATAATTGCTGAAAGTATAAGGGAATCCTTCGGGCTTGACAAGATAATATTCATTCCGTCAGGTTTGCCTCCCCACAAGGACGTTTCTGAAGTTTCAGGGGCGGAACACAGAATAAACATGGTGAAACTTGCAATAGAATCAAATACGAAGTTTGAAGTTTCAAGCATGGAGGCTGACAGGAAAGGATATACCTACACAATAGACACTCTTACCGAGCTTAAAGCCGGGAGTGACAGTACAAAAAGATTCATATTCATAATCGGTGCGGATAATGTGCCTGAGCTTGTAACCTGGAAGAATTACAGGCAGGTGTTGGAAATGTGCGAATTTGTTGCAGCATACCGGCCTGGTATAAACATGGATGAAACCAAAAAATCAGTCGAACAACTGGAAAGGGATTGCAATGCAAAAATAACTGTTGCGCCTGTTCCCCTCATTGACATTTCTTCCACTGACATCAGAAGGCGGGTAAAGGAAGGGCGATCCATAAAGTATCTGGTGCCTGAAAAAGTAGAGGAATATATTATAAGAAATAATTTGTACAGGGGTTAGCCGTTTTATGAACATAGAGGATATGAAAGAAAAACTGGAGAAAATTCTTACTCCCAAAAGATATATACATTCTTTAAACGTAATGCACACAGCTGTGATGCTTGCCAAAATTTATCATGAAGATGAGAATAACGCGGGAACTGCCGGGCTTTTGCACGATTGTGCCAGAGACATTCCTGCTGATGATATAATAAGTCTGTGCGAAAAGTATGATATTAAACCGGATAGCATCTACATGGCCCAGCCCAAGCTGTATCACGGTCCTATTGGCGCTATTCTGGCAAGGGATGAGTTTGATGTCCGGGATGAAAACATACTGCATGCTATAAGTTGTCATACCATGGGTGCTGAAAATATGAGCCTTCTTGACAAAATAATATTTATAGCAGACTATATTGAGCCCGACAGAAATTTTCCGGGTGCCAACGATATCAGAGAAATTGCATATACGGATATTGACAGGGCTATGCTTTTGTCACTGGAAAGAACGATTAAGTATTTAATGGTTAAGGGATGCCTTATACACCCGGATACAATAATTGCCAGGAATAATCTTTTACTGAAGCATGACCTTGCATATTGCGTTTTTTGATGCAGGGAAGTAACCGCTCTTTTGGACGGTGGTTGAAAGTGTAGGTGAGAATTGTTGAATTTTAAGAAAAAATTAAGTCTATACTTTAACATAGTTACGTATATATCCGGTACGTTTATTTTAATGACATTGATTGTAATTATGACAATAAATTTTTTAAGGGATGCAAGAATTTTTGCAAAGGATACGGGAAACAGCATACAAACAGGCGAAAGCACCGAGTCCCGGAATGATTCCGGGAATAATGAAAATGGTAATGGCGACGATCAGCCGATAATTTATAATCCAGGTTTTGAGCTTGTTGACAGCCCAAATGAGAGTGAACCGGGAACTCAAGAAATTGAGGAGTCTGCTGTCAGAATAGAAGTAGTTGACTATACTGGCGTGGATTTATATTCAGATATGGTTATTTTGTCCCTGAGGGCTTTTGGATACCTGCCGGAAAGAAAAAACGAAGAAATTTCCGGAAGCCAGGAAACTGTAATAATCGACAGAAGCGGCAAAGGTTACGGAGAAAAAATTAAAAATATCTTGAAACTGGACAATTTAGTTATTGAAGAAGACCCGGACAGGGAATATGATATTACTGTTATTATAGGAAACGATTTTATGCCGCCTCCATAATTTGTGCGGCTTAAAAAGAGGAGGATTATATTTTTGGATTCAAAGTCAAAACTTGAAAAAATATTGGAGTTTTTAAATGCTAAAAAAGCAAAGGAAGTTAAAGTAATCGATTTAAAGGACATGTCAATCCTAACCGATTATTTTGTTATTTGCGGCGGTACCTCGACAACACATATAAAAGCCCTGGCAGACGGCCTTGATGAGATGCTTTCCCAGGAGGGTATAAAATACCTGCACATGGAAGGTTACAATTCCGCCCGGTGGATACTAATGGACTACAGTGATGTGATTGTGCACATCTTCCATGAACAGGAGCGGGAGTTTTACAGTCTTGAAAGGCTTTGGTCAGCGGGGATTGTATCAGATACTACAGAAAACCTGGGAAAATCCAATATATAAACGGAGGTTATTATATGGTCTATGACTTTACGGCTATTGAGAAAAAATGGCAGAAAAAATGGAGCGAAAGCCATGCATTCAAGGTCGGAGAAGACCCTGACAAGAAAAAGTATTATGTCTTAGAGATGTTCCCATATCCTTCCGGAAATCTTCATATGGGTCATGTCAGAAACTATTCAATAGGTGACGTGGTTGCACGTTTCAAGAAAATGAACGGTTTTAACGTGCTTCATCCCATGGGTTGGGATTCCTTTGGCCTGCCTGCAGAAAATGCGGCCATTAAGAGGAAAATACACCCTAATGAATGGACATGGTCCAATATTGACAATATGCGCCGCCAGCTTATGGAGCTTGGCATCAGCTATGACTGGGAAAGGGAAGTTGCAACATGCCATCCAAATTATTATAAGTGGACTCAATGGATGTTCCTGCAGCTTTATAAAAACGGGCTGGCATACAAAAAGAAATCCCATGTAAACTGGTGTCCTTCCTGTGCAACCGTTCTTGCCAATGAGCAGGTGGTAAACGGGAAGTGCGAACGGTGCAAATCCGACGTGGACAAAAAGGACCTGGAACAGTGGTTCTTCAGAATAACCAAGTATGCCCAAAGATTGCTGGATGACATTGGCAGGCTGGAGGGCTGGCCTGAAAAAGTGAAGGTCATGCAGCAAAACTGGATTGGCAGGAGTGAAGGAGTTGAAATTGACTTTAAAGTGGACGACACGGACGAGAAGTTGACTGTGTTTACCACAAGACCTGATACCATATATGGAGTGACATACATGGTAATTGCTCCTGAGCATCAACTGGTGCCGCATTTGATAAAGGGTATGAAAGAGGAGCAAGCGTGCCTTGACTTTATTGCAAGAGTAAAAAGAATAAGCGATATTGACCGTACCGCAACCGATACGGAGAAAGAAGGCATATTTACAGGAAGATATGTGATAAATCCGTTAAATGGGGATAAAGTGCCTCTTTATCTTGCCAATTACGTGCTTGCGGATTACGGTACCGGAGTTGTAATGGCGGTTCCGGCTCATGACCAGAGAGACTTTGAATTTGCAAAAAAATATGGTCTTAATATAAAGGTGGTTATTCAAAACCAGGATCATTCACTGGTTGCTTCCGAAATGACCCAGGCTTATGTTGATGTGGGCTGGCTTGTAAATTCCGGTAAGTTTAACGGTGTTCGCAGTGACGAAGCCATTCCCCAGATTTCCCTGCATATTGAAGAGAAGGGTTACGGTAAAAGAACAGTTAATTATAAATTGAGGGACTGGTTGATTTCCAGGCAAAGATATTGGGGAGCACCCATTCCCATAATATATTGTGAAAAATGCGGCGAGGTTCCCGTACCTGAAGAAGATCTGCCGGTTGTTCTGCCAACTGATGTGGAATTTACCGGGCATGGGGATTCGCCCCTCAGCGGAAGCAGCGCCTTTATGGATACAACATGTCCCAGATGCGGTGGGAAGGCCAGACGCGAAAAGGATACCATGGATACTTTTGTATGCTCATCCTGGTACTTCTTAAGATATTGCGACCCGTGCAACGCTGAACGTCCTTTCAAAAAAGAACTTACAGATTACTGGATGCCTGTGGATCAATATATCGGCGGTGTGGAGCATGCCATCCTTCATCTGTTGTATTCCAGGTTTTTCATGAAGGCATTATATGATATGGGCTACGTTTCCTTTGATGAACCCTTTACCAACCTGCTGACACAGGGTATGGTTTTGAAGGACGGTGCAAAGATGTCCAAGTCCCTGGGGAATGTAGTGAGCCCTGAAGAAATAATAAGCAAGTATGGTGCTGATACGGCAAGGCTGTTCATACTTTTCGCGTCTCCACCGGACAAGGACCTGGAGTGGAGCGATCAGGGAGTGGAAGGCTGCTACAGGTTTATCAACAGGGTATGGAGAATAGTGGACGAGTTTGCTGATTTAATAAAGAGCAATAGTGATGCCAACATATGCCTGAAGGATATGAGCCCTGATGACCGTGAACTTGCCTATGCATACAACTATGCAATAAAGAAGGTAACCGAGGACATCAGCCAGAGGTTCAATTTCAACACTGCAATCAGCGCCATGATGGAACTGGTAAATGCCCTTTACAATTACAAGGACAAGGTCCCGGATGACAGGAAGAATGCTTCGGTACTCGGAGGTGCCATAGAAAATCTGATAATCCTGCTTGCTCCCTTTATTCCCCATGTAACGGAAGAATTCTGGGAGATAATCGGTAAGGATGGCAGCGTTCATGAAGTAAAGTGGCCTGAATATGACGAAGCAGCCCTTGTCAGGGATGAAGTGGAGATAGTTGTTCAGATAAACAGCCGCATAAGAGACAAGGTACTGGTTCCAACTGGCTTAAACAAAGAGGAATTGGAAAAGGAAGCCTTGAATAATAATAAGATAGCCGAGCTTATTGAAGGCAAACAGGTGGTTAAAGTTATAGCCGTACCCGACAGGCTGGTAAATATAGTTGTCAAATAGAAAGCTGTAAAGTTAGAAGGCTGGAAGGCTGCTATAAATAATCAGATAAGCATGTAACTTTGAAAAAGAGTAAAAGTATATTACAGACAGAAGAATTATTTAAATTTTGATTTTATTTGGGTATGGTAAAGGGTGCATTATGAATAAAAAGCAAAAAGAATTAACTGCGTTAATTTTGATTATAGTTTTGGTAATTGTTGTTGTGATGGCTGTAGTATTAGGGGTAAGAAATAAAGTAAAGGAAACAGCGGGGGAGAATACGGATGTGTCGGAAAGTATTTCGGAATCGGAAAATACTTCTGAGAGCACAGATCAACCATCTGTCTCTCCGTCTCCATCTCCTTCACCGACTCCCTCACCGGAGGAGCTTGTAAACAGTGCTTTTGTAGTTCCACAACCTGGAAGCAGGCCTTTGGCGGTTATGATAGATAATGAAGGGACAAAAAGCCTTCCCCAGGGCGGACTGTACCAGGCACAGCTGATATACGAGATAATTGTGGAGGGGGGCGAAACCCGGCTGATGCCGGTGTTTTGGGATGTAAAGCCTGAAATGGTTGGCCCGGTAAGAAGTTCAAGGCATTACTTTTTGGATTATGCTATGGAGCATGATGCAATCTATGTCCATATTGGGTGGAGTCCCATGGCGGAAAGAGACATTTCGGTTTTCAATGTAAATAATGTTAATGGCGTCATGGACGGCTGGGTGGTCTTTTATGATATTACAACGGATAGGAACAACTGGCAGGATTCCTATACAAACTTTGATAAAATTTTTGATTTTGCGAAAAATAAGAATTACAGGCTGGAGACCGAAGTAACGCCGCTGTTTGTGTACAATGAAGCAAATGCTGTACCAGCGGAAGGGGAAAAGGCGGAAAAGGTGAGCATAAGGTATTCAAGTACATATACCTGCGGTTTTGAATATGACGAGGTTACCAAAACCTATAAGCGCATCAGAAAAGGGAAGCCCCACATGGAAAGGATTACCGAAGAGCAGCTTACCGCCAAGAATATCATTGTACAAAAAGTGACGGTATATGATATAAAAGGCGATACAGAAGGCCGTCAGGAGGTCGTAACCACCGGAAGCGGCAAGGCCACATATATTACCTGTGGCAAAGCTGTATTAATTAATTGGGAAAAGGATGAAAGAACAGGGAGGACGAAGTATACATATCCCAACGGGGACCCGTTGGTTCTAAATCCCGGCCAGACCTGGATTCAGATTGTACCCAACTATGGTGAGGTTTCAATAGAGTAATTAAGGAAAGATCCAACAAAAGCAAGGGGGCGTAAAAGCCCCCATTTATTTTAATTTTTGCGTTATTTCCATCATTTCGTCATGCTTCTCTTCCATATCCGCTACCATTTTGAACTGGGTACGGGCCCGGTCAAGGTTATGTCCTTCCCGGTGAATCTTAAAATACGTGTCGCCGTTCAAATGGTCTGTAAGGAAACGGATACCGCATTCAAAGGTCATCAACTTCGCGCTGAAGGGCAGGTACTCGATTTCAGTCGGAGTTAAGAACTCACCCACAGCTTCCAAAAATCCCTTTGCAAAGTGTGTGTATAAATCAAGGTCAATGGTTACTTTTGATAAATCCTTTTCATCTTCTGCAGCAGGGTTGGCGCCTGAACGGATTGAGTCACCGAAATCATAAAGGGACAGGCCCGGCATTACAGTGTCAAGGTCAATAACACAGATTCCTTCACCGGTTACGTCATCAATCATTACATTATTGAATTTTGTATCGTTATGAGTAACCCGAAGAGGAATTTTGCCTTCTTTCAGAAGGTTCATCAAAACAGCAGTGTCTTCCTTCCTGTTTATGACAAAATCAATTTCCTTTTTAACATCCTTTGCCCTGTTGCATTTATCGTTATTCAGAGCTTCCATAAAATCTTCAAACCTTTTTGGGGTGTTGTGGAAATTTGGAATTGTTTCATGAAGCTGTTCCGCAGGAAAACCCCTGAGAAGCTTCTGGAACTTGCCGAAGGCTTTGCCGGCATTATAGAAGTGATTGAGGTTTTCAACCACCTGGTAGGTTTTTGCCCCTTCTATAAATATATAACCCCTCCAGTAATTGCCTTCCTCATCCTTGTAAAAGCTCTTGCCGTCAACAGTGGGTATTATGTTGAGGGTTTCGCGTTCAGGGTCTCCGTTTGACTCAATTACCTTGCCTCTTAAATAAGTGGTTACCCTTTCAATATTCTCCATAAGTTTTTCAGGTTCTTTAAATACGTTATGGTTTATTCTTTGAAGTATATAACGGTGAACCTTATTGTCGTTTTTCCGAAAATAAGCTGCATAAGTATCGTTTATATGGCCAAAACCGTAAGGGTTGGCTTCAATAAAGTCACCGGCAAATTTAAAATGTTTTGTTACTTCCATAAAATTATAATTTTTTTTCATCTGTCAATTCCCCCATAAATTCTCGGGATAAACACCCTTTTTGATCATTTCCCTGATGGCGTCAACAACAACCGGTTTATCTTCCCGGTAAGTTACGCCATACCATTTATCATGTGATTTTAGTACTTTCACCCTGGCAACCTTTTCTTTAATCAAGCTTCCGACAACATCAGGGAGGAAGTATTCCGCCTTCAAAAGGTTGTCCTTGTTGGCTTTGAAAAATTCAGGGAACTTTTTGCCAAGTTCGCTGAAGAAAGCGGGAGTAAATCCCCATGTATTCAATGAAACGATACTTCCGGCAGGGATGGTGATCCAGTTGTCTTCACCCTCCATGTACTTTGTTTCATTGCCGAACTTTTTGATTTTTGTTCTTTCAGTAATCTGAACAAGGTAGCCATCTTCATCCACAACACAAACTCCACGGGCTACTGTTCCGTTTTCGGTCAATGTGTTTTCCATGACAAATCCCACCATGCAATAATCGTGGGGGTTCTTGGCAACATCCAGATTCTTGAGATATTCGGCAAGGACCATGAATGTTGAACGGCCGTAAAAGTCGTCAGCATTAATTACCGCAAAAGGTTCCTTAATGGCATTGCGGCAGCTCAAAACCGCATGACCCGTTCCCCAGGGTTTTACTCTTTCGGAAGGTATGCTTATCCCTTCCGGAATATCATCCAGTCTCTGATATACATATTCGGTTTCAATTTGCTTTTCAATATGGGATCCTACCTTCTCCATAAAAACGTCTTTGATGTCTTCTTTTATGATAAATACAACTTTTTTGAAACCAGCCAAAATTGCGTCATAAATTGAATAATCCATTATTATTTCGCCATGAGGTCCTACAGGATCAATTTGCTTGAGTCCTCCATACCGGCTTCCCATTCCTGCAGCCATGACGGCCAGAGTTGGTTTGTTCATCAGTTTTTCCTCCTTGGTCAAAAGTGGTCTTTATAATTTTCATGCATAAGCATTAATTTTTATCTTAGTTTGGCATACGCAAAGAACACCCGTTGAACAACCCCTAATCATTGAAATATCAGACAGGGGCTGCCAAAAAGATGCGGGGTGTGCTTTGCAGAGTACTTTTATTTATATCCGTTGGGGTTCATGCTTTGCCATCTCCAGGCGTCGACACACATTTCATCTGTACCCTTTTTGGCCGACCAGTTCAGCTCCAGTTCTGCTTTTGTGGGGTCGGCATAGCATGCGGCAATATCCCCGGGCCTTCTTTCGGTAATGACATATGGTATTTTCCTGCCTGAAGCTTTTTCGAAAGCCTTTACCATCTCAAGTACGCTGTATCCGCGTCCTGTCCCAAGATTATAGGCAACTATGCCGGGATTGGTACTAACCTTTTCAATGGCTTTCAAATGCCCTATTGCCAGGTCCACTACATGAATATAATCCCGTACTCCGGTACCGTCAGGCGTTGGGTAATCATTGCCGAATACCTTCAGATAAGGAAGTTTGCCAATTGCCACCTGTGAAATATATGGAACAAGATTGTTGGGGATACCGTTCGGATCTTCACCTATAAGACCGCTTTCATGGGCTCCCACAGGGTTGAAATAACGAAGGAGTATCGCATTAAATGAAGGATCCGAAATATATACGTCCTTTAAAATCTGCTCGATTATTAGTTTGGAACGGCCATATGGATTGGTGGCCGAAAGCGGGAAATCCTCCTTTATTGGTACGGTATGCGGATCTCCGTAAACAGTTGCAGAAGAGCTGAATACTATCTTGTTTACACCGTACTTTTTCATTGTTTCGCAAAGTATAATAGTTCCTGTAATATTGTTATGGTAGTATTTAAGAGGAATGGACACCGATTCACCAACAGCCTTCAGACCTGCGAAGTGTATTATCGAATCTATTTTTTCCTTCTCAAAAATGTTTTCCAAAGCTTTGCGGTCTAAAAGGTCTGTCTTGTAAAAGGGAAAGTCCTTTCCTGTAATCTGCTTCACACGTTTTAAGGATTCTTCCTTGCTATTGCTTAAATTGTCAATTACCACAATTTCGTAACCTGCGTTCAAGAGTTCAACACAAGTATGACTTCCAATATAACCGGCACCTCCGGTCACTAAAATTGACATTGCCCTACCTCCATTGGTCGAAATTAGCCATCAAATATAATACATTTTACACCTTTTGGCTTTAGTATTAATATAATATCATTCATGTCTAAAATCAATAACAAGTTTTCAAAAAAAAGTTGCTGTAACAGCAACTTATAATAAGAAGTAAGCGCAGCTAAACACTCTTGTCTATATCAACACTATATCGTTTAATCTTTTTGGTGGTTGTTTTTGCAAATTCGTCCTGTCTTATATCAAACTTGCAAATACATTTATATAAAGGCATCTTGTGATTGACTGCCTTAACCTCGCTGCTTATTATCTTCATTACTTCATCATCGGCAATGTCTTCTTTTTTCAGCTTCTGTTTAATGGCTTCATAATCTGGTACAATTTGCGCATAAACATAGGTTTCATTATCTTCTTTACTATCCTTGCCCCATACCAGAGACTCAAAGATATAGGGGCTGTTGTTCAGATAGGCTTCCACTTCCTCAGGAAAAATATTTTTTCCGTTTTTGGTGACAATGACATTTTTCTTTCTTCCTGTTATATAATAAAAACCGTCTTTATCCTTGTAACCCAGGTCACCTGTAAAGAACCAGCCATCCTTTAAGACTTTGCTTGTGGCAGCCTCATTCTGATAATATCCAAGCATTACATTATCGCCTTTTACCACAATTTCTCCAATGCCTTCATTATCTACGTCTTCCAGTTTTACTTCTATGCCCGGAAGAGGGAGACCGATGGATGCATCATGGAAAGTCTGCTCGATGTTGACAGTAACAATAGGAGAGCATTCGGTAAGGCCGTATCCCTGCAGTATTTTAAATCCCATGCTGCGCATTCCCTTTGACACTTCAGGGTTTATGGCTGCAGCACCGGAAATTATAAGTCTTACACGTCCTCCAACATTTTCATGTATTTGCTTGAACAGTTTTTTTCTAAGGTCAATATTGAAAGTATTAAGCAGGAAATCTGATACCTTAAGGGCAATTTTAAGTTTCCTTTTCAGCCCGGGTTTTTTTGCAGCGGAATCCCATATTTTTTTATACATGCTTTCAATAATCAACGGGACCAGCAATAAAATTGTCGGTTTAACCTCCTGTAGATTCTTTGATATATGCTTCAGACCTTCTATGAATGAAATGCAGCAGCCGTTGTAGATCATAAGAAGAAATCCGCATGTGCATTCATAGGTATGGTGCAGAGGAAGCATGGACAGTACCGAATCATTGCAGTCGATGTACAGGGTCTTGCATACTGCCATGAAGTTTGAACATATATTTTTGTGGCTTAACATAACACCCTTTGCAATATCGGTGGTTCCTGAGGTGAAAAGCAGAATGCTCATTTTTTCAGGGTCGATTTCTGCATTTTTGTAAGTGACATTACCCAAATCAATAAGCTTGCTTCCTTCGCTGATAAGCTGCTTGAATGAAAGAGCCCCGTCCCTGGCTTCATCAAGCTCCATATTGATGATGTATTCGAGTGAAGGTGCGTTCTTTGCAATACTTCTTATTTGTTCGTCCAGCTTGCCGGAATAAATGATGGCGGAAGCCTTGGACCTGTTTAGAAGATTCTCGATTTCATTTTTCGGAAGTTCCTTGTCCAGAGGTATAACAACACCGACTCCACATACGACAGCCAGATAGGAAACACACCATTCATAACTGTTTTCACCTATAACTGCAATGTGTTTTCCTTTCAGCCCAAGATTCAGCAAAGCCGTACCAAGGGAGTCTACATCCTTTTTGAATTCATTGTAGGTGATACCTGTATAGTTGCCATCCCTTTTAATGTAAAAAGCATTTCTGCTCCCGAACAGTTCGGAGCTTTTATTCAGCATGTCTTTAAGATCCCTGACATGCCTTACTTTGTACAAATCATTGTTAATGGCCATTCTCCGCACCCCTTTACAAAAATAAAGTATGAAATTAAAATAATTCCCCTGAAAATGAGCTGAAACCGTTTTTAAGCAATACGTATCCCAGACTGGAACAGTCCCGGAAGGACTTGCGCCGGTAAAATATATTGCATTTAAAGTTTCAACTTGCAGGTACATTTTTAATAAATAAGTTGTCGACGATATTAGCCTGTCAATATTATATACCTGATGAACATCAGATTCAAGAAAAATTTATGAGCAGGTACTAACATCAAGTAATTATATGCGGGATTATCTCCAATATATTCTTCTAAATCTTCTGATTCTTCTTTTTCTTAAGGTTCTGATTAATGCAAAAAGCAAAACTATGACAGCAAGGCAGATTGCAAAGAGTACCACATACCGGCTGTAACCTGTCTGATTATCGGTATTGGTAATTTCAATAATGTCTGCTGCCTGTTCTGTAACCTCGGGTATGATTTTGCTGACTGATCTTGAAGCGATCAAATCTGACCTTCCGATTTCACTTCCGTCAGCTTTGTAAATGACAGAGCCTATTACATCTCCGGCTTTGACGGGAGCATTGACAGGGTTTTTGACGGAGATTTCCTTTTCAATATTCCAGAGACTTTTATCCAGGGGTAAAAGGGCTTTGATTTCTTTTGATGCAACCAGTTCAAGTTCGGGGCTGCCCTCAGCGTCCAATACATTAACGGTTCTTACAACATGATTGGCTTCTATGATATTTTGTACTGCAAAATTTTTATAACCATATTCTAAAAGTTCTTTCCCGAATTTAAAGGAATCTTCTCTTGTTTTTGCACCTAGTATGACTGCCAGAAGCTCAAGATTACTGTTGTCTACAGCCGATGCCACCAGGTTGAAGCCGGCAGGGTCTGTATAACCTGTTTTTATGCCTGTAACACGGGTGAAGCATTCAGATGTTTCATTCAAAAGCAAATTTGTAGATTCAAGATATATTTTTTCATCTGGATTGCCGGCTGACGGCATGTTATAGTATTTTTGGGATACTACTTCCCTGAACTTGGGCAGGGTAAGGGCATGCCTTGCAATAATGGAAAGATCCAATGCACTGGAATAATGATTATCATCATGCATGCCGTTGGCATTTTTAAAATTTGTATTTGTGCAGCCCAGCTCTTTTGCTCTGGCATTCATCAACTCTATAAATTCTTTCCTGGTAGGAGATATATTTTCAGCAATAATATTTGCTGCTTCGTTTGCAGACTTTACGAGCATTGCATTCAGCAGAACGTCAAGAGTATATGATTCTCCTGGCTTGATGCCTACATGCATTCCATCGGGACCAATGTCATAGACTGCTTCCTTGCTGGCTGTCATAACCTGGTCCAGGGAACCTTTTTCAAGGGCTAAAATCGCAGTCATTATTTTGGTTGTACTGGCAGGGTAAAGTTCAGCTGTAGGGTTTTCTGCGTATAGAATTTTTCCGGTGTTTACTTCAACAAGAATGGCCGCCTTTGCGTCTGTCTTAGGGCTTGCATAAACCTGAAGATTTGTTGCTGCAAATAAAACTAAAATGAATATTATGAATAATGACTTTCTCAACTTGCATCCTCCGTATGACATTTTGCTGTACATTTAAGTATACCATAATTATGCTCCAATAATTCAAGGGATACGTATTACTGTTTTATAAACTGTCAGTTCCAACTCTGGAAAGTGGAAAAAATGGTTTTCATGATAATTGTCGTATTACAATCATATTTTTATGACATAATTTATACCAAAAAAAGAGGAGTTTAGCCAAATATGTAGAATAGTATACAATTGCAGTACCAATATGGCAGTATGATCAAGCATACATACAAATAAAAAATGACCTGAAAGTGTGTAAGACTTTGGGAGGTTATGAACATATGAAATTCAAGATCCGGGGTATTGAGATAAACATAAAAAAAGAAACAATTGGCATGGTGGTGGCCATAATTATCTTTACATTGCTGGCTGTTGTCTACGCTTATATGAATGACCGGGGAGAATTGGTCTTCAGTTCGGACTATGACGGTAACAGTTTTCAAAAGCTTAATCCGGATAGCAATGAAAATGGGAGCAAAGGTGATGACAAACATCCTGTTGAAAAGATTCAGGTGTATGTAACAGGCTGCGTGAAAAACCCGGGAGTTGTAACCCTGGAAAAGGGTCAAATTATTGCAGATGCAATAGAAGCTGCCGGTGGGTTTACAGAAGATGCAGATCTTGAAAATATAAATCTGGTTTATCAATTGAACCGAAATGTAATGCTGAGAATCAAGTCCAGGATTCAGAATGAAGAAGCAAAGGGCGGAGAAATTTCCGAGGCAGGTTCGGGCATTGAAATGATTTATGGGAGCGGGGGGGCAGTGGTGGACTACACGGGTAAACAGGAGCCGAACCTCATAAATATCAACACGGCAACTGTTTTGGAGCTTCAAAGCCTGCCCGGCATTGGAGAACAGACAGCCAAAAGCATAGTTGAATACAGAAACAGGAATGGCAGTTTTGAGAAGATAGAAGATATAATGAAAGTTCCCGGAATTAAGGAAAACAAGTTTGAGGATATAAAAGATTTAATTACCGTATAAGAATTTTTTATCCCTCAAGCCAACTTGCAATAAAAACCTGATCGGTTGAAAATGCTTAACTGAAGGCTATGACTTAAGTAACCGGGATGAAGGCTTACTTTACTTATAAAAAGCGATTACATATTACTTAGGGGTTCACCTTGCTTTAATTTCTGATTCATGACCAATAAAAGTGATTGCAACCTCCCCAATAGGCAGGTTTTACTTAAAAAGGATTACTCCGACATATGATACTGTATCCTTGCCGTTATAATATGGTATTCCACAGTTGGTTGTGAGTTCCTTTACATCTATCCCGCAGGCTTCAACTGAAGGAAAGGCTTTCTCAGGGAAACGGCATTTTTCCCCTATTGCATATGTGCATTCTTTACATATGCTGCATGCGCCTGCTTTTAAAAGAAATAAATCTTTATAACCAAAATCTTTTTTTATTTTTATTGAAACCTTTTCAAGCACTTCTTCAAGGTCGGATTTTGCTTTCATCATGCCTTCAAAATCAAAAGAATCCTCGAGCTGTCTTACTACCTGAATTAACAGTCCGGTATCATACTTCTTAATTTTTCCCTCCAGTTCTTCCAGTGTTCCGACACCTGGTGGGCAAGTCCAATTAGTACCGTACCTGCCGCATGAGTTCAACTCGCAAAGATGGCGAAATTCCCTTGAGAAAACCAATTTGTTTACGTCAATGACAGCCGCATTTGTTGCTCCCAATTCTCTGGCGGCAAGAACGAGTCTTTCCATTTGCTGCTTCAAATAACCTGCCCCCTTGATTTTCTAAATTTTCCCGGAGTCACACCCGTTATTTTTTTAAACACCCTGGAAAAATAGCTTTGATCTTCAAACCCTATAAGAATTGATACATCCACTAATGGTATGGATTCATCCAGTAAAAGCTTTTTACCCATTTCAATACGCACATTGTTTAAATATACATTGAAATTTTTCCTGGTTTCATCTTTGAACAGCTTGCTGAAATACGGAGGGCTCAAGTGAACATATGAAGCAACATCCTCCAAAGTTATTTTACTCATGTAATTTTTGTTTATATATTCAATTGCTTTGTAAATTATATCCGCATGTTTTACATTGGCCAGGTTGAACACACAGTCAGTAAACCTGGTCAATATTTTGGACAGCCAGAAGCTGATTTCCTCAACTGTTTTAAAGCTGAATATCTGGTTTATATAATGGCAATTGAGCCCAAAAACCTCCTCATTGTCTGCGCCGCCTTCCAGAGCAGCCCTTGAGAGCAGTACCACAAGCTCAAGGGTACGGGATTTTATCACTTCAAAATCCATTCCCGATGAAAAGAAAATGTGACCCAGTATTTCATTGAGTATTTTTTGTGCACTCTTTTTATCTCCTATTGAAATGTGCTTCAACAAATCCTTTTCTTTTTCAATGGGGTAACTTTCCACAGGACGCCGGTCACCGCTCATATTCTTAATATCATGGATATACTGGGATATATCTGACTGCTGCCTGTTATAGTCGGTAGCTTCTTTATATTTCAGGGAAACCGAGTCGGATGCATGCTCTGCGACAATATACAGCAAATCCGACAGGCTTGTTACTTTGTCAGGCTTTACAACAGGGATGTCCTTCAAATGTTCCTTAAGCTCGGACAATACACTTTTGTCCTTGATATTGCGCTCAATGATCTCATCAATCAAGAATTCATTGGGGTCCACCATCAATACCGGACCGCCCATTAAGGAGCATCGGGTGATACTATCGGAGTGAAGGGGAGATACCCAATGGGTAAAACCCATGGGACAGAAAAATATGTACTTGCCCCCGAAGCGTTCTGCCTGGTAACTGCCATACAAATGAGAATCCCTGCAAATGTCGGGGTTGCATAACATCTGGTGCACATTTGCGCAAAAACCCCCTTCATTATTACAGGATGCCCTGTAAATGACCTCCCCGGTGGAATCAATAATTGAGCTTTCCACTCCTGTGCATTTGCTGTAAACATCCAGGCACTCTTTAGCTTTTTTCAAATCAAATTCATCATCGAACAATTTTCTGAGGGACATTTTTTCTCCTGTTCAATAACCGGTTTTTCAAGACTCCTGCCGTTAAGGCTTTTGTAGCGAAATTATCACGCCTTTTAATTTTGCGTGAATTCAAAAGCATCTATTTATATTTTATTAAAACTTTAACCTTATGTAAACTTCCATAATTACAGTTCCGTTGCCAATGTTCAATGGAATACTGCAACTGGTTGTTTCGAAACGTTGACAATATTGTATGAGCAAAAAGTTCAAAAGATATAATTTGCAGTTGTCAAAGCAGAAAAGGTGTCTGCCTGTTGCAGGTAGTGACAGGCAATAAGATAAATATGCAGCTGTTAATCCCCAAAAAACATACTGTCCACAAATTCATCATGAAATTCGGGCAGGGCAGACAACTCTATATACCGGGAGATATCTTTAATTTTTCCTGTCTGCACCAACTCGCTGACAGACAAAAGGCACATTTTTGCTCCCGTACCTGCCGCATTCCCCAGCACAGTTATTTTGTCCTTGAATTCCGCAGGAATTAAGCCAATCTTTATGGCGCTGTCCTTGTTTATGTAACTGCCAAACCCGCCTGCAAGAAATACATTGTCAACATCCTTCATGCTGATTCCCGCAGAGTTGATCAACACCTTAACACCAGCGCTTATTGCAGCTTTTGCAAGCTGCAACTCCCGGATATCCTTTTGGGTTATGGCTATAATGCTCTTTACTCCGGCAGGATTCAAAATATCATTTGCTGCTGTATCGGACCAGACAACAAAAGCCGGTTGACCATCAATTTGGGTTAATCTTTTCCGCAAATTTTCACGGGCACTCAAACCGGCTTCATCCCCGGCGGCAAACCTTCCGGTCTCATCTATTATTCCGTTTTCAAGCATTATTGCGGCAATGTCCAGGACACCGGAACCGCAAATACCTATTGGAGCATGGTTTAGTATTGTGTTGATTGCAAGCCTGCCATCTTTATACTCTGCTTTGTTAATTGCGCCTTTCACGCCGCCAATTCCGTTTCTTATATGAGCGCCTTCAAATGCGGGACCTGCAGCCGTTGAACAGCAATATATCCTATTTTTACAGAAAAGGGCAATTTCTCCGTTCGTGCCTATATCTATAAGCATTGAGACGGCATTTTTCTGCACCATGCGGCTGGATAAAATGCCTGCAACAATATCAGCGCCTACATATGCTGAAATGCAGGGTAATAAAGTCACCATGCAGGATTTGCCCAGATTAAAGCCCAGTTCTTCAGCAGTAAATTCAATTTTTTCCGTAATTACAGGAATAAAAGGGGATAGGGCGATATTTTTCACCGGGAGCCCCATGAGCAAATGGAGCATGGTTGTATTTCCTGCGATAACCATATGATATATATTATCCAGACTGGCATGATTGTTTGCGGCAATATTCTTTATCATATTATCCAGCTGGGTGATTATGCAGCTTCTCAGTTGCTCCGATCCCTCCGGATTCTCCATTGTATGATTGATTCTGGAAATTACATCGGCTCCATATGCTTTTTGCCTGTTGAGTTCAGAGAGGACCCCTACCTGTTCACCTGTTGCCAGGTCCATAAGGTATACGGCAATGGTTGTGGTTCCAATGTCTATGGCAACACCGTAGCTTGCTTTTTCGGTGTTGCCTGCTTCAACTTTTAAAACATGATTATTGCAGCGAACGATTGTTGTCTTGTAATTACTTTTTTCCAGTATGTCCGGAAGACTTTTCATGACGTGCAGCGGAAAGTGCAAATCCGGTACACCCGACAAATCCTGTATTCTCTTTACGTCATCTCTCTGGTCACTGATGGAGGGACTGCCTGAAACCAGATATTGCTTTATGATTCCAACATCCCGGCTGGTTTCACACTCCCACCCGGAAGTCAATATTTGAGCGGTTTCAACAATACCGGGCATTTCAACTTCAATATCCTGTTGGATCATATATGTACATGCGAGCCTGAAACCCTGCTCAAGTTCCATTTTCCCCAAAAGGAGGCTTTCTTCTTCTGTTGGCAATGTATTCTGCGCCTGCAGCACCTTTACCTTGCATTTTCCGCACAGGCCCTTTCCGCCGCAGGGGGTATCGATGAAAAAACCGTTTTGGGAAAGCACGTTTTTCAGGATGCTTCCTTTGGCACATGACAATTCTGTCTTTTCGTTAACAAGACAAACTACAACCTTGCAGTTTTCCATGCTCTCCATGAACTGACCTCCATGTTTTTTACCGATGCAGGTTTACCGATATGTCAATCTGACGGAAATTTTGCCTTCAAATTCAACCCGCCAGGCAGATGTTCAGAGCACACTCGGCTGCTGATGCGGCATCCGGAGAATAACAATCAGCGCCAATTTTTTTGCAGAAGCTGTCTGTTACCGGAGCTCCGCCAACCATAATCTTTACTTTATCCCGTATGCCTGACTTTTCAGCAGTTTTTACTACATTTTCCATTTCTCCCATAGTTGTAGTCAACAGGGCTGAGCAGGCAATGATTTGCGCATTGTGTTCCATTGCTGCGCTTATAAATTTTTCGGAAGGCACATCCACGCCAAGGTCAATAACTTCCAGTCCTTTTCCTTCCATCATCATTTTAACAAGATTCTTGCCTATATCGTGAAGGTCGCCTCTTACAGTCCCGATTATAACCTTACCCTTTGCCTTGACACCGCTGGCAACAAGATATGGCTTCAGAACTTCCACTCCTGTATTCATTGCCCTGGCGGCAATCAATACTTCAGGGACATACACTTCGTTATTTTTGAACTTCTCTCCTATTATATTCATACCGTACAAAAGACCGTTTTCAAGGATTTCTTTTGGATCAACACCTTCATCCAGAGCTTTCTGCACCAGCTCTTTTACGTTTTTTGCCCTTCCTTGCTGCAGGTTTTGAGATATTTCTTTAAATATACTCATATCAACACCCCTTGCTAAAATGATTATTCTCCAAAAAGCAAAACATCCGGCTTAACAACATATATGCCATGCCCTGACCCTCCAGCTGCTTGTAAAGCCAGGTATAATGCTTTTCAGATGGCAGTAATATTTTTGTTTATGTTTATCATACTATGGATACTACAAAAAATATTGAAAAATCGCAACATTTTTTGTATTTTTTTAAGCTGTTCGGAAAAATGATTGAATGTTCAGAAGATCTTGCAATTTTTCAAAACAATCATTTTTTAATACTGCAGAACATCCTGAAATGGATGGAATGCAAGCAGAGCAATAACAAGGCTCTTATTTTGATAAAACCGACGGTTCGCTGAAGGCAAAAATGCTACCGCTTTTTACTCGCCCTCCGTGGCTCGAAAAAGCTAAAAAAACATCCTGTTTTTTACACGCATTTTTGCCTTCATCTCACCTGGTTTTCTAACAAAATAAAGCCATCTGTTATTGCTCTGCTTACATTCCATCACAACAGTGAATTGTACAAATCATTGCTCTGCTTACATTTCATCCATTTCAGGCTGCACTGTTGAATTAGAGCTTGCTTTCTATGAAATAATATCTTTGAGCAGAATGAATTAATTTAATCCGGCACCGGGATGCAATTAAATCACCCATACCGGTGGAAAGGCATAATCTATTATTGCAAGTAGAATATTTTGGAGGTATTTATATGGTTCAGGGAAAGGTTAAGCGATTATTCCCCGGTGGCAATACAGCCAGAGGGTTTTTCAGTTATTATGATTACATATTGAGCCAGGAGGAAGCTGACAGGATTATAGTGATAAAAGGCGGCCCCGGAGTCGGCAAATCCACATTAATGAAAAAGGTTGCCGCAGAAATGATTAAAAAGGGCCTGGATGTTGAACTCATGCACTGTTCCAGTGATCCTGCCAGTCTTGACGGGGTTGTTATTCATAAAGCGGGTACTGCAATAATTGATGGTACCAAACCACATATAGTGGATCCCAAAAATCCGGGGGCGGTTGACGAAATCTTGAATCTTGGAGAATTTTGGGACCATGAGGGTGTCAGGAGCAACCGCATAAAAATTTTAAAATGCAATAATGAAATTGCCCGTTTTTTTGAAAGAGCCTACAGGTATATCAGAGCTGCTTACGAGATTTACAAAGATTCTGAAGAAATTTATTCACACGCAATGGACCATCAAAAAGTAAATAAAATTGCAAACAATATTATGGATAATCTGTTTGCTGACGACAAACCAGGAGACATTCGGGGAAAATGGAGGAAAATGTTCGCATCGGCCATAACACCCCAGGGGCTTGTAAATTACCTGCAAACAGTGCTGACCACATCTAAAATTTATAAAATAAAAGGTTTGCAGGGCACCGGAACTGAAAAACTGCTGAACAAAATAGCAGCAGCGGCGGTAGAATGCGGTTGCGATGTGGAGTGCTATTATTGCGCCCTGAATCCCGAAAAGCTTGAACATGTTGTTATACCGCAAAAGGATGTTTCCTTTACCACTGCCAACTGTTATCATAACGCTGATATAGAAACTTTCGAAGAAATCAACCTGAATGAGTTTATTGACCTTTCAATGCTGGATGTCAATGAATCGGATATCGAGTTTAACAATGACCAATTTGACCATTTGCTTGGCAGGGCAATAGAGACAATAAAGAAAGCAAAGGAAAAGCATGATGAGCTGGAGCAGTACTATGTACCCAACATGAAATTTGATGAAATTCATAAAAAGACTGATGAGATTATAAAGAAAATATTAAAGTGTGTTGAGCCTTCCTTTGAAATTTAATGAAATGTGATGCTTCAAGTCAAGTGGAGCAAAGGCTCCACCTGACATCTAATAGAATATTTGACTTCTCCATAAATATATATTTTACAATTGTTTTGAAATTTCCATTAGCCCGGGAGATTACAAAAATTCAGCGCTCAACCCTTTTTTGACTAAATTTGTTTTGCATTTTTCAATAAATATTTCTCAGCTTCCGTACACCAGAGGCCATTGTTGCTCTCTAATATGGAGGCAAGTTCGTGAAACATTTTATTGGTTTTGCCTTTTTCTTTCAGCTCGTTTAACGGGGTTAAATCCAGTTCTATGTTTGTATATATTAGTTTTTTACCACCAGGTATATTGGGCAGATTCAAAGTTGTCTCAATAGCACTGTTAAGTCCGCCTATGTGTGTTATCATAGAAGACGGATCGATTTGACCTCTCTCCATTAATTGCAGTGACTCAAGCATATCATTGGTATTGCTGCCGCTTGTACCTACTATATGTGTTGAGTTGTAGTGTACGTTATAGAAATTTAAATTTGCATTAAATTTTGTATTTGTAGGTCCGGCAAAAAAGTTAAGGCATCCGTCTTTTCCCAGTATGGCATCTGCCTGCTCAACCACCGGTTTAACCGCAGCAAATACAAATACGTCATCATATCCTTTTCCGTCTGTCAATGAAAGCAGATATGCCGTAGGATCCTCAATAGCGGCCGTATTAACATATATCAGGTTTACGCCGTTCTTTTTTGCTTTTTCCGGGGTATATATTGAAGCAGCCCGGTCAAGTCTTGATTGGTCAATGTCAGTTACTATCAACAGGTTTGGTTTTCTGTCGCAATGAATTGCATAATCTATTGCACCAATCCCCATAGGACCTGCTCCGGCTAAAATTGCCATATTGCCGCCTTCCTTAATGCCCATGCTGTGCACATAGCTGCCGGCAGTTGTATGATAATTTGAGTGGAAGGCTGCTATTATGCATGATGTAGGTTCAGCCAGGGATCCGTGGTAATAAGAAACTCCTTCATAATTTAACAGACAGTTCTGTTCCATAACAACGTTTGGTATTATTATGTATGTTGCACAACCTCCGATATATTGAAAAGAATAGCCCAGAGATGCATAAGGATTGCTCTTTTCGTTTAAGGCCGGTTGTATGGCGAACTTGCTTCCTTCTTTATATTTATCTCTCCATTTCTTTCCGACTTGGAGTATTTCTCCACAAAATTCATGGCCTACTATGATTGGTTTTCTGTCAATATCATGAGGAACCCTCTTGTGGTTGGGACCCTGTATTGCAGCTTTGTAAGTTGACATGCAGATGCTGTCAGATACGACTTTTGCCAAGATTTCATCATCTTTTAAAGGTGGAAGCTCAAATTCTTCCAGCCTTAAATCCAGAACTCCATATAATCTTACTGCTTTTGTCTTCAATATAATCTCCCACCTTTACTTTATAATTTACCCTTTTGTTAAAAAATAATTATTATAATCTATTATACGGTAATTTGCCAAAATAAAATATTGCCTTCGAGCTAGTGCTTTGCATATGAAATTATATAACATACATTTTGTCTGTTATTAAAATTAACAATTATGTGTTATATTATAACACAATATTATTGAAATGCAATATATTTAATTTCCGAGCGATTTGGCTGAAATTCATCCTGAACAATGTAAAGGTTATACCCGCTTATCCGTTAAATAAGCAGTAATTCAGCACGTTCAATTAATCTGGCTTTCAAGTATTTGCACAAAAAAATAAAAAAAGAGTAAGCTTATTTCGATTTTAGTATTGACAATCCGTGTTAAACGATGATAACATATAACATGGATATGAAATAAATTAACATAAACTTATATTTTTATACAAATGATTATCTCCCGAAAACTAATTGGCTATAAGGGGAACAGACATGAAAAATATTAACGGCAGAAGTAAATAACAGAAAGCAATTTGTTATGAAGATGCAATCATAGATTAAGAGCCAAAGGAGAGATTTTAAATGGCAACACCGGTAATTATGCCCCGCCAGGGACAATCAGTTGAAAGCTGTATTATATCCAAATGGCATGAAAAAATAGGGGATGTTGTTAAGACAGGAGACCTGTTGTTTTCATATGAAACCGATAAAGCAGCCTTTGATGAAGAAGCACAGGTAGACGGCATACTACTGGATATATTTTTTAAAGAGGATGATGATGTTCCTGTCCTGACTAATGTTTGTGTTATAGGAGAAGCCGGGGAGGACACAAAACAGTATAATCCGCATTTAAATAATGAAAATAAAGAGAAAGACACAGGAAAGCAAGAGGAGGCATTAAATTCTTCCGAAAACACCGGGGAGGCTAAGCTTGAGGAAAAAACTGAAATTCCTTCAACAGGTCCGGAAAATGAATCCCAGAGGATAAAAATTTCTCCACGGGCAAGGAATTATGCCGAAAAATCCTTTGTTGACTACAGGCTTGCAGTGCCTTCAGGTCCTGACGGAAGAATAATCGAAAGAGATGTTGTTGCTCTTAGGGAAAAAGGACCTGTAATAACTCCGGCTGCATGGGATGAGTATAAAAACTCCGGCTCTTTTGATTATAGGGGTACAGGAATGGGCGGAAGAATTACTCTTGGTGACATGGAAAGAAAACCTGCTTCCCGGGAACCTGATATACATAAAGAAGAGGCAAAACCTGAAGCTGCTGCAGCTAATAATCTTGAATTCGAGGAAGTCAAGCTTTCAGGAATCAGAAGGGTAATAGCAAAGGCTATGCATGATTCTTTATCAAACACAGCCCAGCTTACCTTGAATACTTCCTTTGATGCTTCGGCAATTCTTGAATACAGGAGCCAGTTAAAGAAGCTTAAGGATTCTCTTGGAATAGAAAATATTACGCTGAATGATATTATCGTTTTTGCTGTTTCAAGGACATTGGTAAAGCATAAGTATTTAAACGCGCACTACAAGGAAGATAAGTTGTTGTTGTTCACCAATGTGCACCTTGGAGTAGCGGTTGACACTGAAAGGGGATTAATGGTACCGACTGTATATGACGCAAATCTTAAGTCATTGAATAATATATCCTCTGAAATTAAGCTTTTGGTTGAGAAATGCAAGCAAGGTACCATTAACCCCGACCTTTTAAAGGGAGGAACATTTACCGTCACAAATCTGGGATCCCTTGGAATAGAATCTTTCACTCCTATTTTAAATCCACCTCAAACCGGAATACTTGGTGTAAACACCATTACATACAAGACAAGGGAGATTGACGGTTCATTTAAGTACTATCCTTCCATGGGGTTGTCTCTGACCTTTGACCACAGAGCCCTGGATGGAGCTGTAGCTGCAAGGTTTTTGCAGGACTTGAAGAGCAATCTGGAGAATTTTACGGTTTTGCTTGCAAAGTAAACTTATGGTAACATGACAATATACAGGTAAGATAAAACCACTACTCAAAAAGTAGATCAGGCAATTTTGAATGAGACATTTACGAAATAATCAATCCTGAAAATATATATTGTATATGTTATACAACCGGAATACTTTTTGGGTGGCAATCATGAATTTGTGGCACCGTCTTTTTTAAGCGGTGGGATGGAGGTTTTTATGAAATACGATTTGATTATAATAGGCGGAGGCCCGGCAGGGTATTTGGCTGCTGAAAGGGCAGGCAGTGCAGGACTTAATGTATTGTTGTTTGAAAAAAGCCATCTTGGAGGAGTTTGCTTGAATGAAGGGTGCATACCTTCAAAAACACTGCTTCATTCTGCAAAAATATTGGATTATTCAAAGTTTGGCGAAAAATATGGGGTGGTGAACGAAAACACGGTTTTTAGCCACGAGACAGTAATAAAAAGAAAAAACAAAGTGGTGAAAACCCTTACCGCAGGTATAAATGCACAACTTAAAAAAAGCAAGGTGCAGGTTGTTGAAGATACTGCAAGGATAATGGGCAAAGACAGAGATGGATTCATTATTGGCGCCGGAAGCGACACTTACACGGCAGACAGGTTATTGATTGCGACCGGTTCGGTTCCTGTTGTTCCACCCATACCAGGACTTTCGGAGGGACTCTCAAAGGGTTTTGTTCTTACCAATAAAGAAATTCTTGACATAGAAAACATTCCGGAATCTCTAGTAATAATCGGAGGCGGAGTTATAGGACTTGAAATGGCTTCCTATTTCAATTCGGGAGGCAGCAAAGTTACGGTTATAGAAATGCTGGATCATATTGCAGGAAATACCGATAGGGAAATTTCTGAAATACTGCTGAAGAATTATACAAAAAAAGGTGTTGATTTTAAACTTGGCTGCAAGGTTACAGAAATTGGAGACGGTCTGGTTTACTGTGAAAAAGACGGTCAAAAAGCTGCGGTGGAAGCCAAAAAGGTGCTCCTCAGCATTGGGAGAAAGCCTTCAACTGCGGGTCTGGGACTTGAAAACATTGGCGTGGAACTTAACCGGGGATGCATCGTGATTGATGACTGCTGCAGGACAAATATTCCGGGAGTATATGCAGCAGGAGATGCAACAGGGAAACTGATGCTTGCCCATGTGGCTTACAGACATGCAGAGGTTTGTGTAAACAACATTTTAGGTAAAAAAGACCATGTCAGGTACAATGCAATACCTTCAGTGATTTATACAAATCCTGAAGTGGCATGCGTGGGTGAAACCGAAGAAAGCGCTAAAAACAAAGGGATAGAATATCTAAAGGCAACTGTACCCCTCAGGTTCAGTGGAAGGTATCTTGCGGAAAATGAGGGCGGAGACGGTATTTGCAAAGTACTGGTGAACAGCACACATCGGAACATTATTGGAGTTCACATGATTGGCAACTATTCATCCGAGATTATTTATGGAGCAGGGTTGATGATTGAAGCCGAGCTTAGGATTGACGAATTAAAGGAACTGGTATTCCCGCATCCTACGGTATGTGAAGTAATACGTGAAGCATTATTCATGATGTAAATTGAGATATAAGTTTCTTATACAAAAGTTGTTACCCGAAACAAAGCTAAATTAACTTGGCATAAAATATAACTGCGCCAAACCTCCCTGTAACTTCATATTTTATGTCAAGTTAACTTTCATGCTGTCAATGTTAATCATTTGATGAGTTGGTCGGAATATAAACATGCAATACAAGGAGTGTGAAAAGAATGCCAAAATCGCAGTTCGTAGATCCATCAATTGTCAGGAAGAAAGGTAAAATTGTTTTCAGGGATATACCTGTCAACCAGTATGACAAAACAATTGAAGAGGAAAAACAGAACTTTTCAAAATCTGATTTTCTTAGAATTTTCAGGGACATGGCAATAATCCGGGAATTTGAGACAATGCTGAATTTGATTAAGACCACGGGGGAGTATAATGAAATCAAATATAACCACCCCGGACCGGCACATCTTTCCGTAGGGCAGGAATCCTCTGCAGTCGGCCAGGCATACCTGTTGGACAGAGATGATTTTATTTTTGGTTCACACAGAAGCCATGGTGAAATTATTGCAAAAGGCCTGTCTGCCATCTGGAAAACTGATGATTCGAAATTGCTTGAAATAATGAGGGAGTATGACGACGGAAAAATTCTGAACATAATCGAAAAGGAACAAGGGAACAACAGCGATGTTAAAAACATGGCAGTTGATTTTCTGATATACGGAACACTTGCGGAAATTTTTGCCCGGGTCACAGGCTTCAACAAGGGCCTTGGGGGATCAATGCACGCATTTTTCCTGCCCTTTGGTATATATCCCAATAATGCAATTGTCGGAGGTTCAGCCGATATTGCCACCGGTGCGGCACTTTATAAAAAAATCAACAAGAAAAACGGTATAATTATTGCCAACATTGGTGATGCTTCTTTAGGTTGCGGCCCTGTATGGGAAGCTCTGTGCCTTGCAACCATGGACCAGTATAAAAAACTGTGGGAAGGTGAATACAATGGTGGTTTGCCAATTATATTCAACTTCTTCAATAATCAATATGGCATGGGTGGTCAGACAGACGGAGAGACAATGGGATATGGCATGCTTGCCAGGCTGGGTGCCGGCATAAACCCCGAACAAATGCATGCAGAAAGGATAGATGGATACAATCCTCTTGCAGTA
>DUMO01000087.1 GCA_012839865.1 Clostridiaceae bacterium
AATCATGCGACTTTTTGCCTTGGTGCTCAGTGATGGAGGATATGTATGTTTAATGTGGGAGATAAAATCGTGTACCCGATGCACGGTGCAGGAGTGATAGA
This sequence comes from Clostridiaceae bacterium, assembly GCA_012839865.1. Classification (GTDB taxonomy): domain Bacteria; phylum Bacillota; class Clostridia; order CAYPLH01; family DUMO01; genus DUMO01. Next base: position 102 of record DUMO01000087.1, read on the forward strand.
ATCAATTGAAGAAAAAGAGATACTGGGACAAAAACAGAATTATTATATTGTGCGGATGCCTATCGGCGATATGAAAGTCATGATTCCTATTGACAACGCAGATGAAATCGGCATACGGGAAATAATTAATGAAGTGGATGTTGAAAAGGTTTTTTCGATATTGAAAGAGCATGATGAGCATGCAAGCAGCAACTGGAGCAAAAGGTACCGGGAGAACATGATAAAGATAAAGAGCGGAGATATTTTTGAAGTTGCCGATGTCGTGAGGTCACTGATGCTGAGAGATAAAGAGAAAGGATTGTCTACAGGGGAAAGAAAAATGCTCAACAGTGCCAAACAGATTCTAATCAGTGAGCTTGTGCTGGTTAAAGACATGGACCAGGACGAAATTGAAAACTTGATAAATGATAATTTATGTATATAGTATTTATTATAAATTCATTTTTTGATAAAACTGCTTTCTGAAAAAGTGTGGGTAAAGGGGATTTATATACCGCATTTTGAACATGCAAACTGCGCAACAGGACTTATTGAATGTGGTAAATTTTTGAGGTGGATAGTACTGTGTTGAACAATGTAATCAAGGTATCTTTTTCTCTAGTTGGCGGTATAACGGGGTATACACTTACAAGAACTTTATTGGCATACAGCAACCCTGGAATTTCCGATGAATTTGAAATACTTATCTATGCCGCAGCTTTTCTGATTGTTGCCGTTGCTTTCTATTCGGCAAGCAACAAGATAATTGAACTTGTCATGAACTTAATGGATTCCATTGAGAACAACATTCAAAAGATGACATTGCTTGAGTTGGCATTGAGCATCATTGGACTGATAGCGGGACTCATAGTCGCCAATCTTATTTCGATTCCTTTCAATAAACTGGATATAGTAGGTGTGCCCGTTGCCATATTTGCCAATGTGCTTTTTGGCTGTATTGGAATCAGAATCATGGTAAGCAAGAAAAATGAAGTTTTCCTTGAATCGTTTCTTGAAAAAAAGGGACTGATAAAGGTTAAAGGCAACATCTACCCCAAGATTCTCGACACAAGTGTAATTATCGACGGAAGGATCGTGGATATCTGCAGGTCGGGTTTCCTTGAAGGCGAACTCATAATACCGGCCTTTATCCTTGAGGAACTAAGGCATATTGCAGACTCTGAGGATCCCCTGAGAAGGAACCGGGGCAGAAGAGGTCTTGATGTGCTTAATATCCTGCAAAAGGAACTTGGTTATCCGGTAAGGGTTGAAAAAGTTGATATCCCTGAAGAAACCGAAGTTGACAGCAAACTTTTAAAAGCTGCAAAAAAGCTTCATGCAGAAGTTCTTACAATAGATTATAATCTAAATAAAGTAGCCAAAATTCAGGATGTTCCGGTGCTTAACATTAATGAACTTTCAAATGCCCTCAAACCAATTGCATTACCCGGAGAAGAGATGAAAGTGCAGGTAATAAAGGACGGTAAGGAAAACGGACAGGGAATTGGTTACCTTGATGATGGCACCATGATCGTAGTTGACGGAGGGAAAAAATATATAGGTGAGCAGGTGGAAGTTACAGTAACCAGTGTACTTCAAACTGCCGCAGGCAGGATGATTTTTGCAAAACCCAAAACATTGATAGAGAGCAGTTGACCGGCAGGTTGAAAAATTTTGCAGCATGTTTGAAAGAGAGGTGTGCATGTTGGAAAACAACCGGAATGAAAATGATAAAGCTCCTGCTGCACAATGGATCAGTGTAGCAACTGTCGCCAATGATATTGAGTTTGAAATAACCGCCGGCTTGTTAAAGACAGCCGGAATACCTGTAATAAGAAAGGTAAAAGGGGTTGACGGGCACATATTGGGTGCGCCTTCGGGCGGGATAGATATAATTGTGCCGGAAGACAGATATGAAGAGGTAATGAAATTATTGCATTATGAAGATGAAACAAATGATAATGAAGCTATTGATAATTAAAGGAGTTGATATGATTGGGGGACAGAAATAAAATTGAAGTCAGGATTGCCGGCAAAGACTATACACTGGTTGGCGTGAAATCGGAGGAATACATCCAGAAAGTAGCTTTGTATGTAGATAAGAAAATTACTGAAATTGCAAAAAAGAACAACAGGTTAAGCACCGCCATGGCTGCCGTATTGGCGGCACTGAATATCGGAGATGACTATTTTGCGGTTCTTGAAGAAAAAGAAAATTTGGAACGGGGATTAAAGGACATTAAAGAGCAGCTTAACCAGGCAAAAAGCACAAATATGAATCTGGGCAGTGAAAATAAAAAACTGAACGAAAAGTGTACTGAGCTCCAGTTGGAATTGGCAAAAAGGGAAGCCGAGCTTAACGAAGTTCGAAATTCTTTAAGAAACAGCATAAGACCCAGAGGCTAGTTATCGGAGGACATATGAACGTTGATGTATACTTTGAAATTTGCAGGGAAGGAGCAAAAATTCCCTCATATGCACGGGACGGAGATGCCGGGATGGATGTTTTTTCTGCGAAGGATGTAACCATTAGCCCGGGAGAGACAGTTGTAGTGCCCACCGGACTTAAACTTGCCATACCTGAGGGTTTTGAGCTGCAAGTCAGACCCAGAAGCGGTATTTCCCTTAATACTCCTTTACGTGTGAGCAATTCACCTGGAACGATTGACAGCGGTTACCGGGGTGAACTGGGAATAATCATGACAAACACTTCCTGTACCTGCAATTCGAGTGATAAAATATTTGATTTGGACAGCAAAGGCAATTTTAAAGGTACATACAGGATAAAAAAGGGTGAGCGGATTGCCCAAATTGTTCTCAATCAAATTCCTAAAATAATAATCAAAATAACCGACTCCGTCGAAAAAATCGGAAAAAACAGAAATGGTGGTTTTGGATCCACAGGATTGAAATAAGGCCATTTAAGCAGGCCAATAAACACGGTGGCGAGGTTTGTAAGTCTTTCCATCAGTCCAAAAGGGAAAAATATAAAAGGTGGTGATTTAACCCACCTTTATTTTATATATTATTTTTGTAATATTGATTAAAGACATCTTTCCTATAAACTGTCTGTTAACCCTGTCATCAGGATTTAGTCCTGATTCCAATTATGGTATACATTCTGAACATCATCGTGGTCTTCAAGGTTGTCAATAAGTTTTTCCATCAGTTGGGCTTGTTCTTCGTTCAAGGAAGTATAAGTTGTGGGAACCATAGAGATTTCAGCCTGCTCCAATATATATCCTTTGTTCTCAAGACCTTGCCTTACCTTTGAAAAATCAGCCGGGTCGGTTGTTATTTCAAAGTACTCATCTTCCGTATTAAAATCTTCAGCCCCTAATTCCAATGCCTCCATCATTAATTCATCTTCGTCTACTTTATTGGTCTTTTCGATTATGATGACTCCTTTTTTATTAAACATAAAGGAAACACACCCGGAAGTACCCAGGTTGCCCCCAAACTTGTCGAAATAATGCCTTATATCTCCTGCAGTCCGATTGCGGTTGTCGGTCATTGCCTCCACTATTATTGCAACTCCTCCGGGGCCATATCCTTCATATAAAATTTCTTCGTAAACTGCACCATCCAGGTCACCGGCCGCTTTTTTTATGCTTCTTGCAATAGTGTCATTGGGCATGTTTTCTGATTTTGCCTTTGCAATTGCATCAGCCAGTTTAGTGTTGGAAACAGGATCGGGACCGCCTTCTTTAACTGCAACTGCAATTAATCTTCCCAGCTTGGTAAATACACTACCCTTCCTGGCATCGCTTTTTTCCTTTCTATGTTTAATATTTGCCCATTTTGAATGTCCTGACATATTTTAACCTCCTGCATAATATGAACGTTTATTTACTTTAACAATCAACAAGTGATTGATAATCAGCCTGATTATGCCGGTGCATACAATGAACTGCCCCTGATTAAGGAAACCTTGGCGTTTGTCAAGTTAATAATTGATTTTTCAAAGTCAGAGGATTTAATCTCGGGTATGTATGCACGTATTTCAACTTCATGAGTATACGATATATCTATTATATTATAACCCATGTCGGAAATAAAGCTCTGAACTTTACCTAATGATGAATAATCCAGCTTTATACCGTATTCCGTACATAACCGCATTTTAACAATGCCTGACTTTTCCAGCCCGGTAAGAGCGCTTTTTCCGTATGCCCTTACAAGCCCTGAAGCACCAAGTTTGATGCCGCCAAAATATCTTGTGACTACAACAACGGCATTTATAACACCTGTTCTTTTTATTGCTTCCAGAACAGGAACACCCGCTGTGCCGGATGGCTCCCCGTCGTCACTGAACCTTTGTACTAATGAACTGCCCTGAATAATATATGCATAAACATTATGTGTTGCATTCCAATACCTGGTCTTTATGGCATTTATAAATTCAAGAGCCTCTTCTTCTTTTAACACAGGCTTGACCGACGCAATGAACTTTGATTTTTTCTCTTCAATTTCACTGCTTGTCTCTTTTGAAACTGTTAAATATTCCTGCAACAACGTATTCACCGGTAGCAGCCCCAATTAAACCCCTTGTGACATCTCCGAATAAGCACGGTACGATAAATTCAAAATAGCCTTGTCCTGGCTGTATGTTACCATGTTAAGGGCGTCTTCCATGCTGTAAAATCCACCGTCATTGAATTTTTCCTTTTCAGAGATATTAACTTTGTCATCAGAGGATTTCATTATAAACCAAACAACTTTGTTACAGACTGGCTTTTGCCTTGTGACAGAAAAGAATTCGTAATTGGTGTGCCCGATTGTTGAAACAATTTCCGCCGTAACACCGGCTTCTTCCTTAACTCTTTTTACCGCTACTTCTTGTGAAAGGTCACTGTTTCTGATTACTCCCTTGGGAAAAACCCATTCGCCTTTTTCATTCTTCAACAGCAATACTTTGTTGTCATTGTTGAAAACAATGCCACCGGCACAGTTTCTAACAATCATAGCAAATCCCTTCCTTTCATGTGCAAATATTAGTACTTTCATTTCCCAGAAAAGATATTTCTTTTCATTGGCTTAATAATATGATACCCTAATTATAGTATATCTTCAATGATAATACTTACAAAAAATTATGAACAATTTGTAAAGAATGTTGATATGAAGAGAATGAACATTCAATGTAATTATATAAAGGTAATGCCTGCACTAAGAAAGTTCCCGAATAAATATATTTCAGTTGATGCCTTAAAACAACGCAAAGAATGTTCTTTATTCACAACAAAATACGGTGTTTTTATGAAAAAACATGCAACCTTGCCTAATTGTTCCTCCTAACCTGAAAGTACTTGATTCAGCCTGAGTAAATTAATATCCAATTATACCGATATACCATATACCAGGTAATTTATAAGAAATGCCTATTTATTGCGGGGGGTATGGATGCAGGTATTTGGTAACTTGACTATATTGGTTGGAAGAGGCGGCATAATGATAATAATTCATCAAAGTATTCATTTGTTTTTATCAGAATTCTTGCAATTTATTTTTTACAGCACAATAATCTTAACCTGGTTCAAGAAGGAATTCAATCTATTAAAAATCATATTGTTTTCAATTATAATTACAACTGTGCATTATACGCTTTCAGCCTTTTCCGCCCGGAGTATTCTTGTTTACATATCGGCAATTGCAGTAGCATTGTTTGTTTTAAATATATATATTTGCAAAATTGATGTCCTGAATAGTTTTTATGCTGCAATTTTAACCCTTTTTTCCTCAATTTTTTTTGAAACTGTCAGTATCGGGATAACAAATATTGTCTTTTATCATACAGAACAGGCAGTGATGAAGACAGCAATTTATAATGACATCGGAGTACCGTATATAAAGGCATTTTTAGTGTTCACGCTGCTTTTAATTATTAAATGCCTGAAGACAAATGTTGACGACAAGGCCAAACTAATATACGCAATAGCTTCAAATATTTCCATATTGGCACTTTTTCTAATACCAAACATATTATTTTTTACAAACTCAATTTTACAGATTCCCTTTGAGTTTTATTTGATTAATACGCTTTTTCTGATGCTATTGTGCGGGTACTGCATTTACATATCCATAAAACTTGTTGACTCGTTAAAAAATACGCAGTACACGGGCTACTGCAACTTTTGCATGGAAACCCAGAATGCAGTTATTGATAAATACCGCAGCTTTAAGCATGATTTTGGGAATATATTGCAGGTTATCGACGGATACCTGAAGCTGGATGACATTGATAGGCTGAAGGAGTATTTTAAACACATATTAATGGATGCAAAATATGTGAACAATATGTTTTTGTTGAACTCTTATATAAAAAATTTTCCGCCCCTTTATGGTTTGCTCCTTTCAAAATTAGTTTATGCCGAAAAGAATGGCATTACTTTTAATATTAATGTTTGTTCCGAGATAAGCATCGGGGATGTATCGCTTCCTGATTTTTGCAGAATCATTGGAGTCTTGTTGGACAATGCCCTGGAAGCGGCGGCGGAAAGCGAGAAAAAAGTGATGGAACTGGATATTTCCAAATCCAATAATGGAATCAATATAAAAATCATCAATACGTTTTCCGGCAACATTGATTTGAATAAAATATTTGACCTGGGGTTTACCACAAAAAAGGAGCATACAGGGTATGGTTTGTATGAAGTGGGAAAATTGTTGAAAAAGTATGACAAAATGACTCTAAAAACTGATGTTTCAGAGGAAACTTTCACGCAAAACCTGTTTATCAAACGGTAATAAAAGAAGAGTACAGGAAAAGCAGTGTACCCTTCATTTTGTCAAGAGTCGCCCCGATATTAAATAGTGTTGTATACCCCGGTCGGAATTGGTTCGATTAAAATAAACCGGCATTTTGCCGGATATGTGCCTGTGCTATTCTCTTGCAGGAGCTGCCTCCCTGAATAAAAGACTAATGGTATATAAACCTGCAAGCCCAACTATTGTGTAAATGGCCTTGCTGACGAATGAAGTTGCTCCACCAAAAAGATCTGCCACCAGGTCATATTGGAATAATCCGACCAATAACCAGTTTAGCGCTCCGATTATGACTAAAACGAGCGCAATTCTATCAAGGGGTGTTCTATCCATGTACAACATTCCTTTCATATATTTTTAACTGTATTATCTCCTCTATTTTTTGCATAAATTCATAAAAAATACTGGAAAAAATTCCGCGCCTTCATTGAAAGGCGCGGCGCTATCTAAAAACTGCCGACTGTAAGTCAGGCAGTCAGTATGAATAGTTGGTAATTGAAAGGCATAATATTCTTTTTGTTTCTCCGTACCTGTTTTATTTTGTATGTAATTAGGAAAAAATCAAATTTGAATTATCTGTCCCTAGTATAATATGAATATATTTGAAAATATGTGCTTTGCTATTTAAAACAATTGTAATGTAACTTACACTTCGGTTCATTCATATAATATAAATAGAATCTTGCATGATTTAACCAACCTTCGCGGGAAAATTTAGTTGGGAAATAATCATATTATGCCGGATTTATTATAATAAGTATTACAATCCCTGTGCAAAAATGCTGCAGTATACGGCAGCATGGTCGAAATTGTATTGCAGTCATTGCATACAAAATTTTTTGAGGACATATACTACATTTGAAGGGATGTGAATTGTGAATGCAATTTCTTTGCATTGGAGTTAATGAGCGTGCTGAAGATGTAAAACAGCAAATAGCTAAAGAACTTCAAAGTCTGAAAAACAATAAAATTGACTTTTCCATAGATGAAGTAGATGCAGGAGGCTCTACTTCAATAATTTGTAAGTTGGATAATGACAGGCATATGAAGGAGGAAAACCCCTCCAATTTTGATATATTTAGAAAACATGTATCCAATGCACTGGCACATTTTATCATCAAGCAATATGAGGAAAAACTTCTGGAAAGAATAATCAATACCAACTACTGTTATTTCAATGCGCCCGAGAAAAAAGAAATAGTAAAAAATGCCATGAGGATAATCAACAACGAGGAAAGGAATTTCCTCAGCGGGCTGTTCAGAGTAAGAAGGTATAACACCATAGTTAAAAGATTAATTGATTATTTTGAAAGTTCAAACAATCTTATTCTTGAGGGATTTGTCAACTTCAGGCTAAAGGAGTATATGAAAGAGCTGGAGGATATAGTCGACAAGGCAGTGGATGACTACTTGATGCAACGGGAATACAAGGAGTTCATAAAACTTCTGAGATACTTTGTAGACATACAGGAACCTAAATTTGAGGTCATTCATATTATTGCAGACTATGATGGCAAATATATACTTCTTGACGACAGCAAACAGGAAATAACCAAAGAGTGCATAAAAGAATTTGCCAGTGAAATTTCGCAGGGTGAGGTCAATTATGACGACCTTTTGGTAAGTTCATTGATAACCCTTGCTCCGGAAAAAGTGATCATACATTGCTTGAGTCAATTTAAAAACAAGGAATTGTTCGAAACAATAAAAAATGTTTTTACCGGCAAGATTGTAATTTGCAATGGGTGCGAAATTTGCCTTCTTAATATAATTAAAAAGCAAAACAGCTGAAGATTGGTCTAATCTTGCAGTTGCATGCTTGAAATTGTAATAACAGGTATTCCTGTTTTTATTTTTTTTTGACAATAAACTTCTTAATTAATAAAAATATTTCATGCAAAATGAAATGTAAAAATTTTTGTATTGACAAAAGAAAAACTAATGATACAATATAGTGTGTAGAACCATTTTCCATTACACATGATGTAGGGTTGAAATGATTTTCTTTTTCAATTATCTCACCAACAAAAGATAAACAATTTTTTTAACATAAGATACAAAAGAAAAATGTCTGAAATAAAAGAGAGAGCCAATATGGACTCTCTTTTTTTATACAATGAATCTGTTCAATTTATGTTATCCACCGGCGCAAAATTGCAAATATAGTCAGCATGACCGTGAACTTCCGTGTTTTTCTGCACCGGACGTGACTATTGCTGAATCTTCTATGTTAATAATATTTATGTTAAAATATATCATGGCTGCCACCAGTGAGTATCCTGAAAATTTTTGGGCTTTAGGAGGATTGCGGCATTGCAAGTTGTTGGTTTTGTAGGAGCAAGCGGTACAGGTAAAAGTCATCGGGCCACCTGGGTTGCAAAAGAGAATAATATCGAATTTATTATAGATGACGGTCTTCTGATAAAAGGCAATAATATTGTTGGAGGAAAGTCGGCCAAAAGGGAGATAACGAAAGTTGGCTCAATCAAAAGAGCTTTATTTATCGATAAGGAACACGCAGAGGAAGTTAAAAAAATAATTGAAGAATCGCCGCAATGTTCCATACTGATATTGGGAACTTCTGTCGGCATGGTTGAAGCAATAGCCAAAAATCTGGGCCTTCCCAAAGTTTCAAGGATTATTTATATTGAAGATGTCGCCAGCGAATTTGAAATCAAGCAAGCCCTCAACACAAGAAAAGAGGAAGGCAAGCATGTTATACCTGTACCTACATTTGAAATAAAAAAAGATTTTTCCGGTTATTTTCTTGATCCCCTGCAAATTTTCAGGAGAAAAACAAAAGGGACATATCAGCTGGTTGGGGAAAAGTCGGTTGTCAGGCCATTTTTCAGCTATTTAGGTAGGTATACGATTTCCGACTATACCATATACCAGATTGTAGAATATGTTACCACTACCATGGAAGGTGTAAACCGTATTTCAAGGTTCAGGGTTACCAACCATGAGGACGGTATTCACATGGAAATGGATTTGGTATTGTATTACGGGTATGTTATCAGACCTTTGCTTACAAAAGTACGGGATAAAATTGTTGAAGAGGTGGAATGGCTTACAGCTTTAAATATCAAATCAATAGATATAACAGCCAAAAGCCTTGTTATAGATGACAGTCAGAACTGATTGTTTTTCAAAAAGCCCTTCAGTGTCAGTTGGATAAAAATTGAATGTTCACTGTCTTTGCACCAGCTTTAATGAGAAAACCGTTCATATAAGGCATTGCCATAATTTCATCCTGTCTTATGTAAATTCAGGTATTCATAAAATAAATTAATGTAACCATTTAATTTTTCAGCAATATAATATTATCAGGATAATTAAGTAAACCTTGATGACAGGTAATTTTACAGATGAAAAACTGGAATGCTGATAAAGTATACATATGTGCTTTCCGCCTTTAGAACACTCCTTTCCCATAGCCATGTCCGGCTAAAATCTTCAGGTGGAAAACACATTACATAGCAATGAAATGTTGAATACAAGTTAGAATTTTATACCAGCTTGCAATAGCCTGTGATTTTTTCAATCGCTCTGGAAAGAGAATCTTTAGAATTGCCCCAGGGTTTATCTTTATTTTTATAGTCGAATTTTTTTGTAAACCAGTTGACCTCCTCCTGTATTCTATTCAGGTTTTCAAGCTCCATTGTCATGAGATTTTCGGTAAAAACAGCAAGTTGCCTTGTATTAAGATGCTTTTTTCCTCCTTCAAGAAGCATTCTTAAATGCTTCAGACAAAATCCCTTTTTGCTTTGAAAGATTTTTTGAAAATCAGTTTCATGAAAGTATAAATAAAGAATTACATCTATGAATTTATCCATGGTGTAATTGATTTTTTCGCATATTATGCATGATGCAAGTATTGAGTCTATTTCATTTATAAGATTATCCACCAGAACTTCCGTTGAATTGCTTTTGGAAGTCATTCTTTTCAGAAGGGAAGCCTGAGTCTCCTTTTTTGATTTGCCTCCGTATTTTGCATATACCTTATTCAGCAATGCATTCTTTTCACACAAATGAGTGTCAATCATCAAACCCAGGCCGAGCTGGTTGGCTTTCTTAATGTACATAAGCTCATAATGCCTTTTGCAAAAGCCCTTCTTGTTGGTCTCAATTCTCACGTCGGGCTCCATCAATGACGGCCCTAAAAAGTATTCAACACTTTTTTCTTCGCAGTCTTTTTCAAGTAAGCACATGGGGCACTCACAATCTACTGAGAAAGCTTCTGTTACAGGTATTGTATATATGGTTTCTTTCATTTAAAAGTTTCTCCTTATTCCGGATGATCTTCCATTTCGATTATAACACACAAAGTGACCGCCTTCAAAATAACTTTACATAACAGTGCTGTTACGCTGAACAATCATATATATTGAAATATGCCATAGGAAAGAAAAAAGCTGTACACGTTTCTTTCACAATATTTGTCATTGTTCTGTACACATTTAATTAACAATACTTGCGATGCTCTCCGCACATATCCTCCACATAATAATATGCCTTCAAAAAATTATTATATGAACAAAAAATGGCTTTGAGTGAACATAAAGAGGGAATATATAATTATAATATTGAAAAAGATTGGGGACGTTGATTTTGATATATAGAGGTTATGAAATCAGAGAAGAAAACAACAAGGTGTATGTTGATAACGTTAAAGACTTTGATCCTGTCCACATTTTTGAAAGCGGACAGTGTTTCCGCTGGAAAAAGGAGCAGGACGGGAGCTTCACAGGTATTGCCATGGACAGGGTTGTCAATGTCAGGAAAGACGGAAATGCAATTATTATTGATAATGCCACTGTTGATGATTTTATAAGAATCTGGTTTGATTATTTCGACCTTGGCATTGATTATTCAGCGATTAAAGAGATTCTTTCCAAAGATGATATTATGCGAAGGGCAATAAGTTTTGGAGAAGGAATCCGTCTGTTGAAGCAGGACCTTTGGGAAGTTGTGATTTCATTCATAATATCGGCCAATAACAATATTCCAAGGATTACGAAAATAATTAATGCAATTTCTGCGATGTTCGGAAAACAAATGAATTATAAGGGTAAAGTTTACTACACCTTTCCTGAAATCGATGCCCTTGCAAATGCAGAAGTTGACAAAATTGCCGAGTGCAGGGCGGGATACCGTTGTAGCTACATTGTAAAGACCGCCCATGCCATTTCAAACGGGGAGTTTGATTTAACCAGGCTCAAAAACCTTGGCACCGGTGATGCCAAAAAAGAACTTTTAAAACTGCCGGGTGTGGGACCGAAAGTGGCTGATTGCATTCTCCTGTTCAGCGGCACAAAATTTGATGTATTTCCGGTTGACGTATGGGTCGCCAGGGTTATGAAAGAGCTGTATTTCGGGTATGAGCCGGGCAAGGCCAAAATAATGGATATGGTTCAGAAAAAATTCGGCAGCCTTGCAGGTTATGCCCAGCAATATCTTTTCTATTATGCAAGAGAAAACAAAATAGGGGGCATGTAAAAGCTGTATTAGAGCTGCATGTTCATCTAACAGCTAAAAAAACTCCAAAGTAACAATATTGTACTCTTCAAAATATTCTAATACTGGATCGTTCAAATAAAATCGGGAAAATGCAACCCGATATATTAAAGGTACAGGTGATTACAGTGGAGTGGTGTATAGCTAATTTTGATTCGGGAAATCATGCTTATGAGCTTTGCAGGATATTGGAGCGGAAAGGTTATGTTTTTGAGGTGGTATCAACTCCCTGCCAAATTGCCCGCGATGGCTGCGGATACTCAATGCGTTTACCACTTTCCCATGCGCATCTCCTTATTGAGGAAGGTCTTGCCCATGGCATACCTGTAAGGGAAATATATAGAATTGTTTCCGGTTATACCAGAAGAAGATATGAAAAAATTTATCAGAACTACAAATAAGTCTGACAGACTGTCGGTGGTCAAATGTAATATAAAAAGAAATAAAATGGAAAATAGTGCAAATATACGTTGTCAAACAAGGGACTGGCTAGAAACATGTTAATATATAAAGCATATTCAAGCTATATTAAATTGTTTTGATTTAAAAGTTGTTTAAAATTATAAAACTTGTTGTCTTGAAAATTATAAGGTGCTATAATGTACTTAAGCAAGAAACCTGCACGGCAAGCGGCTAAAAGCTGTTAATCAGGTTATAATATATTTAAAAAAGATGCTGCTGCCTTAAGATTCTTTGTTGCAGGCGGAAGCTGCAAAATAGAATACATAATCCTGAAATGTTCGAATGAACCTATTATTTTGAACCTACACATTTTATACGGGAGTTCGCGTTTAGAGGAAGATACCAGGCCTCAGAATAATACCGCCGCAAAGCTTAAGCTTTTGCGCAACGGCAGAGGAAGGTTGAATCCTTTAACAGAACACCCACCTGGCGATAGGGCTAGGTGTCAAAATTTAGGTAACGGCATTTCGGGATTAATTTTTGGTTCTTATGTTTTACCGGTCATCTTCGGATACTATTGAAACTGTATCGCTTTTTTCCGGTTCATCAAGAACTTTTTTTATTTTATCACTAAGTTCCCTGTTCTTTTTTTTCAGCCCTTCAATCTGTTCATGAATAAGGGCATAATTAGGTTTTACACTTTCCATGTCCTTGAGACTTAATGCAAGTTTTACAAGTTCCCTTTTGATGTAATCTTTTTCGGATTCCAGATTCAGAATTCTTTCATCCAGCAGGGCAATCGATTTTTTTAAATCATCCACACTATTTTTCAGGGCATTCAAGCTGTCCACGATAAGGCTCTTCAGTTGACTTGAGGGTGTGGTGTCATCCGGAGTCTTAATTTCCTCCCAAAACGCAATTTTATAGCCTCTTGAAAAGACGACCGGTATCTCGGTGGAAATTATCTTGTTTTGCTCATATATCATGTTTGTCGTATACTTTGCACATTCTATTTCACGGTTTCCGTCCATTGAGTACTTTTGGGGGCGGCTCCAGGAATCGCTGTCAATGGGCGAATAGCTGAAATGTATTGCATTGCCCCTGATCCAAAAGGCTATTATATTGTTTTCCAGGATGACCGGCGCTGCTCTCCTAAAGGAGTGCCCGGAGGTTTGAATAACAGTTTCATGGGACCATATGTTTTTATCCGGTTCTTTCTTTTGATGTACAAACTCGTATTGCCCGTCTTGCTGCCGCTGGTAGCATACATGGACCGTGCCGCTGTTATCCGTCAACGGTTTTGGATACTCGCAATTGCCATTATATCTGGTTATTGGCGTAAACTCCCCCCACTGGCCGGTGGACGGATTCAGTTTTTTTGTACCCAGTTGAAGAAACTTGCCATCATAAACCTGATAAAATACATTTATTTCACCGTTCTTTGAGCAGGTAAAAGAATACGGCATTTCACCGTCAATTACATAATCAATTGTTTTGGGAGTGCCCGGATTGCTCAGGGAGGCGAACTGATGCGCCAACAGCAAACTGTCTTTATGCTTTACAGTAAATAATATATTTACTCCATTTTCACCGGGAATGCAGGAAATAGATTTTCTATAGGGTGAAGGCATTTTGCTCCTTAATACACTTGTTGCAGTATAAGTATTCCCATTATGCAAAAGGTAATTGATATTACCGTTTAAATCCTGGTACACAATATGTATTTGATTTTTACCGTCCAATTCGGCGTAATAATCCTGCAAGCTGTCCTTTACCAGCAATTCGGCCGTGGACCAGCCGGTGCCCTCATCATATGTCCTGTAGCATATTCCGTGTTTTTCGTTGAAAAATATATGCCAGGTTATACCTGATGTTTTTTTGAAAATATAATGTTTAAATTCAGGGCTGTACATTGTAACACCTCGCTTTCCTATTTATATATATGAAATATGATTTTCTTTTAAGCCACTAATAAAAAATACTCATTCAAACTTAACCAAAGAAATCACCAAAAAGGCGAAACTACATATTATGTATATTGATAGAATGTAAAAATTAATAAAATGGGAAAGGAGAATTGGAATATATGAGCTTTGAGGACAGAGTTGTTTCAGGTCCGATCCGGCCTGATGACATTAAACGTTGCAGAGAAGCCGTATGTATACAAACGGAAAAAATATACGACTCCTGTAAGGATAAAGACTGTATAGAAGATGCCCGTGTATTTTTCAGGGATCCGAATATTCAGAGAATTATCAATAATGCAATCGGTGTAAAATGCAATGAGGCAGAAGTTCTTGATGTATTTGCCGATGTGGAGCCGGTTCCGTTTAAAAGAGGCTTCTATACGGTTGATGTCAAATTCTTCATAAGGGTAAAACTCAACTTTATTGTACCTAAGTACGACCATGGAACAAAAGTCATTACCAGGAACGGAGTTATTGTGTTTGACAAAAAGGTTATTCTTTTTGGTTCAGAAGGCCAGGTTAAAATATTCAAGTCCCACTTTGTTGAAAAAGGCCTGGATGTTCCGGTAAAATCCGGCTTGCAGCAGGATAACAAGCCAATTGCGAAGATTGAAGTTGCTGAGCCGATATGCCTTAATTCCAGAATTGTTGAGCTTGCTGAAGTAGTTTGCAATGATTATTTCAGCATCAATCAGCTCCCAAGAAGTGTAGCACAGGCTCTTGAGGCGGAAGAGGAAGAGTATGAAGTTGATGTTGAAAGCATCCGCGGCCAGGAAGCTGAGATAAGATGCAGGAAAGTAGTTGTAGCAACTGTTGGAATTTTCTCCATAATCAAGCTTGCACGGTTTGTTCAACTGCTTATACCAGCCTTTGATTTTTGTGTACCTAACAAGAAATGCATTGCATCAACAGATGATGAACCATGTGAACTCTTTGAGTCAATTGATTTCCCTGTTGATGAGTTCTTCCCTCCGCAGAAACTGGATTTCCCGGGGGCACTGGAGACTGAGCGGGAGCTTATAGACGTTAACAAAGGCAAATGCCATTAGGGAGTGTTGCCAAAAAAGGGCTGCCTGAAAAGGTTACTTAACCTGTAGGTCAACCCCCTCAATTAAAGAAGAAGACGGTTGTCACCGGTTCCGGCTGGCAACCGTCTTTGCCTTTTTAAAGGACTTTGAGCTCCTTTTGTAATATAAAGGATTCATTATATAATATGTTTTACTTCAAAAATCAAAGTTAAAGCAACCTATAAAAGAAAAACTTTTACTTTCTATCATTATAGTTATTTTTCAATACCTTTAATAATTTCCAGAAAGCAAGCAGTAATATAAAAATTAGACTATTTACAGATATTCAAGTTATGATATATTATCCAGGATAGTTGTAATAATGAGACAATATGACAGACATCTCCAATAAAATTAGATGCTCATACTGTTTTGCAAACCTTTGTAAGTATTTTATGGTTCACAACCATTAACATTTTCTGAAGAAATGTTATAAAAATAATAGTGGTATTAGTTATAATAATCGTGGTAATATATCATAAAAGCAATTACTGCCCGGCATGCCTTGCTTTCGGTTGGACCGGAGGGAGGAATGGTATGTGTTGCAAAATGATTGCATTTTTTTTATTTGGAATTGTAGATCCAATTAAGTTATATTTACAAGTGTGGTGGAAATATGTTCAAAGCATTGCTGGATGATGCAAAGTCTATTTTAAAACGGGATCCTGCAGCAAGAAGCCTGATTGAAGTAATTTTGCTGTATCCGGGATTCCATGCCATTTTTTTTCATCGTATCGCCCATTGGCTGTACAACAGAAGAATGTTTTTTATTGCAAGGCTGGTTTCCCAGTTCAACAGGTTTATTACGGGAATAGAAATTCATCCCGGAGCGAAGATAGGCAAAAGGCTGTTCATTGACCATGGAATGGGCATAGTAATAGGTGAAACGGCGGAAATCGGAGACAACTGTACTATTTACCATAATGTAACCCTTGGAGGAACAGGAAAGGATACGGGGAAAAGACATCCTACAATAGGAAATAATGTTCTAATCGGAGCGGGAGCTAAAATACTGGGTCCCTTCAAGGTGGGGGACAATGCCAAAATAGGTGCAAATGCTTTTGTTTCAAGGGAAGTGGAAAGCAATACAACCGTTGTCGGCATCCCGGCCCGCGTGGTAAGAGGAGGTATGGAAAAAGTCGAGCCTGTAAGAATTGAATCAGAAGAACTGGATCAAGTTAACATACCTGACCCGGTGGCTCAGGAAATCTGCAGGTTGACTATGAGAATGGAGCGGCTTGAAAAAATGTTGGAACAGAGCACCGGAGCCATGACGGAGAAAAAAACTCCTAATGAGACGTAACCCCGGAATAAAGACTTTGAAAATAAGCGGAAAGTCTGGGGAAAGCTTTATAATTGGATATGCGTCTGAGAAAAATGTATTTGCAAATAAGAGGGAAGCTGGAGCAAAGCCTGTAAAAATCAGACGCAAACCGGGGAAAAGAACCCTTGAAAATTAGACATTTGAGATAAAAAAGGTTATGATATAAACTGATAAGAATCTGATGCAATATAAAACTTTTTTCCATACAACCTTTTAATTTAATACCGGAGGAGACTATTATGAAACTGTATAACACACTAACCAGGGAAAAAGAAGAATTCAAGCCGATTAAAGAAGGCGAGGTCAGCATATATTCATGCGGTCCGACAGTATACAATTATGCGCATATAGGTAATATGCGAACATATATATTTATGGATTTGCTCAGAAGGGTGCTGATTTACAACGGTTACAAGCTGAAGCATGTCATGAACATAACAGATGTAGGCCATCTGGTATCTGATGCCGATGAAGGAGAAGATAAACTTGTAAAGGCGGCAATGGAAGAAAAAAAATCACCCTGGGAAATAGCAGAGTATTATACAAAGGTTTTCTTCAATGATATAGAAGCCCTTAATATTGGCAGGCCTGAAATTATTGCCAAGGCCACCGACCACATCGGTGAGATGATAGACTTTGTAAAGGGTCTTGAGGAAAAAGGATACGGGTATGAGACCAGTGACGGAATATATTTTGATGTAATGAAGTTTAAAGGTTACGGCAAGCTTTCCAGAATCGACCTTGAGGACCTTATGCCCGGCGCAAGGATAGAGGTTAACCAGGAAAAAAGGCATCCGGCGGATTTTGCTCTTTGGAAAAAAGCACCAAAGGAACATATTATGCAGTGGCCAAGCCCTTGGGGAATGGGTTATCCAGGATGGCACATTGAGTGCTCAGCCATGGGCAGAAAATATCTTGGGGATGAGTTTGATATTCATACAGGCGGTGTAGACCATATACCCATTCACCATGAAAACGAGATTGCACAGACAGAGGCGCTTCTTGGGAAACCTTCGGCACAGAGGTGGTTGCACGGGGAGTTCCTTCTGGTGGACAACGGGAAAATGTCCAAAAGCCTTGGAAATGTATATACAATAAGCGATTTGAAAGCCAAAGGATATGAGCCCCTTGCTTTCAGATATATGTGCCTGAATGCCCACTACAGGAACAAGCTTAATTTTACCTGGGAGGTTCTGGCTTCGGCACAGGTTGCCCTTGACAGGTTAAAGGCTGGTGCTCTTGCCCATAAGCTTGGGAATCAAAAAGTTGATAATGAAACAGTTGAAAAATTTAAGCGGGAATTTGACGAAGCAATAAATGATGATTTGAACATACCGATGTCCATGAGTGTGGTGTGGAATATTATCAGATATCCGGATAAATCTCCACAGCTGTTTGATTTGCTGGTTAAAATGGATTCCATCCTTGGACTGAATTTAGGGGATGTAAAGGAAGAAAAGGATGATGAAATCGAACTTTCCCCGGAAATCAAGGCATTGATAGAGGAAAGGCAAAAAGCAAGGAAAGAGAAAAACTGGAAGGCTGCGGATGAAATCCGTGACAGGCTGAAGGCAATGGGTATTATTCTGGAAGATACGCCCCAGGGAGTTAAGGTAAGAAAGGAATAACTAACGGGCGAGTAAGACAAGCTTCCGGTACCATAATAATGCTGTTGTAAGAAATAAGCAGCTATGGTAGAATAAAAACAGAACTTTTGTTTATCAAAAGCATACGAAAACAAGCAATAGAGGGGATTTTGATTTGATGAAAAAACTGCTGCTGATTGCAATTACTGCATTATTTATTATATTGACTTCAACCGCTTGCGGGCTGGACGATAATTTGAGATGGGGATACATCGATAAGGAAGGCAACATGGTGATAGAACCGAAATACAACCTTGCATACCCCTTTACCGAAGGATTGGCCCCGGTATGGTTGGGATATATGGATTTTGGAAGATGGGGTTTTATAGACAAGAACGGCGAAATTGCCATAGATTACAACTATTATAAAACCCGTGGATTTTATAATGGTTTAGCGCCTGTGAGAATCGGTGAGGAAGGTAAAGGTACCTGGAATTATATAAATCATGATGGCGAAGTTGTCATCGAGACCAAATATACCGATGCGACTGTTTTCACAGAGGGACTTGCTCCGGTTCTCGTGAATGACAAGTGGGGTTATATCGGCACGGACGGCAATATTGTCATTGAAGCGAAGTTTGATATTGCAAACATATTCAGCCAGGGGCTTGCTCCCATAAGGATGGGAAGCGAACAATCAGGGAAATGGGGATATATAAACAAAAAAGGAGAAGTTGTTATTACTCCCCAATTTGGTTATGCAGGAACTTTCAATGAAGATTTGGCACCCATCAAAAAAAGCAACAGCACCATTGCTGATGATTGGGGATTTATAGACATGAACGGGAATATTGTCATCGAACCGGTCTATAAGATGGTTAACGGTTTTAACGAAGGATTGGCTTCAGTTCAGGCGGAAGACGGCAAGTGGGGATTTATTGACAAGACAGGGAAAATAGTGATTGAACCTCAATTCTACATGTCAGGATCCTTCAGCGAGGGATTATGCCCGGTCAATGTGGGAGATGAATATAACCCTAAATGGGGATTTATTGACAAGACAGGAAAGATGGTAATAGAAGCCAGGTTTGTTAACGCCATGAGCTTTTCAGAAAACCTTGCACCTGTATGTGTAGAGGTAAAATAAAACTCAAAAATATTTTCAAAGGTTTGGTTAAATCCGGTGTCCCAGATAATCAATTTGTATTTTGAAAGGGGTTATTATGGCTATAAACAAGGCTGCAAACAGGGTCAGAAAGTATGATAACGAAAGCATATCCGCTTTAAAGGGAGCGGACAGGGTCAGGCTGAGACCAGGAGTAATATTTGGCTCAGATGGCCTTGAAGGCTGCCAGCAAGCCTTTTTTGAGATTCTTTCCAATTCCATTGACGAGGCAAGAGAAGGCTTTGGAAAGGTAATTGAAATAACCAGGTTTAAGGATAAGTCCCTGAAGGTGGTTGATTATGGGCGTGGAATTCCTTTGGATTTCAATCCGAAGGAGCAGAGATTCAACTGGGAACTTGTATTTTGCGAGCTTTATGCAGGCGGAAAATACAAAACCAACCTGGGGGAGAATTATGAGTACAGCCTTGGACTTAACGGTCTTGGAAGCTGTGCCACACAATACAGCTCCGAATATTTTGACGTAACCGTGTTCAGGGATGGGTACCGGTACGACCTGCATTTTGAGAAGGGAGTCAATATTGGCGGCCTTGTAAAGCAAAAATGCAATTATGAACATACCGGCACCATTCAGAAATGGAAGCCGGACCTTGAAGTTTTTACGGATATTAATATTCCCCTTGAATATTTCCATGATGTGCTTAAAAAACAGGCTGTGGTCAACTCAGGCGTTACTTTCAGGCTGTATGACGAAGAATCGGATCAGTCTTTTGAATACGTATATGGAAACGGAATAGTTGATTATGTAAAGGAATTGGATCAGGGCAAAGGATTTACAGAGGTGCAGTTTTGGGAAACCTCCACCAAAGGCAGGGACAGAGAGGATAAGCCCGAATACAAGCTTAAGATGCAAATTGCCTTTTGCTTCAATAACGAAATAAATGCCCTTGAATACTACCACAATTCCAGTTTTCTCGAGCATGGAGGCTCTCCCGACAGAGCTGTGAAAAATGCATTTGTAAATGAGATAGACAAGGCGTTAAAAGCAAGGGGAATGTACAACAAGGATGAAGCAAAAATAACCTTTACAGACGTACAGGACAGCCTTATTCTTGTGACCAATTCCTTTTCAACCATAACAAGTTACGAGAACCAGACTAAAAAATCCATAACAAACAAGTTTATTCAGGAGGCAATGACGGAATTTATAAAGCAACAACTGGAAGTATACCTCATTGAGAATAAAATCGAGAGCGACAAAATTATTGAGCAGGTCCTGGTTAACAAGCGTAGCCGGGAATCTGCGGAGAAGACCAGGATTAATATTAAGAAGAAACTCAGCACCGGTAGTGATATAGCTTCAAAAGTAAAAAAATTCGTTGATTGCAGGAGCAAGGACATAGAAAAAAGAGAGCTTTATATTGTGGAAGGGGATTCCGCCCTGGGCGCCTGCAAACTTGGGAGAGACGCCGAGTTCCAGGCAATAATGCCTGTCAGGGGAAAGATTTTGAACTGCCTTAAGGCTGAATATGACAAGATATTCAACAACGAAATAATAGTAGACCTTCTAAAGGTGCTGGGCTGTGGCGTTGAAATCAAATCTAAACACAATAAGGAATTGAATACATTTGAATTGGAGAATTTGCGCTGGAGTAAAATAATAATTTGTACTGATGCCGATGTGGATGGTTTTCAGATCAGGACGCTGATTCTGGCGATGTTGTACAGGCTGGTTCCCACACTTATTGAAAAAGGAAAGGTTTATATAGCGGAATCGCCCCTGTACGAGATAACCACCAGGAAGAAAACGTATTTTGCCTATTCGGACAGGGAGAAAAACGATATTATAGCGGGTATAAAAGACAAATACACAATTCAGCGGTCGAAAGGTTTAGGTGAGAATGAACCTGAAATGATGTGGCAGACCACCATGAACCCTGCCACCAGAAGACTGATAAAGGTTGTACCTGATGATATTGAAAAAACTGAATTCTTCTTCAATATGTTTCTTGGGGACGATATTCAGGGCCGTAAAGACTATATTGAAGAGAACGGGTATAAATACCTTGATGTGCTGGACGTAAGCTGATTTTCCGGATGTACCGGATGCAAGTTGATTTCCCGGATGTGTCGGACTCGGGACGGAAATACCGGGAATTTATAAACAAATGTCAAGACATGATTGTTTTAATTAAATACCAAGGATAAGAATGCCAAGGGGGGATAACAGATGCATGGTGCAAACTATACGGAGCAGAATGTAGTTGATTTTCTTGAGAAAAACTTCATGCCATATGCAATGAGTGTTATTGTATCAAGGGCAATACCTGAGATTGATGGTTTCAAACCTTCCCATAGGAAATTATTATATACAATGTTCAAAATGGGCCTTCTTGCCGGCGGCAGAACCAAATCCGCCAATGTGGTGGGGCAGACAATGAAGCTGAATCCTCACGGTGATTCGGCCATATATGAAACTCTGGTAAGACTGACCAGGGGAAACGGTTCTCTTTTGCATCCTTATATTGACTCCAAAGGTAATTTTGGAAAGTGCTATTCAAGGGATATGAAGTTTGCCGCTCCAAGGTATACCGAAGTCAAGCTTGACAGGATTTGTGAAGAAATCTTCAAGGATTTGGACAAAAACGCGGTTGATTTTGTAGACAATTATGACGGCACCATGAAGGAGCCGACCCTTTTGCCCACAACTTTCCCCAATGTTCTGGTAAATGCAAACCAGGGGATTGCCGTAAGTATGGCAAGCAACATATGCAGCTTCAACCTGGCAGAGGTATGTGAGACCACTATACAGTATATCAGGGATGAATTCGTTGATGTGGATAAATACCTCAAAGCTCCTGATTTCTCTACAGGGGGCCAGCTTATTTATAATGAGCAGGAAATAAGGTCCATTTATAAAACCGGTAGAGGCAGTTTCAAGGTACGGGCAAAATACAGATTTGACAAGGAAAACAACTGTATTGAAGTCTATGAAATACCATATACGACAACTTCCGAAGCTATCATTGATGCAGTGATAGACCTGGTTAAGTCCGGTAAAATAAAAGAGATAAACGATATCCGTGACGAAACGGATTTAAAGGGTCTAAAGATAACCTTTGACCTTAAGAGAAGCACCGACCCGGATGCCCTTATGATGAAATTGTTCAAGCTGACACCCCTTGAGGACACCTTCAGTTGCAATTTCAACATACTTGTAAACGGGCGTCCCAGAGTAATGGGGATTAAAACAATACTGGATGAGTGGCTCAAATTCCGTATTGAATGTATAAAGCGCAGGGTAAAATACGACATTGAAAACAAGTCGGAGAAACTGCACCTTCTTATAGGTCTTAAGAAAATCCTGCTGGACATAGACAAGGCTGTCCGGATAATCCGGAACACCGACCAGGATGCCGAAGTAATACCAAACCTTATGAGGGGGTTCGATATTGACCGGGTACAGGCGGAATTTATTGCGGAGATCAAGCTTCGCAACCTTAACAGGGAATATATCCTGCAAAGAATCAGCGAGGTAGACACCCTCAGAAAAGAGATTGAAGACCTTATAGACTTGCATGGTAACGAGAAAAGAATAAAGAATGTTATTATAGATGAGCTTGGTGTGATTGCCAAAAAGTTTGGTACTCCAAGGCGTACTGAAATTATAAGAGACGAGCATGTGGAAGTGGCTACCGAGGAGATTTTTATAGAGGACTACAACGTAAAACTCTTCCTCACAAAACAAAATTACCTTAAAAAGATACCCCTTACTTCCCTCAGGACAAATCCTGAGCATAAACTGAAGGATGATGACTATATAATCCAGGAAATTGATGCCACCAACAAAGCTGAAATTTTGCTGTTTTCAAACAAGCAAACAGTCTATAAGATGAAGGTGCATGAGATTGCCGACTGCAAGGCAAGCAGCCTGGGGGATTACCTTGTCAACCTTCTAGGAATGGAAGACGGTGAAGATATAATATATATTGTGGCAACCGAGGATTACAAGGGACATATGCTTTTCTTCTACGAGAACGGAAAGGCTGCAAAAATCGAGATGGAAAGCTATGCAACAAAAACCAACCGGAAAAAGCTTGCAAATGCCTATTCGGGCCTTTCGCAGCTTGTATGCATGATGTATCTTCAGGATGATATGGAACTTGCTGCGGTTAGCAGTATAAATAAAGTCCTGGTATTTGACACGTCAAAAATAAATCCAAAAGCGGCACGGGATTCCCAGGGGGTTCAGGTGCTTTCCTCCAAAAAGGGAAGTGTCCTTTCCAGAGTCATGCCCGTGGAGATTTCCGGGCTTTCGGACCTGGAATATTACAGGACCAAAAACATTCCTGCGGTAGGACGATACCTGAAGGATGAAGACAAACTGAATCCAAAGCAGTTGGCACTGTTTTAATCAAGTTTGGAAAAGAGTGTTTTTCTGAGAACAAGGCTCTTATTTTAAGAAAACCAATGGGTGAGATGAAGGCAAAAATGCTACCGCTTTTTACTCGCCCTCACAGGCTTAAAAAAGGCTATAAAAACATCCTGTTTTTTCACGCATTTTTGCCTTTATCTCACATTTTTTTCTGGCAAAATAAGCCGTTTGTTATTGTTCTGCATACATTTCATTCATATTGCATATTTCTTGTTTACTTACTGATGCTGTACCACAGTTTTATATACGATTGTTTATTGGTGCGTCTGTAAAGCAATTGTTCAAAACACATCTGAAATTTTTACCAAACATGTGTTTGCAAAAATAAATTTATATGATATAATCTATAAGATATTTTATATGCTCATATTTGTCTTATCTCATGAAGCTGTTTGATGAGGGGAATTG
>DUMO01000014.1 GCA_012839865.1 Clostridiaceae bacterium
AATATTCAGATTTCAAGGTTCATTCCGTCCTGTACTACACCAGGACTATTTGTGCTGCCTTGACTATTCTTCACAGGCCTTGCACTTTTCTTTTTTTCGTGTTATCTTACATCTAGTAGTTTCCATATCAGAGGCAAAGACCGATTCGGTAATTTCAATGCAGACATTATCCGGGTTAACCTGCATATTGTTTATCAACTCAAGAAGCCTGCCCGGAAAATCCGGATTCAACAGTTGAACTACGGAAACATTTATTGAAACACAGATATCATTATATCCGCACTCTTTGAGTTTGTTCAAGAATTTGAACGCATTAAGCTTTGGCACCGATGCTTCCGGAACTGCCTTTTAACTTATGAACAATTTGCCCGGCATCAGCGTACCTTTTTCCGCGAACTGCCGCATCAAGCCTTTCCAGTGTATCCTGATTCTCGTTGCAGTATTCCTTCAGCACCTCGTTATACAATTTTTCGTTGCCGCCCATATTCATTAGGCCTGTCTGCCGGTCAAGCATGGCTGTTTGGGTATCTATGCCGGGTTCATTTTCCAGGATAATGTCTTTGATTGTTTGTATAAACTGCTCGGGATTAAAAGGCTTGCTGATGTAATGGTAAATACCGCTTTGTTCGCATTTTTCGCGAACACCTAAAATAACATCCGCGGTCATTGCCACGATAGGTACTTTGGCAGAAACTTCCCTGATTTTTTCCGCAGCTTCATAACCGTTCATGACCGGCATGTGCAAATCCATCAACACCAAATCAATATTGTCCGCATGCTCTTTATACAGTTCCACAGCTTCCTTTCCGTCACCGGCGATAATGGTGTTTATCCCAATCTGCTCCAATATTGACTTTACAACAAGCTGGTTCGTCTTATTATCCTCCGCCAGCAATACATTATGAAATCTTTCAAATTTTACCGGAACAGACTCAGTGGCAAAGCAAGGCATAACCATGGTTGTTAACATGATTATAACCAGAATAACTGAGCCGGCCAAAACATTCTTACTTTTCAGTGCACCACAAGGCATAAAATTATCTCCTGTTTTCACATCCTGAACTTCGCAATGGTACTTTGCAAATCCTGGGCAAGTTGAGATAAATTTTTGCTGGTTTCTGAGAGATTTTTTATTGATGAAGTCTGCTGAACGGTTAATGAAGCCACTTCTTCGGAAGTTGCAGAATTTCCTTGTGCAATGGAGGACAGGTTCTCCATGGTTTTTAATATGACATTTTTCATTTCAACCATATTCTGCCCCAACGAATTCAATTCCGCAATTGCCTGCCTGGACTCTTTCATCGCCTCATCAATCAGTCTGTATTTTTCGCCGCTTTTTGTAACACTTTCAGTCTGCTCTTTTTCGATTTCAATTACTTTTTCCATGGCGTTAACTGCGTTTTGTGAATTTATTTGCAGTTCATTGACTATTTCTTCGATTCCTTTTATGGATTGTCTTGATTGCTCGGCAAGTTTCCTTACCTCTCCTGCCACAACCGCAAAACCCTTTCCGGATTCTCCCGCCCTGGCAGCTTCTATGGCTGCATTTAAAGCCAGGAGGTTTGTTTGTTCTGCAATGGAAGCAATAATACCGCCGGCTTGTCCTATTTTTTGTGCACTCTCATTTGTTTTTTTGATAACATCGTAAATAGTCTCGTAAGCTGCAGCATTCTCTTCGGTGATCTTAATCAGTCTTTCAATTTCAGCAAGGCCATCCTGAACAACATCAGTAACATTGCTGATAGCATCGCTGATATGATTTGCCTGTTCGAAATCCTTGTCAATGGCATCTCCCAACAACATCGCCTTTGAAACACCTGTTTCCGTGTTGTGGGCTTGTTCCGATGCTCCTTTGGCAATTTCGTCAACAGCCCTTGAGATTTCATCTATGGCAGTTGTTGACTCCTGTGACAGTACAGCCATATGCTGTGAGGCGGCAGCCAACTGTTCAGATGAAAGTTTGATTTTAGTGATAATGCCCAGAAGGCCTTCCTTTATACTCTGCAGAGATTGGGCCAGATCTCCCAGCTCGTCATTACGTTTTTGATCTTTCTCTGAAATTTCAATGCCAAGGTTTAAAGCCGCCAGTTGATTTGAATAATAAGCCGCTCTTTTTATCGGATTTGAAATGTTGCCGGATAGTAGCAAACCGCTTATCAGAATAATCGCAGCACATGCTGCCATAATAATAACGCATATGGTCCTGAGCATGGTAAGTCCTTTAAGGGCTGATTCAACGCTGTAATCAATCCCCAAAAATCCGACCACGGCTCCGTTGCTGTCTTTTAACGGATAATATGTAGAGATAAGGTTGCCCCACTTTTCATCTTCGAATATCATGGTGTCAGTAAAAGGTTCACCGCTCCATGTCTGCTCGTATTCCGGCGCAGATTCTTCAGTGTCACCCAGATGTGAAAAATCTTCTTCTGCAGAGCCATCCACCACATACATGAAATCTCCTTCGTCTGTTTTCCGCATAGTATAAACATATTTCGCACCACTTAATAAACGAACTCTGACAAGCTCTTCCCTTATCTTTGCAAATCCGGGAGTAGCTTCGTCTTCAATAGTCTTAAGCTTTACAAATTCATCTATGTCTACCAGACTGGAAGCCTGCTCCGCCGTATAATACGATTTTTCTCTGTGTTCTTTCAGTATCAGCATTGATGCATGTTTGTACAGCATAAACATAAGCAAGCCGGTAAGCGTTAATGAAATAGCCAGAAACATAATAGTAATTCGAAATTTTATCCCCATTTTTCTGGAAAAACCCGCCATTATACTATCCCCCCAGCTCCCAAAATTCGTAATAAATCGTCAAAATCATATTTATTATAGCATATTTTTCTATATCAATGCCAATGTATTTGTATTTTGTTTAGCATTTTTACCAGCGATAAGGCGGTGACGGTTCTGTGTATTAAGACAGTTTGCAAACAAATAAGACAAGAGGGAAATGAGACAAGGGACGGTTCTGTGTCCTAAGTGAAACAGGTAAGTGAGACAGGTGAGAAATGAGGCAGAGAACGGTTCTTCTGTGTCTTGAAACATGAGACAGGGGACGGTTCTGTGTCTTGAAACATAAGCGTAAAATAAGACAGGGAACCGTCCCCTGTCTTATTCTCACCCTATATCAAATTTAATTCATGTGAACATCATCAAACTTAATGCCATAACAGCCATTCCTGCAATCACCCCTGCAATGGCAATATGATGCTTGCCGTATTTTTCTGCAGCCGGCAGCAGCTCATCCAATGAAATATAAACCATAATCCCGGCCACAGCAGCAAACACAATGCCAAACATAGCATCATTTAAAATAGTCCTTAGCAGGAAAAATCCAATCACTGCTCCAACAAGCTCGGATAAGCCCGACAGGAAAGAATAAATAAAAGCTTTTCTCCTGTTTCCCGTTGCGTAGTAAATTGGTACCGACACTGCGATTCCTTCCGGTATATTGTGAATGGCTATGGCTACAGTGATGCTGATACCCATGGTTGGATCATGAAGTGCTCCCATAAAAGTCGCGAGTCCCTCAGGGAAGTTGTGAATAGTTACAGCCAATGCTGAAAAGAGTCCCATCCTGAGCAACGCCTTGCTGCTGTCCCCGGGGGAATCCATTTCATCAACATCATGCATCTCATGCGGGTTTCCTGTTTCAGGAACCAGTTTATCAATGATTCCGATTACTGCAATACCGGCAAAAAAAGTAATAGTGGTAATCCAGTAGCCTTTCGTACTCCCATATACAGCGGCCAGTGATTCCCGTGCTTTGGCAAAAATCTCAATGGTTGAAACATAAATCATTACTCCTGCGGAAAAACCAAGGGCCCCGGATAAAAATTTTTGGTTTGTTCTTTTAGTAAAAAACGCCAGGGCGCTTCCTATACCGGTTGACAATCCGGCAAGCATGGTCAGAAAAAATGCAAAAAAGATGTTATGTAATGAAAGCTCCATATGAACCTCCTGTTTCATTGCCTTTGACAATAATTATAGCACAACCGGCAAGCGGGTAGTCCTTTATTCACTGCATTTCCTTCCTGAGTTTTGCTGACATAATTACATCATCTGCAGTACCGGACAAAATATCCTCCATTTCCTGAATGCTATAATCTTTAGGCAACAAACCACTGGCAGCCATCACCGAGAGTCCTACCTGAAACACCCTCATCTTGAATAATATTGTTTTTAATTCATCAACAGAAAATCCGGTCAATTTGGAATCCTTTTGCATCTCTTCAATTAATGCCAGAGTCATTTTTTTATCATAGTCCTGCATGAACTTGCTGCCTTTTATTACCAAGTCCCTGAAAATAACGCTGTACTCCGTAGCAAATCTAAGACTTGCTATTCCGATATCATGAAAAGGGTTCCCGGTATTCTCCTCCTCTAATAAATTCCGGCTGATGCTTATGATCTTATCCATTAATGCTTCATTCAGTTCATCAGTGTTTTTAAAGTTTACATAAATAGGTGCTACAGAGCTGCCCATTTTTTCTGCGATTTTTCTCATACTTATACTTTCTATTCCTTCTGTTCGAGCTATTTCAAATGCTGTTTCAATAATTTGTTCCTTTGTAAACTTAACTTTAGGTCCCATAGCATCACCCTCCCTGGATAACATACGTTATATAATATATATTATGTAACATATGTTATCCTGAAATTCAAGTATTTCTTTGTTTTTTGCTCTACCAGTGCAGGAGCAGGCGTGCTGCATCATATTGGACAGATGTCAGACTAACAATATATTTTAAGTCAAATAAGCCTTCATTCCAGAGGCTAAAGTCACGGGCTTTCGGATTAGCTCCTGGAACTTACTTAATTGCCATCATGGCAATTTGCATTGCCAGCCTTACAGGAAGGGCAGAATTGGCCATTTGGTTCAGATCTCCTGTAATGTATAAATCCTTGTGGGGATAATAAAAAGCAAATGACCCGGTTGAACCGGAATGACCTTTTAATTCACCTTTTCCCATAAAGAGTGTAGCAAGACCGCCCAGGGGAATCCGCATATACCCGCTTCCATAGTTAATAGGCCCCATTGAGGCCTGCAGCTTATTGCAAACTGATAATTCATCCAAAATCGAAATATTGAACAAGCCTCCGCCAAAAAATGCCTTAAGAAAAATCATCATCTCACGGGCAGTTGATATGCAGCCGCCGCTTGCGCGGCTGCTCATAACAAATTTCGGACGATGAACGGCCTTATCTTTATAATAGATACTTGGCACATAATCATTTTGGCTTTCAGGAAGATATGTATTTTTCATACCCAAAGGCTCAAATATGAAGTACTTATATATTTTGCTCAATGGCAAATTCATAATTCCTTCCATTATTTCTCCAAGCATGTCAAAGTTGATGTCTGCATAGTAAGCCCTTTTTTCACTGAGTGGCTTTAAATTGTATTGATACTCATATTTATTTTTTTGTAACATTATTTTTATTTACCTCCAAACTCTGTGTTGCTGAAATGTACTATCGACCACTTTACATTTTCGCTGGTCCCAACACAATCCCATCAAATATAACACATGTTATATAATAAATATTATATAACATGTGTTATATAAAAATGCAAGTACTTTTTTAATTTTTTCAAAGGAAAGTATAAGCTTAATAGAAAAAGGAATAATGCCAAAGCATAAAAAAAGCAGCTGCTCGAAAAAAAGCCTGCCGCTTTGCCCTGGTTGGTTCGACATAACAGAATAATATTCTAATATACTCTTCCGCTAAGTTTTCTATCAATATATCCGATGCGCATCTTTATTACCATATTATTCTCAGGAGTCAGGTATATATAAATATTACCATTCTCATAATAATTTTTCTCTTTTACCTTAAACCCGGATTTGTTTAGAATTGAAACGGCTTTGTCCAGATTATCTTCTATGCGAATTTTTAAAACACTATGATTAGGGTTTCCGGTTTCAATAAAGCTGACTTTTTTGTATGTGTCACCATCAGGATCATCTGAATAAAATACTTTAACCTTCTGCCCTCTTCCCCAAATAAGCATACACTACCCAGTGTTAATCTAACGTTAAGATTGGTTTGGACAAATGGCACATATCCTCATACCGCCGGGACCGAGTTTCATAACCTTTGAATCACATTAATAACATCCCGGATATGGACAAGGGACGGTTTTGCGCCATAAAAGCTTTGTATGACTCAAAACCGTCCCCTGCCAGACTGTTACGTAGGGTTAGTATTTAATAAATTTGCTTCCCGGAACACCGCAAATCTTGCATTTTTCCGGAATTGATTTCTCAATGTTTCCACATACCGGGCAAAGATAGTAGAATACTTCTTCTGTCTGGTCAATATTCTCCAAAGCTTCCTCGTAAAGCTTTGCATGAACTTCTTCTGCCTTCATTGCAAAGGTAAAGGCCATGAGCGCAGCTTTGTTTCCTTCAGCTTCAGCTTCCTTTACAAATTCAGGATACATTTCCTTATATTCATAGGTTTCGCCTGCAATACCGTCTTTCAGGTTATCAGCAGTTGAACCGATTTTCCCTGCAATTTCAAACTGTTTCAATGCATGCAGAGTTTCAGCATCGGCTGCGGCTCTGAACAATTTAGCAGCGTTGAGTTTCCCTTCTTTTTCAGCTTGCCTCGCATAGGCCGTATACTTTCTGTTGGCCTGGGATTCTCCGGCAAAGGCCTTCATCAGGTTTTCAAGAGTTTTGTTTTCATTCATTTGCTTTTCCTCCGGTTTCACTTCACTTTAATCCTGTTTCTCAAATTCTGATTTTTCTGCACCACAGAGCGGGCATACCCAATCATCCGGCAGATCTTCCCACTTTGTTCCCGGAGCAATTCCATCCTCCGGTATTCCTTCTGCTTCGTCATAAACAAATCCGCATACAGAGCATTCGTATTTAGCCATAACATTACCTCCTCGATTAATTTTCTTTTATTTTTGAAAGGCATCCTGGACAGAGACCTTTTAAAATATACTTTCTTTAATTGATTGCAAAATTATTCAAAACTCTGGGAATTAAAAAAATCTGCGGGAACATCCGGTACTAATCTGCTATTAAGTTGTAGTAGTTATAATTTGATTATATTCCAATTGAATCCAAAACTCAATATGCCCGGCAGCAATAACCAGACCATATTGATCAGGAATCCCGCTTCATCCTTATTTCCAGACAAATCTCACCAATTGGTGTGCATATGCAGCAATTCCTTTTCACTCCATATCCATTATCATCGTCAAGCTTGCATTGCACCGGCGGCAATATATCACATTTTACATCTGTATCCGATAGTGCAGTAAGTGCATTGCCACTTATAATATTTGCGATCTCCGATAAGGCAGAAGTAACGAAAACATCAACCTCTTCAAACTGCATACCGCTCATAATTCTGACCATGTTCAGGGATGTCGGGACCGGAAAGCGGTAAATGACCTTTCCATAAAGGTCACCGGCAATGCTGACGGCAATGTCAACCTCATCGTCATATTTGAAATTTTCTGCCGGATGATCGGAAATCTCCGAAACGTTAAGCATCAAGTTAAATACCTTGTGCGTTGCATCGACCAATGCTTTTTGCAGATTGTCAATCATTCCCGCTCATCCCTTTCTTTTTGGCATAATCGGCTATAAGTTGATCCTCTGCTGCTACATGATTAATCAACCATGCCAAAAGTCTACCCCCAAGCTGTTGCATCAGATACTCATTATTGTCGGATTGTTCATATTGTCTGGAAACCTCCTGCACATATTTAACCATACCATTATGTATTTTTTTATGGTATTCATATTCAGGAAAGTTAATACTTTTCTGGTATTCTTCCTCATCACGGAAATGCTCTACAACGTATCTTTTCATAAACTCCAGCGTTTCATTTATTCTCGGTATTTTTTCATTCCAGCTCTCCTCAGCCCGCAATACCTGCAAAAACGATTCGACGCAACTGAACAGTTCCTTATGCTGCGCATCAATCCGAGGAACTCCAATTTCGTATTTGTCTTTCCAAAGCATAAATTAACATTCCCTCCTTGAATTTCTTTCAATTGCAATAATGCTGGTTTTATAATTTAAATGTTGCCATAAAGCCCAGGTAATACGAA
>DUMO01000015.1 GCA_012839865.1 Clostridiaceae bacterium
AAGGGCTCTGTCCTGGGTCAGGCAAAACTGCAGGGAAGGCTCCGGTGTTAATACTGGCAGGAAGCTCACACGGGAAAAGAAAGACAGTGATTGGCAGAACATAATAAAGATGACTTTAATTGCAAGAGACCTTATGATAGGAAATCCAAAGTTAAAACAACTTGGTTATGGTGAGGAAGCGTTAGGTTTTAATGCCATAGCAGCAGGTTTCCAGGGTCAGAGGCAGTGGACGGACTACTTCCCGACCGGTGACTTCATGGAAACAATTTTATGCTCCAGTTTTGACTGGAATGGTATACGTCAACCCTTCATACTTGCAACTGAAAATGACTGTCTGAATGCTGTCTCAATGCTTTTTGGCCACCTGCTTGCAAATACGGCATCAGTTTTTGCAGATGTAAGAACATATTGGAGTCCCGAAGCGGTTGAACGTGTTACAGGTACAAAATTAAAGGGCCTTGGTGAAAATGGCATAATCCATCTGATCAATTCAGGTGCGGCTGCGTTGGATGGATCAGGAGAACAAGAAATCGACAATAAACCGGCTATGAAACCATTTTGGGATATAACTGAGGAAGAGGTCAAAAAGTGTCTTGATGCCACCCTCTTCCACCCTGCAAACCCTGAATATTTCAGGGGAGGCGGATTCTCAACAAGCTTTCTGACAAGAGGAAACATGCCGGTAACCATGATAAGGCTCAATCTTGTTAAAGGAATTGGTCCTGTTCTGCAATTGGCAGAAGGATATACTGTAGAACTTCCAAAGGAAGTACATGAAACTCTGAATAAGCGTACTGATCCCACATGGCCTACTACATGGTTTGCTCCTGTTTTAACAGGTAAAGGTGCTTTCAGGGATGTATATCAAGTAATGGCAAACTGGGGTGCAAACCATGCTTCCTTCAGTTATGGACATATTGGTGCCGAACTTATAACATTTGCATCAATACTGAGAATACCTGTATGTATGCACAATGTATCCGAGGAGCGAATATTCAGACCTGCCACCTGGGCTGCATTTGGCACTCAAGACCATGAAAGCGCAGACTTCAGGGCATGTGCCGCATTAGGACCCCTTTACCGCTGATTTAAAAAACACATAAATACTATCTTATAGAATTATTGCCGGCAAAAAACTGTTTCCAGGATAAAATTGTTACTGGATGAATTAATTGCCGGCAAAGGTTGTTTACCAAACACACAAAAAAACCGGAACCTTTGATTCCGGTTTTTTTGTGCTAATTTCTATTTTCTCCTCAATCATTTATTTTTTGGTGCCGTAAACTAATTAATAAGCTGGTTCATCGGGAAGGAAGTCAGCCAAACTAATATTCATTGACACCCGATATCAATTAAATTATTATTAACATATCGCTAAAACTACATCAATTTAATTATATAAATGAAGGATGATAAAATGAGATCAGCCGGTATATGTCTTGGTGCTTCAAATATAAGCCTTGTAATACTTAACGGCAGCCATGGAGATATAAAAATAGAAACGGCCTATACGACAGCCCATAACGGGCATGTAAAAGAAAAGCTACTTGAAGTATTTGACATGTTCGGTTTGCACGATATTGACCGCTTGGCTGCTACAGGCCGCAAGTTCAGGCAGTTTATAAACATGTCCTCAATACCGGAGCCCGAAGCGGTGGAATGGGCCTTCAAGTTTACAAAGGAAAAGTATGGTGGCACCGATGTAATTGTATCAGCAGGCGGAGAAACCTTCATGCTGTATAAGCTTGACAATCTCGGACGTATTTGCGGTGTTCAGACCGGAAATAAATGTGCGTCCGGTACCGGTGAGTTTTATCTCCAGCAATTGAAAAGAATGGGGCTTACCCCCTCCGATGTCACCTATGAAGAAGATATTGAACCTTACAACGTATCTGGCAGGTGTTCTGTTTTTTGCAAAAGCGACTGTACCCATGCCCTTAACAAGGGTGTACCCAAACAGAAAGTTGTAGCCGGGCTTTCAAACATGATGGCCTCCAAAATCATTGAACTTGTTGACACCATTGGTGGAAAACACATATTGTTGACAGGTGGAACAGCCAGGAACAAGGCGATGGTCAATTTTTTGCTGCAACATAACCTGGATTTGACAGTAGCAGATGAGGCAATTTATTTTGAGGCATTAGGCGCAGCTTTATGGGCATTGAACAACGAGACAAAAAAGACAGGCAAAAATGATATCTTTATCAGTGAAAAAAGTTCCTTCGGCTTTCTTCCTCCCCTGTCACAGTCTCAGGATAAGGTTGTTTTCAAGAGCATGGTCCGGGGAACTCCCAATGAGGGTGACGAATGCATAATCGGGCTGGACGTAGGTTCTACCACTACTAAGGCTGTAATAATGCGTGTTTCGGATGATCAGATTCTTGCCTCCGAATACTTGAGAACAAACGGAGACCCGGTCAATGCGTCGAAAAAATGTTATGAAAGCCTTAACTCCCAAATCAAGGTGCACCTAAACATAACCGGCCTTGGGGTTACAGGCTCAGGGCGGCAAATAGCAGGGCTTCACGCCCTCACCGACGGTGTAATCAACGAAATTATTGCCCATGCAACAGCTGCAGTACATTTTGACCCGGAAGTGGATACTATATTCGAGATAGGTGGCCAGGACGCCAAATATACTTATATAACAAACGGGGTTGCTTCGGATTATGCCATGAATGAAGCATGTTCTGCCGGAACAGGTTCTTTTCTTGAAGAATCGGCAAAAGAATCCATGGGGATTGAAATGCATGATATTGCTGATATTGCAATTTCAGGCGGCAGCCCTCCAAATTTTAACGACCAATGCGCCGCGTTCATTGGAAGTGATATAAAAACCGCAATACAGGAAGGTTTGAGCACCTCCGACATAGTTGCGGGATTGGTATATTCCATATGCAGAAACTATGTAAACAGGGTTAAGGGAAACAGGCCTGTCGGCAGGAAGGTTTTTATGCAGGGAGGTGTCTGCTATAACAGGGCTGTCCCCCTTGCAATGGCTTCTCTTATCGGCAGGGAAATAATCGTGCCCCCTGAGCCCGGGCTTATGGGTGCTTACGGTGTTGCCCTTGAAGTAAAGGAAAGGCTTAAGGCAGGCCTCATGGAAAAACAGGCCTTTGACCTCCGGGAGCTTTCCCAAAGGCCTATCTCATACGGGAAACCTTTTACCTGCAACGGTGGAAAAGAGAAATGCGACCGAAAATGCCTTATCAATGTTTTGGAAATAGCAGGCAATAAATATCCCTTTGGCGGGGCCTGCAACAAATATGTAAATCTTCACAGGAGCGAAAGCTATAATTTAAAGGAACTGGATCTTGTGGCATTAAGGGAAGAAATCATGTTTGAGAAATACGCCGTTCCTGCTGCGGTTGAGAATAAACGTGGCAAAATAAGGGTCGGAATGATTAAATCATTAATGGTTAATACCCTCTACCCTCTTTATTTTAATTTTTTCTCACGGCTGGGGGTGGAAGTTGTACTTGCCGGCAAACCTGATGAAGAGGGCATCCGGAGAAAAGGTGCAGCCTTTTGCTATCCGGTTGAGCTGTCCCACGGGCTCATGGCCCGGCTTCTTAAAATGGATGTAGATTATGTTTTCCTCCCCCAGGTAAGGGAACTTCATTTTGAAAAAGGTGGCGATGCAAGCGTAACCTGCCCCTTTGCCCAGGGTGAGCCATACTACCTTAAATGTGCTTTTGAGGAACTGGGAGATAAGAAGCTGTTGGCTCCGGTATTGGATTTTTCCGACAATCCTGAGAAAATTTCAAAAGCATTCTGTGATATCGGCAACAAGCTTGGATTTACCGGTGAGGAAAGCATTGCCGCATACCAATATGCCAGTGATTTATATACAACGTGTACACAGGAAATGAAGTCAATCGGAAGGAAAATCATGGAGGAACTGGAAGCAGACCCTGAAAAAACAGCCATCGTCTTGTTTGGCCGCTCTTATAACGCTTTTTCAAGACTCGCAAATATGGGTATTCCACAGAAATTTGCAACCCGGGGGTGCAGGATAATTCCCATTGACTTTCTGGATTTTGCCGGTGAAGAGCCTGAAAACTACATGTACTGGTCAACAGGCCAGGCAATACTCAAAGCGGCAAAATTCGTGGAACGCCACCCGCAGCTTTTCGGGGTTTATATTACAAATTTCAGCTGCGGACCCGATAGTTTTGTCACAGGATATTTCAGGGACATAATGAAACAAAAACCGTCCCTTACTCTTGAATTGGACAGCCATACCGCTGATGCCGGAATTGACACGCGCATTGAAGCTTTTCTGGATGTAGTTGCAAGATACCGGCAGCTTTCCGGTATCCCGGATAAAAGCAATAATTCAGCAGAAAATTATCACCCGGCATATACAGCTTTGGAAAAAGGCAATTTCCATGTTTATGATTCTTATGGCAGAAAATTTAGCCTCAAGGACAGAAATGTCCATGTCCTGCTTCCCTCCATGGGGGATATCGGTTCGCGCTGCCTGTCTGCTGCATTTCGCCATGCAGGAGTAAAATCAAGCTGCCTTAAACCTCCTTCAGAAGCAGAACTTTTTACCGGCAGGGCAAACTCAAGCTGCAAGGAATGCCTTCCGCTTATAATAACCGCCGGGGGACTTTTAAACTACCTCAGGGAAAGAACAAACGACGATGAACTTTTGGTGTATTTCATGCCGGATACTACCGGTCCCTGCAGGTTTGGACAATATAACATACTGATAAAGAATATAATTAAAAAGAATCGTATAAAAAATGTCGCCCTGATATCCTTAAGCTCGGCAAACAGCTATGCCGGCCTTGGAACGGCTTTTCAACTGAGAGCATGGATGAGTGTGATAATATCCGATGTCATGGATGACATATACAGCGCCCTCATGGTGCTGGCAAAAAACAGGAGTGAAGCCATCCTGGTATTTAATGAAGCTGTTTCCAATATTGTAAATGCTGTTGAAAAGGAAAGCATCCGGGGTCTTTTCCGGGTACTTGAAAAGTCAGCCAGGGAAATCGCAAATATTCAATTGACCGGAAATATTGAATGCGTTCCAAAAGTTGCATTGCTCGGGGAGATATATGTAAGGCGGGATCACTTCTCCTGCCAGAATATTGTAGACCGGTTGGCCGGCAAAGGCATTATGGTTAAAACTGCGCCTGTTTCAGAATGGCTTTATTATTGCGATTATCTCCAGTTGAAGAAGCTTTTGCACGGCCCGT
Source organism: Clostridiaceae bacterium (assembly GCA_012839865.1). GTDB lineage: Bacteria > Bacillota > Clostridia > CAYPLH01 > DUMO01 > DUMO01. Next base: position 5,211 of record DUMO01000015.1, read on the forward strand.
CAAGGAAAAATATAAAGCTCAGAACTCATGTTGCCCTCCCGGTGAAAAGATTTCTTGAGAGAAAAATAAAAAGCATTCTTTCAGCAACAGGGCTTTATGAGTTCCATATGATAGATATAGATTATCTGGTGAAAAATGTTGAGAACCTCATTTCGCCAAAACTCACCGGCGAGGCCATACTTACAATTGCAGGAGCCCTTACCGAAATAATTGATGAGGTTTCGGGAGTTTTAGCCATAGGTCCCTTTGGGTGCATGCCCAACAGAATTGCCGAATCAATTATTTCCAAAACCATGGACAGGGAAAAAATCAACACCACTTCAAACAAAGCCCTTGCAAAAAAAGTAATTGAAGCATACCCTTCCCTTCCGTTTCTGGCTGTGGAAAGTGACGGAAATGTGTTCCCGCAGGTGGTTGAAGCACGGCTTGAAGCTTTTTGCCTGCAAGTGGAAAGGCTGCACAATACAATATCAGAATTGAAGGACAAAGTCCAATGATACTGCCCGGCATGGAAGAACCTATCATGAAGAGCATTGCTGATATGAGGCAGTGTCTGATATTGCTGTACAGACGTCATTCCACCATTGCACAAGCAATAATCATTAATTTTGCAAGGCAAGCAGAGCGAAATATATACAGAAATAACTTAAACACCTGGTTTTCTAACAAAATAAAGCCATTTGTTATCATTCTGCATACATTGTGTTTTCACAGTTTTTTCTTAAATGTCTATTCCCTTGCTTCTCAAATACAATCTTAACTCTTTTATATCCACTTCCCTGAAATGAAACAGTGAGGCTGCCAATACTGCATCTGCCTTCCCTATGGTTAAAGCATCATAAAAATGCTCCATGGTTCCGGCTCCCCCGGATGCAATCACCGGGATTTTCACACTTTCGGAGACAATCCTGGTCAATTCCAGGTCATAACCTTCCTTTGTACCGTCCCTGTCCATGCTTGTCAGAAGAATTTCTCCACAGCCCAGCCTTTCAACTTCAAACGCCCAGTCTACAACACTCTTGCCTGTATTTACCTGCCCGCCGCTAATAACAACATCCCATCCGGTGCCATCCTGCTTTTTTACAGCATCAATAGCCACAACCACACGCCGGCTTCCAAAGCGCTGCGCTGCTTCCGATATCAGGCCGGGATTCATGAATGCTGCCGTATTTATTGATATTTTGCTTGCTCCTGCATTCAGTATCTTCTCAAAATCATCAACTGACTTGATTCCGCCTCCAACTGTCAATGGTATTGAAATCTGCCTGGCTACCTTCATTACAACATCCTTCATGGTCTCCCGGTTTTCGGTTGTGGCCGTAATATCAAGCATTGCAAGCTCATCAGCACCGGCTTGCTCATAGTACCGGGCATTCTCAACAGGATCTCCGGCATCCTTAATGTTTACAAAATTAACTCCCTTAACTACCCGTCCTGCCCGAACATCCAAACACGGTATAATCCTTTTTTTGCTCATAAAATCCATTCCTTTCACTACAACGCCAGGTCTATGGCTTCTTTAAGATCAATATTTCCGGTATACAGTGCTTTTCCTATAATAACACCGGAAACTCCCGTTCTTTTAAGGTTTATTATGTCTTCAGGCTTTCCAACCCCGCCTGATGCAATAACATCAATGCCAACAGCATGCGCCATCCTCTCCATTGCCGCAAGATTCGGCCCCTGCAGCATCCCGTCCCTTGAAATATCAGTATAAATAATTGTTTTTATCCCCAGGGACTCAATCTTTCCGGCGAAATCATATGCATTCTCACTGCTTGCCTTTTCCCATCCGTCAATGCATACCTGTCCGTCTCTGGCATCAATGCCTATAATTATCCTGCTGCCGAATCGTTCTATTGCTTTCCTAACAAAATCAGGGTCCCGGACAGCAGATGTTCCGATTATAACCCTGCTTACACCTTTCCCAAGCAGGTTTTCAACGGCCTCAAGGGACCTTATGCCGCCGCCGGCCTGAACTTTTATTCCGGTCCTTTCAGCTATTCTTCCAATCAAATCATGGTTAATGGGGCTCCCTGTCCTTGCCCCGTCAAGGTCTACAACATGCAACCAATCCGCTCCGCAGGATTTCCACCTTAATGCCACCTCCTCCAGATTGTCCGAGTAGGTTGTGACATTTTCGAATCTTCCCTGAAGAAGCCTGACACATTTCCCGTCTTTAATATCAATTGCAGGATAAATAACCATTTTGCTCTCCTTTTATGTTCCTTCTATATTTCCTGTATCTCAGGAACTTTCCTTTATTATAGTATTCCCTTAGTGGACATGGTTCCACAAATCCTTTCATCCAGCCTGGAAGCTTCATCAAGCGCTCTTCCAAAAGCTTTAAACACTGCTTCAACCATATGGTGATTGTTGCTTCCGTAAAGCACCTTTATATGTATGTTCATCATTGCGCTGTATGACACAGCCCGGAAGAATTCTTCAACCAGCTCTGCATCCATTGTCCCTAGCTTTTCCGCCTTCAATGGAACATCATAAACAAGGAAGGGTCTTCCGCCCAAATCGACGGAAACCATTGCGAGACTTTCGTCCATAGGCACAAAGGCTGTTCCGTATCTTTTTATGGATGTTTTATCCCCAAGGGCTTTGCTAATTGCCTGTCCGAGAACAATGCCTGCATCTTCAACCGTATGGTGGGCATCCACATGCAGGTCACCTTTTGCACTTACAGCCAAATTAAACAGCCCATGCTTTGCAAAAAGATTAAGCATATGGTCAAAAAACCCTATCCCGGTTTCAATATCGGAATTCCCGGCTCCGTCCAAATTGAAGCTCATACTGATATTCGTCTCATTTGTAGCTCGATTAACTTCCGCTTTTCTTTCCATTAACGACCACCTCCAAAAATTTTCACCAAACTAAACAGGAACCACAGAACATCCATGACATTTGCCTGACACAGATGCATTCATGAAAACAATCCGCAGATAAGTAATCTGTTTTCACATTAAACATCCTCATGATACAAAAGTGTGTCAGAAGAACCGCCCCCATGACACTCAATCTGTTTTCACATTAACCATCCCCCTGGTGTCCCTTACGAAAACCTTATCCTTACCGCATTTGCATGGGCTGACAACCCTTCTGCCTCCGCAAACTTTGCAACATCCTCATATACATTAAAGAGAGCCTTTTCCGTATAATATATCACACTGGATTTTTTCAAAAAATCCGATGTGCAAAGGGGAGAAAAGAACCTGGCCGACCCTCCCGTAGGCAGCACATGGTTAGGTCCGGCAAAATAGTCACCAAGAGGTTCCGGCGCATAGGAACCTAAAAATATGGCACCGGCGTTCCTGACATCCCCTATAAGATCAAAAGGATTTGCAACACACAGTTCCAAATGCTCCGGGGCAATTTTATTTGATAAATCAACCGCAGATTTTATATCATCGCAGAGTATGATTGCACTGTAGTTTTTGAGGGAATTTTGAATTATATCTTTTCTGTCCAGTTTTTCAAGCTGGGTGGTAATTTGCTCCCTCACTTCCTCTGCAAGTTTTTGTGATACTGTAACCAGGATTGAAGATGCATAAATATCATGCTCAGCCTGGGACAATAAGTCTGCAGCAATATATGCCGGATTGGCGCTTTCATCTGCAATAACCAGTATTTCGCTGGGACCTGCAACCATGTCAATATCACAATATCCGTAAACGCTGCGTTTTGCTTCCGCCACATAGATATTGCCCGGACCGGCAATCTTGTCCACCTTTTCTATTGTCTCCGTACCTAAGGCCATTGCACAGACAGCCTGTGCCCCGCCTACCCTGTAAATGCTTGCAACTCCTGCTTCTCTGGCAGCCACCAGCATATATGGGTTAATACCATGAGTTCCGCCAGGGGGTGTAGCCATTATTACTTTTTCAACTCCAGCAACCTTTGCCGGTATGGCAGTCATGAGTATTGTTGATATCAGGGGAGCCGTACCTCCCGGAACATATATGCCGACAATCTCAAGGGGTCTTACAATCTGCCCTAATAAAATCCCCTCATTTTCTGCATCAATCCAGGATTTTTCCTTTATCTTCTCATGAAAACTTCTGATATTACCGCTTGCTCTTCTTATTATATCAATGAGCTTTCCATCAACCTTTTTATAAGCTTCGTCAATTTCACTTTCAGACACCCTGATGGTTTCCTTTGTCAGTTCCACACCGTCAAACTGTTTTGTATACTCTATAAGGGCCTTGTCACCATAGGTCTTCACATTATCAAGTATTTCCCTGACTTTATTCTTTACATTCACTGCTTCAAGCTCTTTTCTCGAGCTCAAAACATTTAGGAACTCATTAATCTCCCTTATGCCGCTTATAAAATTAATCATTCCGTTCACCTGTTTCCTTTTGCCTTAAAATTACTCAACCTTCCGGTATATCTCCTCTTGCCAGGACCGGAATCCTCTCTGACTTATGTTTTTTTCAGCTTTTTATTCAACCCTCTCTTTTCCCCTCTTCTGCTGTCACATTTCAACCTTCCTGTTCTTTCGCTTCCTTCTGCCTGAGGTACTCCCGTATCCCATCCACTATTTTGTTTATCCTTTCATTTTGCATTTTCATGCTTACCCTGTTGACTACAAGCCTTGCACTAATCTCCGCAATTGTCTCCAAAACTACAAGTCCGTTCTCTTTCAGAGTCCGGCCGCTTTCCACCAAATCAACTATAACTTCTGAAAGGCCTGTCAAAGGGGCAAGCTCCACGGAGCCGTTAAGCTTTATGACCTCTATGGATTCTCTTTTTTTGTTTTCAAAGTATTCCCTTGCAATTCTGGGGTATTTTGTGGCAACCCTTTTGTTGTTCAAGCTGTCCAGTTTGCCTATAAGGGAAGGTGAGCCTGCCACAACCATTTTACAACGGGCGAACCCAAGATTCAGCACCTCGTACAGGTTTCTCCCTTCCTCCATAAGTGTATCCTTGCCGACAATGCCTATATCCGCAGCCCCATACTCCACATAAGTCGGAACATCTGCAGGCTTTGCAAGTATAAACTTGACTTTGTTTTTTTCATCGGTAATTATTAATTTCCTGGATTGGCTGAAAGCTTCCGAACAGCTTATGCCTATAACATCAAACATTTCAATGGCTTCCTTTTCAAGCCGTCCCTTTGCAAGGGCTATTGTCAGGTACCTCATATTACCTCCTGCTTGCATTTGCATCTATTTTTATCTGTTTTCAATTTATATTATAGCTTCTATTTTTTCAACAACTCCCCGAAACTTGTTTTTCTCCTGCTTCCATTAGTCATGTCACATAATTCAATGTTATCTTCATCCCAAACGTAAACAATTCCTGCTATTCCTCTCTTTTTGGCATATTCTTCAAGTTTGTCTGGTAAATAGCCTGTAATATCAATCTCAACCGTCAAACCTTGTTTCTTGAGTTCCTCGCAAATCATAAATGCAATCTTGCGCCCGTGGCTGCCATATGATACCAGGGTTGCATCATCCTGCCCTACAAAAGCTTCGCTTTTCCTCTCAAGGGCTGTCAGCACCATGTTTATGCCAAGGGCAAATCCTGTAGCCGGAAGATTTCTCCCAAAACTTTTAACCAGGTTGTCATAGCGCCCTCCGCTGAGAATAGGAAAGCCTACACCATGCGTCAATCCTCTGAATACGATTCCTGTATAGTAATTCATGCTCTGAAGTATCCCAAGGTCCACCGATACATACTTCTTCATATTATAATCATCAAGTATTTCCAGCACTTTTCTCAAATTCATCAACGCATTTTTCGAACGTTCATTTTTAGCAATTTTTTCAAACCTGACAATTTCTTCATCAGGCGTGCCTGAAAAATTATAATAGTTTAGAACAAGCTCTTTCAGATCCTTTTTGATGTTGTATCCTTTAAAGAGTTCCTCAATACCAACGTAATCCTTGCTTTCAATTAATACTTTCAACATCTCCATGTCATCCCGGGAAAGTCCGCTGTCTTCCATCAAACCCTTAAAGAAGTCAACCTGTCCTACAAAAATCTGAAATTCTTCCAGCCCCGATGCTTTTACCGCATTTATAGCCATTGCAATTACCTCTGCGTCCGCCTGTGCGGTGTTTACTCCCATTATCTCAATCCCTGCCTGGGTAAACTCTTTTAATCTTCCGCCCCCGGATTCACTGAAATTGTATGAATTTCCGATGTAGAAAAATTTTAGCGGCAAAGCGGCATCCCGGCATTTTGTAGCCGCAATTCTTGCGACGGGTATGGTTAAATCAGGCCTCAACACAAGAATTCTCCCCTGCTGGTCGATGGTTTTGAACATAATCTCCTGGGGAGTCAGGTTTTCTTCATGAAACACGTCAAAAAATTCAAGGGTCGGGGATTCAACTTCACTATAGCCGCAGCGTCTGAAAAGTTCCCTGATTCTTGATTCCAGTTCTTTTTTTCTGTAACACTCATTAAAAAGTATATCCCGCACACCTTCAGGAGTATATATCTTCCACCTTGCCAAAACGGGCACCTCACTTTAACGCTTTATCATGATAAATTAATAAATTATTGTTATGATTTTAGCATGGATCAATAATATATGTCAAGCAAAAATTTAACAAAATAAATGCTTACGAAGCTGCCAATCGCCTGAAACAATTTCCGCTTGCGGATTAAGTATCTCAATCTCTACTTCATCTCCCAGCTTGAAAAAAACTCCTTCCTTCAAATATATTACTTCGCAATTTTTTCGTAAAACAGCTTCATCGAGTTCTTTTTTAAGAGTGGTGTTATAAGGCATTTCACACATCATGATTTTATCTACGTCAAACTCGCCAACAACAGCGGCCATTCCTCCTATGTGATCCGAATGAAAATGAGATACTACGATATAATCCAGTTTTTCTACCTTCAATTTTTTCAGGTAATCTATCACCTGTGGACCAACTTTCTTAATTCCCGCATCAATAAGCATGTTAATACCGTCAGGTGTTGTAATTAACATTGACTCACCGGTTCGTGTTTCATCTTCCAGGTTAAAAAATCTTAGCTGCAATTTACCTTTATATTTTTCTGTGTCAAATATTTCATCAGTTCTCCAACCATTGTCTTCCGGTACATCTTCAGCATTATCGGTCGGCAGGGATGTGATATCTGAATTTGCCTATTGACCCTGGTGTAAAACATTATCATTTTTTTGCTGTGCACAGGAAACCAGTGTGAAAATTAAAAAAACCATACACATCAAAGAAAGCATTTTAATAGTTCTCATACAATACCTCCTATCGCCAATAATCTTCCTGATGTTTATCCGCAAATGATAAAATTGTAAACTGATAATCAGATTCTTCTTCTAAAACAACAAATAATTCAGGAAGGAAAAATCAGCCGAAAAGACTTTTTTTGATAGTTTTACTGAAATTAAATAGATTTTTTGCATAAAACCCATAATCAACCTGAAACCAGGTTGATTATGGGTTTAAAATTAATAATGCCAGTTACTTCTTCACAATATCATTTACTTCTTTTTCCAATTTGTCGCCACCGGCTTTATACCATCTGTCCAGATAAGCTTGCCATTCTGCATCTACATCCCATATGCCTGCGATACTGTTCAAGAAAAATTCCTTCACTATCTTATCAATATCAGCACCATATGTTTCTCTTGATTCTATCCTTGTTATGGACGGTATCAGCTGAGGTGCGGTTTTATAATACTGTTTCTGGAACGCTTCCAGGGTTAATGCATCTTTACCCCAGGATAATGTTCTCTGTTCGCCAACCCTGTAGTTTGCAATAAAGAACCTGACGCCCAACTCTGCCTGTTTCTCGTTGCTTGACCATTCACTGTTAACAATAGCCATACCTGCATCGTTTACAGTGTAATGAGTACCTCATAACCTCTCCAAATAATGTTGTGGAATTCCATATCGGTCAACATTGTCTCTATAATTTCAAGTACTTTTCTCACCTGGGCATCGGTAGTGTTCTTGCCAAAGCACTGCCATTTCCAAATTTGTGCCTGCTGCTCATAAACAGCTTCTTTACCATTGTAGCCGGTTAATGGCTTCAGGAATTCACATGTTGCATTTGGATTCTGCTGGAATGTCAGAGCATACCAATCATTTGGCCTGTTATCAACTATAAAGTATGTCCAGTCAAAGGTTTTCATTCCTAATGTACCGTTTGTGAATAATGCATTACCGCTTGTGGTGGTAACATCAGGATATAAATACCCCTTTTTGTAAAGCCTTGCAACATACTTCATGAGCTCTTTATAGTTTTCGGTCACTTCAGCGGCTCTGACAACTCCATCGTCACACTTCACATAAGATTGGGCTGTTACAGATCTCATAGGCAAATGAATACCAAAAGCAGCAGCTAAAGTGTAAACATCCCTGTTTTCCAGGGCAGCAAAAGCGTAGGTGTTAGCATTGCCATCGCCATCAGGATCTGCCTCGGTAAAGAGCCTGCATATTTCTTCAAATTCATCAAGGTTTGTTGGCATTTGAGCTCCAACCTTTTTCAGCCAGTCAGTTCTGATAGTGGTTAAAGGATACAACTCTCCCTGTCCCTGAGGTATTGCCAGAAATGCATTTGTTGCTTTGTTGTAAGCAATACTGTCAAAAACATATGGATGGTTTTCAATGGCCAGATTATAATAGGTAGGGGCTATTTCTTTAACCATTTGTTCCGATACTTCTCTTAATAACCCTTCTTCCAGCACCATATTCAAATCTGCCTGATTAAGATGAATATGATCCGGTATAACGCCTGATGCAAACATAAGGTTTAATTCTTCAAGTCTGTTTGGGTTAGTCTTCACGACTTCTATGTCTACATTAAACCTCTTTTCAATTTCCTTTACAACAAGAGCGTCATCTTCCGGATACAACGAACCTACCGGCATACCTATCCATTGTATCTTCACAGGTTCTTCCGGCTCTGCGGGCTTTGTAGTAGATACTGCATTGTCCGTTTGTGCTGTGGTTCCAGTCTGGTTGTCACTTTGCGGAGCCTTAGCTACGCATCCCGTAAGGATTACTGAAAGCATCAATAAAGTTGCCAACAGTAAAGAAATTACTCTTTTCTTCATTTCTAAATACCTCCTTGATTGTTATAATTTATTAATAATATACACTGTTAAACTTCTTAAGCGTATATTGTTACCAGAGTTGTTCAGCCTTTTACAGCACCAATCATTACACCTTTGACAAAATGTTTTTGCAGGAACGGATAGACCAGCACAATCGGGCCTATAGACATCAATACCATTGCAGCTTGCAATGTCTTTGTAACAACAGTTTCTCCACCGCTTTGGACAGAGGAATCAACAATCTGAATATTGTCTTTTTCTATGATATATTCTCTCAGTAATAACTGAAGAACAATTCGATTATTGGATC
>DUMO01000016.1 GCA_012839865.1 Clostridiaceae bacterium
GACCAGCTATTTTATGTCTACTTCGCAAAGGTGGTCTTGTTGTTATGCATTTTTTCTATGTCAGGAGTTTTCAAAAATTCATAAAGCTTTTTCTTAAAAACTCTTGACTTTAATTAGCTGGTCTTTAATAATGTCTTGATTTCATTTCTTTCATGGATTGTCCTGTTCCCAACAGTTATTATTCAGTTTTTCAACAATCCTCTTAAACCGGATGTCATCAGCCAAAATAGTAAAAGCCGGGTTTTTTATGACCCCATCGGCCATACTCTTGCGTATCACTTTCTCGCTCCTGGGAAGCGTATTTCCTAAATCGAGTTCCTCAATCCACTGATCTATCAGGTAAAAGTATTCATCTCCTTTTAGCTGCAATGGGTAAATATCACTGGTTACAAGCTCTGTATATTTTTCAAGAATTTCCAGGACCCTTTCTGTGCTTCCAAGCATAGCGTACCCCTGGGCAGCAACGATGTAGAGCTTCATAAGCATCGTCGGGTGTAGTTTCTTTAAGTTAAAAGCTTCAGCTATGTCATTTGCTCGCTTAAATGTTTTATCATAATGTTCAGGGTTGTCTGTACATAGCATGAGATAATCCGTTAACGCTCCAAAAAGAATACTCATATGCTGATACATGGCAATTTGCAATATCATTTTGGCTTCTTTTGATTTGCCAAGCATTTGATAAGCTGATGCAAGCAGCGATTCGGAAGAAAAGATCTTATGGCTTGTATCCTCCAGCAACTCAATCACTTCGTTTGGATTGCCCATCATCAAGGCACAACATGCCTCCATATTTAATGCCATTTGCACAAGCTCCGCATCTTCACTTTCTGTTTTTACCCGGACAAACAGCTTTTTTGCTTCCGAGAGGACAGAAAGGGTTTTTTCCCTGTCACCTGATTCCATGCTGTTGTTGACAAGCAGTGCTCCCATGTGGAATAGCAGAGGAAAGCAGGAATAATACTTTTTTGCAATTTCGCGGCAGGATTCTAATACTTCATCAAATGGTTTTGAAGCAAAATCGGCAGATAATTTCACATACAGTTTGCGGATATCCTCTGTACACATTTGCGGTTCATAGCCTATGAGCTCATCAATGCTAATATTAAAAAGTGTCGCAAGCTGCGGCAAAAAAGTAATATCAGGATAGCTCTGACCGGTTTCCCATTTAGAAACCGAAGACTTCGACACGCCAATGTAATTTGCAAGGTCCTCCTGCGTCATTCCTTTCTCATGCCGCATTTTAACGATGTTTCTAGCAAGATTTATTGCTTTCATCCTCATCACCCACTTTTATTATACTGTCCAATCGAATTATACTTCAATGGATTTATGGTTAATATAAGGTGATAAAATTAACTGTTGGGAAACTTCATTGCGAACAAACCTTCTGCTTGATGTGTCCAGTTAATATAAACTTTACCGGTGTTCAATGATGCCGATTCTGAATTGCAGTTTCCCGGAAGTAAGCAATAGAGCCAACCCATTACACTTTAAGCTGGCTCATACATTTTCATTTAATCCTTAATTCTGTTGAAATGAATCTCATAAACTGCTGAACCCATCCAGGGCATCAAATTATTGTCATCATGAAGCGAATTTTTATTTCCCATTTTCCAGCCTTCAACTCTCCTACTCCAGGGAGGGTGTGGACTGTTCAGATGCCATACAGTGCGCAGCTATCTACCAAGTCTCATATCATCCAAACGAACATCTCCACGTGGCCTGTGTTGATGGAATTGATGGCTGTGGGCAATTTTTATGCCGTCTGTTCATAGAACATGTCAATAGGTTTTTCTGTCGTTATAGTATTTCCAAGCAACACTTTCGTCAGCCATCTTCTCTCCGGATTCGGTATCTATATTAAGAAATACTGTTACATTCCTGTCTATCTGTGGAAAATAACAGTCCCATCCAAGCCATCCATGTTCGCAAGGGGTAAGGCCATTATAAATTGATGTTGTCGCTGCTACTGTTGTCGATGGAAAGGTCGAACTATATGTTCCGGCTAAATGGGTGTTGAAAAAGCCATTTTCATCAAGATTTACGCTCAATAATACACTTGCCCATTCCATCCAGAAGAACAATCACCACATTCTTATAATCTTTTACAAGATAACTATCGAGAAGCATAGTTTCGCCATTTGTCGGGAGTCTCCATTTTTCAGAATGGAATTTGCTAAGTTTACTATCGAATTGCTGTAATCCGGATAATCAATATTCAACTTGTATTAGCCCACTTGCTATATATAAAAAACCCCTTATCCGGAAAGACAAGTGGCTTAATTTCACTGTTTTCTATAATTTGAAAGCAGCTTATTCTTTTCTAATAACCAAATATTCGCATATGCAATCAATACTAAGTTTAATAGTAGCTTACATAGCCTGTGTAATAACGTATATGAGTTGATTGTAAATATAATCATATTAAACTTTATTCCTAAATATTGTATTAAACTATGAAATAGAATTTGTCAAAAATAGGCTCTGTAAATATTTATGCATAATTACAAAAGTAATTTCAACATAGAATATACATCCATCCTGTATCCTCACCCTTATAAAAATGCCCGTTATCTAATCTGTCAACTCAACTTTACCTATCTTCGGGTTTAAATTTCACCCCAAAATACCCCCTCGATATGTTTCATGTGCGAATCTTGCCTCTTTAGGCATAATGGAACAATAGGACAAGTAACCTGTTCCTCTGTCCCTAAACATAAACCACAAGAACCGTCCACTTGATTCTTCCCTTGATTCTTTGGTTAGTTTATTTAATACTTATCGTAATGTATCTTATCATATGCCAGTTGGTTTTCATCATAAGGTTTCTTATCCTCCGCAGAATATCCGATGGCTATCATGCATTCAACTTCGTATTTTGCAGGTATATCCAAAATATCTTTTATGTAATCTCCTGCCTTAACATTACCGGCTCCATATCTTTCCCTGACCTGGATCCAGCATGACCCTAGTCCCAATGACTGAGCTGCCAGCTGAATTATAATTGATGCGATTGAAGCATCTTCTATCCAGACATCACAGGCTTCCGGATCTGCAATAACAACAATCCCCAATGGAGCATCTGCCAAAAATGATGAACTGTGCTCTCTGCACATTGAAAGCTTCTTCAGTAAATCCTTATCTGTAACTGCTATAAACTCCCAAGGTCTCCTGGACCGAGATGAAGGAGATAATAAAGCGCTCTTGAGAATGATATCGATTTTTCCTTTTTCTACTTCTTTACTCTGAAACTTTCTTATGCTTCTTCTGGACTTTACCAAATCGTAAAACATTTTAATACCTCCTGACCATAACCTTAAATACAATACCGCGCATGTCTTATCCATATATAATATATCCATTTCTTTTATTAGACATAAGTACCGCAATCGCTGTTCGAGGGAACATATCAGTATTACTCGGAAATTGGGTATAAAGGCATTACAAGCCTACCTCATAAGTATCCGGCAGCTTCATATTTAGCGATTAAGTATTTTGCTTGCAACAAAATTGTCATCGCCGGGATATAATTGACCCATAGGAGGTGCGGACATTTTTCCCCATGATATCTTCCCTCTCTATTGCCACGTTTTGTTATCCCCTGACCTTCTGCAGGATTTTAACAACCTCCTCAGTTTTCAGCACCTTGCCGTATGAAACCACTTTACCGTCGATGAC
>DUMO01000003.1 GCA_012839865.1 Clostridiaceae bacterium
CGCCGCTGCTTACCGCAAGCATTCTGCTGTATGTATTCCCTTCAATGGTTCCTTCCTGCCTGTTCCAGATTATTCTGGGCTTTGCCGGTATATCCTCCATATGCTCGTAATCCCCGGCAAGCATCGACAAAACCTTTATGAAGTCCTGCCTGTTTAAACTGTTATATGGGTAGGCACATCTTACCAAATCAAAAACATCTTCCTGGTTCCATTTGCCGGAGCAGCATATGGACACTATATGCTGGGACAGTACATCAAGACAATTTAAGGGTATGTTTTCAGTTTCAATATTGCCTTCAATCATTTCCATGCACATAAACGCAGCTCGCAGGAGGTCTCCCCTTGTCCTTGGAATGATTCTGCCCGTGCTTGTTGCCGTAATGCTGTGCCCCGCACGGCCAAGCCTTTGCAAGCCACTGGAAACGGTATTGGGGGGCGATACCTGGATCATCAGCTCCACATGGCCTATATCAATGCCAAGCTCAAGGGTGGAGGTTGCTATCAGGCACTTGATTTTGCCCGATTTGAAATCATCTTCTATTTTCAGCCTTTTTGATTTTGACATGCTTCCGTGATGGGGCATGCAGAGTTCGCTATCCTCAATATTGTTTATGTTTAAGGCAATTTTCTCTGCTGTAGCCCTGTTGTTTACAAATACAATGGTGGATTTGTGTTTTTTCACAAGCTCGATAATTGTTTTATATATTTCAGGCCATACGGTTCCTTCCTCCAGATCTTGAAAATCATCAACCGGAAGAATAATTTTAAGGTCCTTCTTCCTTTCCATTTTCGGATTGACAATATTGACCATGCGCTTCTTATATCCTGATTCAGTTCTTTCGTACCCTCCGAGATAGGCTGCCGCTCTTTCTATCGGATTTATGGTTGCAGAAAGGCCTATACGGACAATATCATGGCTTGAGAGTTGTTCCAGCCTCTCTATTGACAAGGCAAGATGCACTCCCCGTTTGGTGCCGATCATTGAATGGATTTCGTCAACAATAAGATACTTTACATTTCTAAGCATGGTATGGGCTTTTACGGATGTAAGCATTAAAAACAGGGATTCAGGTGTGGTAATCAGTATATGGGGCGGCTTTTTGAGCATCTTTTGGCGTTCGTGCTGTGGAGTGTCTCCTGTGCGGACTGCTTTTGTAATTTCGGGAAATGCAATTCCTTTTTTAATGCACATCTCACGAATACCTTTAAGTGGCATGTCAAGGTTCTTATATATGTCGTTGTTCAGTGCCTTCAAAGGGGAAACATAAAGAATGTAGACACCTTCGGGGAGACTCTCCTGGATTCCCAATAAAATTGGTGATTTGATGAAATATAAAAACATTTTAAAGGGAAAATTTAAAATCCGCCTGAACAGATTTATTGCTATTGTCAACATTGATGGCAATGATGAAACAGTCCATGTCAAGAACACCGGAAGGTGCCGGGAACTATTGATTCCCGGAAGCCGGGTGTATCTAAGCCAATCAGACAATCCAGCAAGAAAAACAAAATATGATTTAGTCGCTGTTTATAAGAAGGGGTTGGGGCTCGTCAATATAGACAGCCAGGCACCAAACCAGGTGGTGAAGGAATGGCTGCTTTTGCAGGATTGGGACAGGATAATACCGGAATATAAATTCGAAAACTCCAGGTTTGATTTCTATTTGGAAAAAGGCAGCAGAAGAGTTTTCATAGAGGTCAAAGGCTGCACTTTGGAAATAGACGGGACAGGCTATTTCCCCGATGCACCCACCGAACGGGGTACAAGGCATTTAAGGGAACTTGCCAGGGCTGTTTCGGAGGGGTTTGAATGTTACGTCGTGTTTGTCATCCAAATGCCAAAGGTTGCAAAGGTCCGTCCCAATGCCGCCACTGACCCGGCATTTGCAAAAGCACTGGAGGATGCTAAAGCTGCCGGTGTCAATGTATTGTGTTTGCAATGCGATGTTAAGAAGGATGAATTGAAAATCAGGCAATAGTAAAAGTTATTCTTTTTTTTGACTCTTCCAAATCGGATAAGTATTCTTCAAGCAAAACGAGTCTTTTTAAAATAACAGGCAAATAAAATGGTGCTGTTAAATATTCACTTAAATACACTCGTTGACAAAGTTACATTTCCCACATATGGTTAAGAGGTCCACTGCCATGCCCTAAGTCTAAATTTGCCTTTAAAGCACCCGTAATGTAATGCTTGGCATTTCTCACGCTTTGCTCAATATCATAACCCATCGCCAGATTGCAGGCTATTGCAGAGGAAAGGGTACAACCTGTTCCATGTGTATTTGGATTGTTTATGCGTTCACCTTTTATCCAAATAAAATCACCCCTTGAATAAAGCAAATCATCGGCGGTGTCAGGTAAATGCCCTCCTTTTACAAGCACTGCTCCATTAAACATTTTGGATATTATTCTTGCCGCCTTTTCCATACCCTCCGCATTTTTTATTGAAATATTGCAAAGCACTTCCGCTTCAGGAATATTAGGTGTAACAACGTCCGCAACAGGTGTAAGCTTTGTCAAAACCGCCTCCAGTGCATCATCTGATAAAAGTTTCGATCCGCTTGTGGCGACTATTACAGGATCAACTACAATATTTTTTGCGTTATATTCCTTAAGTTTGTTCACAATTACTTCAATGATCTTGCTGTTTGAAACCATTCCAATTTTTACGGCGTCAGGGATAATATCCGTAAAAATGCTGTCAAACTGTTTGCCCACAAATTCAGGCGTTGCTTCCATGATTGCCGATACGCCCATGGTGTTTTGGGCGGTAAGAGCTGTTATTACCGTCATTCCATAAACCCTGTGGGCCGTCATAGTCTTCAAATCAGCCTGAATGCCTGCCCCTCCGCTGCTGTCGGAACCTGCTATTGTCAAAACCTTTTTCATATCCGCACCTCGCTTAAATTATATACAAATTGGTCTGCATATTTTTTTATTAAATCAATATCCTTTTCAAAGTATTTCTCATAAACTCCGATTGTATAAAAACCTGCATTTTTAGCGGTTTTTAAGGCATGAGGGGCATCTTCGATCACTACGCAGTTTCCCACCGGCTCTCCCAAACGCTCTGCCGCCTTCAAAAAAATATCCGGATTCTGCTTGCTGTTTCCGACATCATGCGAAGTGATGATAAAATCAAAATGTTCCAAAACTCCAAGCCTCTTTAGTGCAAATTCAGCTAAAGACCTGTCTGTTGCAGTGGCAATACACATCTTGTGATTGAAGTGCTGCTTTAAAAAATCCAAAACTCCGTCCTTTAATCCAATCTCATATCTGTATTTGTCTTCTATCATCAAGTTTATTTCATCACATATCTTAAGTGCCGGAAGGTTAAGGGAGAATTCTGATATAAAGTACTCCGCCGCATCGAAAAGACTCATTGGTTCCAATATTTCCTTGATGCAGGAGGGGATGCTTGTTACCCCTTTGCCGGATAAATACTCTATACCAAGATTATCCCAAAAATCCATGGAATCAAGCAAAGTACCGTCCAAATCAAATATAAGCGCTTTTTTCATTTCACTATTTCCTTTGCCAATATTAATAAATTTTCAGTCGCCTTCTTAATGTCCTTTGCGGCAAATATGGCTGAAACCACCGCCACACCACTGATTCCGGTTCCTTTTAGCTGAAGTATGTTTTTTTCATTAATTCCACCAATGGCAACAACGGGAATGGAAACAGCACTGCAAATTTCTTTTAAGGTATCAAGTGAAACATTTTCAGCATCGGCTTTGGTTGAGGTTGAGAAAATTGCTCCGACTCCGATATAATCCGCGCCGTCTTTCTCCGCCAGCACCGCCTGTTCAACGGTCTGAGCCGAAACTCCGATAATTTTTTCTTTTCCAAGAAGCTTTCTGCATTCCTTTGCTTCCATATCCCCCTGCCCCACATGGACACCGTCCGCATCTATTGCCATGGCTACATCAATATTGTCATTCACCACAAAAGGAATATTATATTTATCAGTTACCTCTTTAATCTTTTTGCCCTGGCTTACGAAACTATCAAAATCAAGCTCTTTTTCTCTCAGCTGAATAAAGGTGGCCCCCGATTTTATGATTTCCTCCACCTGGTCTTCAAGCTTGTTTTCGCCAAGCCATGTACGGTCTGTAACAACATATAGAAGGAATTTTTCTTTATCTGATTTCAATTTTAGCACCTGCTTTCAGCATTTCAGCATTCATTTTGCTCATATAGTCAATGAGGAGCATTCTGAAGGTATTGGTCCCGCCATCAACTTCAACCAGCTTTTTATATGCCAGTTCTCCACAAAGGCCCATGGCACAGACAGACGCTGCGGCAGAATCCAGAATGTTGTCAGGGTTTGCACCGGTATAGCTGCCAATGACTGCAGTCACCATGCAGCCCGAGCCGGTAATTTTGCTCATCATCGGGTGACCATTTCTGATTATATATGTTTTATTCCCATCCGTTACAATATCTATCGCTCCCGTAATGGTAATTACTGAGCCTGTCTTTTGGGAAAAGGATTTTGCAAAGCTGATGACACTGTCCAAACTTTCTTCCATTACCCTGTCAGCTTCACAAGCATCAACACCATAGGTATTACCTCCACCGGTAGCCAAAAATTTTATCTCGGAAATGTTTCCCCGGATAGTTGAAAACTTCACTTCTTCCAACAATTTAATTGCTGTTTCGTTCCTTAATCCGGAAGCACCGGCTCCCACCGGGTCAAAAATCACCGGATGATTTAATTCATTGGCTTTTTTGCCTGCAGCAATCATGGATTTGATAGTTCGTTCATTAAGTGTACCCATATTAATAACCAGTGAAGAACAAATTGAAGTAATGTCGCAAACTTCTTTAATATCATCCGCCATAATAGGCGAGCCGCCGCTTGCCAAAATAATATTGGCGCAGTCGTTTACCGTTACATAATTTGTAATGTTGTGTACCAAAGGATTCTTGCTTTCTACATTTGCCAAAATTTTTTCAAACATTTTCCTTTACCACCTTTTTCCATAAGATTTGTTTTTGGCTCAAAAATAAAGGTAAATGCCACAAGTTAAGCCATTTTCCCGGGAAGGTGCCTGTATTCAATACCCGTGTCCAAACTTTTAAATAATTATTCATTATCCCTGTCCAGGCAAGAAGTATCTCAAATTACACCTGTAAATTAAAAGTGAGATATGCCAACAAAGACATATCTCACCGATACAGCGTAACTTTTTATCCCTACGTTGGCATTACCCAAATCAGGTTATACGGGTCGAAGCTCATTTGCTTCCTCTCAGCCGGAACCCCAGCTCCCCAAAACTATATTTTTTTCGTATAATATCAAAACTCCGGGCAGTTGTCAAATATGCTGATAACAATTCTTAAATTCCAGCATTTTCAACCGGGATGATTTGCATCTGTTTTGTTTTGTACTACACTGTTGGGCAATGGTTGCAAGGGGCTGTTTCACATTTGTATCAGTTTCATTTTCGCAACTTTACCTGTTATACTTTCGGTTTATCAAAGCAAAGAGTCGTTCTTTGTGCTTTTTTCCAGCGCCGGTAAACCACAGCTGCTATCCATGAACGGGGTATGATTTTGCCAAAGAAGGAAAGAATCCGGTTGAGCTTACCTGGAACATACAAGCTTTTCCCTGCCAGGGCACGGTCAATTGTACTGCAGGCAACTTCCTCCAAAGGATTTGTGGTCGCATCCCCCCAGAAACCCTGTGCTTTGATGCTGCCTATAATCTCCTGTGTTGTCACCATGCCTCCGGGGCACAAAGTCAGTACGTTGACGTTCTCATCCTTGAGTTCCTGGCGCAATGAAACGGCAAAATCCAGCAAGAAACGTTTTGATGCAGCATATGTTGCTTTCAGCGGCATTGGAAACATGGATGCCAGGCTGGACACAAATACAATGGCAAAGGGTTTGCCCATCTTGCGCCGTCTTAAGATGGCGTGAGTAATCCGCAAGGTTGCTGCATTGTTCAGCATGACTATTTTTACAAGCTTTTCCCTTTCACGCCCCATAAATCCCCCCTCAAAATCCAGGCCTGCCACGTTCAGCAGCATATCAAAGCGAATTTCATATTTATTTATAATATCCAACATTTTATCTACGCTTTCCGGATTTGTAAGGTCGCAGGCTGCTGTTGCCACCGCAACATCAAATTGCCTTTCCAGTCCGCGCTTTATAGAGTTCAAGCCTTCAGCGTTAATGTCCGTCAAAAACAGGTTATAACCACGGCTCGCACATTCATTGGCAAAGGCGCGGCCCAGGCCACCGGCCGCTCCGGTAATCAAAACATTCATATCATCCTCACCTTTTCATAACTGATGTCACAAAGGCGTTCACTCAATTCAAACAGGCGGTTTGCATTTTCGCTTGTTACCTGTTTGCTGTAACTCTTCTCCTTGCAAAGATAATAATAAAGACCTTCCAGCTTGTTTTTCTGCTCACACAGGAACGCATAAGTTTTTGCAGGAATATCAGGCGTTACGCCATGTCTTTTACGGAGCGTCCATATAAAATTTACAAGGGACCCCGTTTCCTTGTTCCCTATATCTGTTTTTACAAGACCCGGGTCAACCACATATGCACGGATTCCGGCTGCTGCATAGCGGTCGTTTAGACCTTTGGCAAACAGTATGTTGCATAGTTTTGACTGTTTATAGGCTGTAAGAGGGTTGTACCTGCGGCGCAGCATCACATCGCTCCAATGCACCCTGATGCCTTTATGAGAATCACTTCCTGTCATTATCACACATCCCCGGACTTTCATCAAAGCCGGAAGTAGTTTATATGTCAGTAAAAAACCTGCCAGATGGTTAATCGCAAATTGTTGTTCATAGCCTTCTTCAGTAGTCATATACCAACTTCGTACACAGCCTGCATTGTTTATCAGGGCATACAGTTCCCCGTCGCAATGCTCATTAAGGTACAATATGATTTCCTCAGCAACCCGGACAACTTCACGCTGCTGCATCAAATCCGCCACAAAGAAGCTGATTCTTGCATTTGGGTTTTCTGATAGTATGTTTTCTTCAGCCTTTTTGCAATTGTCTTCACTGCGGGAAACACCGAGCACATTAAACCCCTGGCGGGTTAAAATACGTGCAGTTTCAAGCCCGATACCGGAAGAAGCACCGGTAATGACTATTGTATTCATAGCCTGCCTCCTTAATTTTCCTGAACCATCTCATTTTTTCTGCTTATTCATGGATTTTTTCCGCCTTTAAAATGTTTTACCTTAGTATTATTTTGCAACACTCCTGTTCAACTTACATTTACGTTTGGAACCTCTTCCTGCACATCTAAGATTAAATTACTCTTGATTTACTCAGCAGGTGTATAAATTTTACAACAACTTTCCACTCTTCAGAGTACTTATTGCTTCTGCTTTATTTACATTTGCGTATGTTTTGCAACCTCTCTTTGTTCAGCAGAGGTCAAAACTCCACTTCAATTAACAGGCTTGTATCCGAACCAGCCCCACGCATGCCAAAACTCCAGGCTCCCGGATACAATAACAGATATTATGAATCCAAGAACAAAGCAGGTGGTGAACATCACCAGGAAAAACAAGGCCGCGGAGCGGATGCGCCTGCTGAATTTAGCCGGCAGCCGCGGATATATGCCAAGGGATGGAAGTACAGCACGGCCGGAAGCTGCTGCTTTGGTGTTTTGATGGAATCGACCGTAAGCGCGCATGAGCTGGCGGATAAATGCAGCAAAATAAATGCATCCTAAAGCTGAAAGTACAGAAAGCGCAGCCAACGACAACCCGATCACGAACCCCGGAAACCAGGGAGTGGGTGGTATTATTGACAAAGGCCTTGCGTTGGCAATCAGACATGCTGCAATCACCCCATCGCAAATCGAAAAGGCAGCCATAACTACCTCCCAGGCCATGAGCAATAAAAAGAAAATACCTGCAAAAAAGTCTATAAAGCAGAGCCCTATGACTGTAGTTGCTTTATTTCCCTTTCTCTTTTCATCCTCATCGCCGCTTGCAAACTGTGAAGCAAGTTCAGCAGGATTGCCCAGTTTGGCGGCAATCTCCTCCTCTATAAAACCATCTGCCATTTTAAAAGCAAAATGCTGTTCATACTCACTCAAAATATCTTCATAATCAACAACATTGTTCTTTTTTAGTTCGTCAGCAAGTTTTGACAAAAATTCATTTCTTGTCATTATCATCATCCTCCAATAAGATTTCTACCCTTTTAGCAAAATCCAGATATTCTTTACGTTCTTTTTCATATGTCTCCCGCCCAAGTTTAGTAAGCGAATAATACTTGCGTGGAGGTCCTCCGCTTTCTTCCTGCATATAAGTGGTTAACAGGCCTTCACTTCTCAACTTTCTTAAAATCGGGTAAACCGTACCGTCTGCTATATCAATATGTTTTGAAAGGTATTCGGATATTTCGTACCCATAGCAATCGTGTTTTCCGAGCAGTGACAGGACACACAGCTCCAGCACGCCCTTTTTGTATTGTATATTCACAAACTCCCTCCCTTATCATTAATCAGTAGAGTATGTTATCTACTATTAGATTATATTCAATAGTCGTTTGGTTGTCAATGAGTTTAAGTGATTTTTTTTAAAAGAGAAATTGACACTCCCAGTGGCAGCTTCAAATTCATACTGAGCCTAGATAAGCCTTTATCTTTTCAACGAGTTTTTCCTCCTCCATCAAAGAATGCTTATCAAAAATTAAGGTAAACCTTCATCCAATTCGTTTAAGCTATGAACTTCCGGCCAGATATTTGCAAGATTATATTTGAATCCCTTGATTATATTTCACTATATAGGCTATAATAATATTGGATATTAAAATAGCCTAAGGAGTTCTACTGCCATGTATATAAAAAGGCATGCCGAAGAAGCTGTCAATAAGCTTTCAAAAATGTTTGGCGCGGTGCTTGTCACTGGTTCCCGCCAGGTCGGTAAAACCACTATGCTTAAAAAAGTGGCGAAAAGCGCATCTTATGTTACCCTTGACGACCCATTGATGCTTATGGCTGCAGCGGAACAAAGCGGAACCTTTTTTAAGGATAATCCGCCTCCTGTGTTTATTGATGAAATTCAATACGCACCCAATTTGTTTCCACAAATTAAAATAATACTTGACAGGGATAAGAAAAAAGGGCAGTTCTTTATGTCCGGCTCCCAGCACTTTCATATGATGAAAAACATCAGTGAATCTTTGGCTGGCCGCCTGGGGCTATTGACACTGTCCGGTTTGTCAATAAGGGAAAAACAGGGTGTCGACTTTTCGGAGGCTTTTTCACCCACCGACGATTATTTTGCTGCGCACAGGAAAAATATCAAGGAACTGTCCTATGATGAAGTCTGGTATAACATTCACAGGGGCAGCTTGCCTGAGCTGTATGCAAACGAGGATTTTGACTGGCAGATGTTTTATGGTGCTTACGTCAAAACTTACATTGAGCGTGACGTACGTGAGCTGACACAGGTTGGCGATGAGTTGAAATTTCTTAATTTTATGACTGTAACGGCAAGTCATACAGGACAGCTTCTGAATCTTGCATCTATTGCCCGGGATGTGGGAATCAGCCAGCCGACGGCTGAACGCTGGATGTCCATTCTTGTAACATCCAACATCGTCTATTTGCTAAAGCCTTATTCAAACAATATCACAAAGAGGACCGTTAAAACACCTAAGCTGTATTTTCTGGATACCGGGCTTGCTGCTTATCTTACCAGATGGAATACACCGGATGTTTTGAAAAATGGAGCAATGGCGGGTGCTTTCTTTGAGACCTTTGTAATTTCAGAAATCATAAAAAGCTACTACAACAAAGGCATTCTTGAACTGCCCCTTTACTTTTACCGGGACAAAAATATGAATGAAATTGACCTGCTGATTGAAAATAACGGTGTATTGCATCCTCTGGAAATAAAAAAACATGCAGACCCGCAGAAAAAAGACATTGAGGTATTTTCCCAGCTTGATAAAATTTCTTCCGCCAAGCGAGGTCCCGGAGGTGTTATTTGCCTGTATGACAACCTGGTCACTTTAAAGGACAATGAACGTGTTATACCGGTAAATTATTTGTAATTATGTAATTAATAATTATGTAATTAATAAGTGAAACACAAATTCAGCAATGACAGAAAAGCAAATTATATTGAGATCAATAACTATTTACATTGCACCGTCCCATGAACGGTTCGACAAGGGAAGCTTACATAATGCAATAGGAAAAACAACAAATTGAAAACTTATTGACATAAGGAGAAAAGTAAAAATACAGGACGCAATACTCGACTTTAAGAAAACGGACATGATACGATATTCAGTAATATATACAAAACAAAGGAAGTGATATTTAATGTCAAACGAACAACGAATATTTAAAATGGCATTTTCAAAGGTATATCCAATGTATGTCCAGAAAGCGGAGCGCAAAGGGCGCACCAAATCCGAGGTTGACGAAATCATTTGTTGGCTGGCAGGATACGATGAACAGAGTCTGCAGGAACAAATAGAGAAAAATGTCGATTTTGAAACCTTCTTCAATGAAGCTCCCCAAATAAACCCGAACGCAGTCAAAATCACAGGTGTGATATGCGGCCATCGTGTTGAGGAAATAAAAGACCCGCTGATGCAAAAAATAAGGTGGCTCGACAAGCTGGTGGATGAGCTGGCAAAGGGTAAATCCATGGATAAAATACTAAGAAAATGATATGTATTATCAAAATCCATTAATTATAGAAAAAGGGGCTGCTCCAAACAATTCTATTTGTTTTGAGACAGCCTTTTCTTGTAAAGTTTGAGACTAGTCAGCTTTTTGCCCGCAGCCTCAAGGTGTTCGTATTTCAGTCAATGAAGGTTTTCTTCATTATTTAGCCTGTAAAGCTTCGCTAATTTTTTTCAATGCTTTAACTGAAGCTCCCGCATGAAGCACTCCCGCCGTCTGACAGGCGGGAGACTTCTTGCTGCTATTTGTTAAAACATATTGTAAATCCGGTACATGAATACTGCAGCTTCCGCTCTTGTGGTATTTGCCCGCGGGTTCAACCTTCCGTCAGAGCCTACTATCAGTCCCTCCTTCACCAGGGTTGCCAGGTAATCGGCCGCATAATCGGCAATATCTCCCTTATCGCTGAATTTGTCCAGTATTTCGTTTGCAGCCGTAGCCTTCAAACCATTGAATTTTTCAAGAACCCTGGCAGTCAGCACCATCATGTCCTGACGTGTAATGCTCTCTTCAGGGTTTGCAAAGATACTGATAAAGCAGTTTTTGGAAGAAACTGAAAATGTTCCGGGAAATCTTCAGCCCTTGTATTGCCCGGACAAACTCCCTATGAGTTCTGTAACTTTGTCATAAACGGATTCCAGGCTCGCCCGGGTCCTCAAGCTCTTGTCCCTGGTGACGATTTCACAGCAATTTTCCGCCATGTTGCGCGGGCTGATAATCACCCGTATGGGAACTCCCAACAAATCCGCATCGGAAAACATCACTCCGGCACTGACATTCCTGTCATCGTAAATTACTTCAATACCCTTTGTCCAAAGCTCGTCGTACAGCTTGTCGGCATATTCTTTAACCTGGGCATCATCGGACCTGATAGCGCATATGTGCACCTGCCACGGTGCAATTGAAATCGGCCATATAGGGCCATAATCGTCATGATGGGCTTCGCATATGGAGGCTGCCAACCTGCCGACTCCGATTCCATAGCATCCCATGACCGGATAATTGGGATTGCCTGCACTGTCTAGATACTGCATCTGCATTGTTTTGGTATACTTTGTTCCAAGCTGGAATATATTCCCTACCTCAATACCCCTTGAAATAGTTATGGAAGCTTTGCCGCACTTAGGGCAAATACCTCCGTCCATAATCTTCGCAAAATCATGATATTCAACAACACCCAGGTCTCTTGAAATATCCAGGCCGGTGTAATGATATCCTTCCATATTGGCACCGCAGACAAGATTATTCAAACCATCAAGGGATTTATCAAACAAAACGGTAGCATCACCTTTAAAATTATACGGCCCGATAAAACCGGCAATTATCCCGCTGTTCTCGGTTATTTCCGCAGGATGTATCTCACAGCCGAGAAAATTTCTGAGTTTTGTTTCATTGACATCAATATCTCCACGAAGAAACAATATAATGTAACTGTCGTCGATGTTTTTCTGATACACGACAGCTTTGCAGCATTTGTCAGGTGTGGTTTTCAGGTACCGGCTAACTTCATCGATAGTATGCATGCCCGGAGTGTGTACAAGTTCAAGGGGGTTGGAAGCATCATCCCGCACATTTTCGACAATGCTTTCCGCCGCTTCTATGTTTGCCCGGTAATCACAATTGGTGCAAATAGCCACAGAATCTTCGCCAACAGGAGTCAGCAGTATAAATTCATGGGATACCCTTCCTCCCATCATACCTGAATCCGAAGCTACCGCAACCACCTCCGGAATCCCGACACGGGCAAAAATACGTTCATACGCTTTATAACACAAATCATAATAATTTTCCAGATCTTCCTGGGAGGTATGGAATGAATAGGCGTCCTTCATGGTGAACTCCCTGACACGGATAAGACCTCCCCTTGGACGCAATTCATCCCGAAACTTAGTTTGAATCTGATAAATCATGAATGGGTATCTGGAGTAACTGTTTCCATATTCCCGTACAAGTTGAACCGCTGCTTCCTCATGGGTCATGCCCAGCACAAGGGGACTGTCATTGCGGCCAACAAAACGGACAAGTTCACTTCCAACACTGTCATATCTCCCGGATTCTTTCCATAAAGACGCCGGCATTACTACAGGGAACAGCACTTCCTGACCGCCAATTGCATCCATTTCTTCACGAATAATCCGTTCTATTTTTTGAGTTATTCTCCGAAGCGGTAAAAAAGATGAATATATTCCATTCGCGACATTTTTCATATATCCGCCCCGCAGCATTAAAGCATGGCTGTCGATTATGCAATCGGAAGGCCTCTCTTTAAATCTGTTGCCGATAAGTTTGTCTATTTTCATTTTTATGCACCCCAGTCCTGCACAAAATGCCTTCTTTTATCAAAAAATATTCCAAACACCTGCAAGGCATTTATTTTTTGTTTAATTTATCATACCAATGCTGATAAATCAACAATTATTACAGGTTCATCCTGCTGCTTTTTCCAGTGTCACAATATGGGAATCAATACCAAAACCGATACCACCAAAGAAACCGTTGCGACGGGAGCACAATATCTTATAAAGGACAATGCCGATAAACCGGCCCCTTTATCCTTCAGGATTTTCATCAGCATGACCCCTGCAAGAGCGCCGATAGGGCTGAAAAACGCACCAATGTTGGAGCCTATGATGGCTGAATAAATTGCAAGGGGTGAATATAAACTTAATCCCCCATCATTTAAGACACTTGTAAACAGTATGCTCATTGGAATATTATTGATAACATTTGAACAAAGTGCTGAGACAAATCCAAACAGCAATCCGGCATCAAGGCATTATGAATAAATGAAAACAGCTTATAGGAAAAAGCATTGGTAATCCCGTACTTATCCAAAGTCAACACTGCTATAAACATGGACAGAAGGAAAGGAATCAACGAAAAGGGAAGTCCATTAAAAACATCCATTATTCTGACATATTGCTGTCCATCTTCTGATGCTTCAACTTTTCTGTTCTTTCTGTAAACTTGCACCAATGATGCTGCAATCAGTAAAAGTACCGCAAAAGCAGGGACACAATCCACATTTCCATATTGATATACGAACCTATGGTAAGTACAACCATACACATCGCAAGATCAACAAGAGATATTACAGCCATGGTTTTATCCTTTAAAGCTGTCTTCCCGGCAGTGCATTTCTCGAGGTACGACTCTCCTAAGGGTTGTTTCAACTGGCGCCGGAAAATAAGTATCAGCATGATAAAAGACGACAGCCCTGCTGCTGCACCGGGCAGTGCCATAACCTTTAAATATTCTATAAAAGTTATGCCCATGGATGAAGCGATGTATATATTGGTGGGATTGCCGATTATCAGCACCAGGCTCCAGGTATTTGCAGCAACGAATTCCGCGATAATATAAGGTACGGGATTTATTCCTGCGTTTTTTGAAAAATAATATATGAATGGCGTAAAGGTGAGTATGATGATATCGTTGCTTGTAAAAACGGTAAGCACCGCAACAACAGTATAAAACATCACAAATAAATGAAGTTGGTTCTTTTCCGGCCTGCTCATGATTTTAAGAGCGCAATATTCGAAAAATCCAGCCTTATCCAGCATGACCGAAATAAAACACATGGACATAAAGAGTACAAGAATCTTAATGAGGTTCATGCTCTGAGCTGACGTAACACCCTTTAAAACTTCAAGAGGGGTAATGGCACCTGCTGCCAGTAATATGGCCGGTATCAACAGAGATACCAGCCAAAAACTTTCCACCTTTATTGTTCGTCCTTTGCATTTAAAATTTAAAACCGGTTTTTTTACAACAAGCACAGTAATAATAAAACATACTGTAATTATCAGCATTAATACAAAATATTCCATATGTAGTACACACTCCGAAACATTAAACTAAGCAGCATACCAAAGCATTATATCACCGGTTTTTTGTATCATAAACACGCAAAATAGCATAAAAAAAGCGTTTTTCAACATTTAAGCAAGTCCTGCATGAGTTATGCCATAATAGAACATCCGAGCTACATTTTGATTATTTTCTTTTTGCTTCTTAAAACTTGCTTGTCCATGTCTGTTAAGCTCGTTCCTTTGTGTGCATTCTATTTACATTTTCTCTTTTTAATCCGGTCGTTTCTTGTTGTGTCTCAATGCTCTCCTTTCTCTATTCTGCTTTTTACCGGCATCCCCCTCCATCCCTTTTAGATGCTTAAAAAAAGAGCCCGAAGGCTCTTACTATATTGTATTGTTCATATCATTACATCCTTTCGCTTCCACAATTCGAAACAAATGGAGAAGATCCTGCTGCATCAGTTTGTTTTGGCTATTTGCTGCCAGCGTACAGATTTGACCTGTTGTACAGTTCATAGAAATACTGTTGTCTTTCAATCAGTTCATCAAACTTCCCTTGCTCAACAATGCACCCATTCTGAAACACAATTATATTGTCAAAATTTCTGATGGAATCGAGCCTGTGAGCAATTGCAATAATAGTTCTTCCTGAAAGCAAATCCAGGACATTTTTCATGACAGCCTCTTCTGTCAGGTTGTCTATTGCCGATGTTGCTTCATCAAAAATTATTATATTAGCCTTTGAGAACCAAAGGCGGGCAAGGGCCAGTTGCTGCCGTTCTCCCCCTGACAGGCTGATACCCCTCTCGCCAAGGAGAGTATCCAGACCTTTATCAAGCTTGGTGTACAGATCTGCCAGTCCCACATTCCTGATTGCTTCAAGCAAGGCATCTTCCTCAACCTCATTATCAAAAATAAGGTTCTCCCGCAAAGTCCCGTCAAAGACAGGAGGTTCCTGCGGAAGATAAGCGATATTCTCATAGTAGGTGTTCAGGTTTATTTTACTCAAGTCAAACCCGTCCACTTTGATATGACCAGAATGAGGATGCAGCAATCCCACCAGCAGTTTTACCGCCGTTGACTTGCCTGAACCACTTTCCCCGACAAAGGCTATGGTTTTTCCCTGCTCAATATCCAGCGTCAAGCTTTCAAAAATCTTGCGGTCATCATATTTGAAACAGACCTCCGAAAAAGATATGTTTCCCTTCAAACCCGGAATTTTTACGCCTTGTGTCAGGAGGACATCTTCTTTTGCATCCAGAAACTCTGTGTACCTTGAGTATGCTACCAAATCCAATTTGTACTGAACATAACACACATTGAAAATGGCAATGGGCACATACGCATTTTCCACAAGAGTAATCAATGCTGCAATTTCTCCGATAGTCAAAGATTTTGTTGTCCAACCGTATATGACAATTCCGATTTTTAAAACTCCCACCAAAATTGCGAAAATAGTAAAAAATGCTTCGTGAATAAGCTCCATCTTTACTTTGGAATCCACGATTTCACAAGAAGCTGTTTCAGCCTTTTTTATCTCATGTTCAAAGCGGCGGTTCACCCGGAATACAACCATTTCCATAAAGCCACGGACAAGAAAGTGGTTTAATTTCTCCTCATTTACAAGAATACTTGCTTTAATCTTGTACAGGGCTTTCAGCAATAACCTGGTAACGAAAAAAACAATCCCATAACCCATCAATATTACCAGCATGACTGTTCTATTGATAGCAAAAATAAAAGCAATAGTGAACTACATCGCCATTGAAATGGCGAGCTTCGAGCTCTCAACGAAACAATGACTGTTCCATCGGTACGCTTCCGGGGTGTCCAACCCCTCTACTGCTGGAATGGTTTTGTGGCCATTCCTACAC
>DUMO01000017.1 GCA_012839865.1 Clostridiaceae bacterium
CAATACATGGATATTGGAGTCAAAACGTATGAGTTTGAGGTTTATATATGGCAGGGCGGGCAGTGGTAAAACCCGTTTTTGCCTTGGTGAAATCAAATCAAAGCTCGCTGCCGGAGCCACGCAGCCGCTGGTCCTGCTTGTCCCTGAGCAGTTTACCTTTCAAGCGGAAAGGGACCTTATCACCGTGCTTGGGACAGGAGGCATCCTGAAGACCGAGGTACTGAGCTTTCGCCGCATGGCCTACAGGGCCTTCAATGAAGCAGGCGGCATTACCTATCCGCATATCCATCCGGCAGGCAAATGCATGATCCTCTACAGAATCCTGGACAAAATGCGGGACAGCTTCCAGGTGTTTTCCAGATCCGCCGACCGGCAGGGATTTGTCAATACGTTGTCCACCCTGATTACTGAATTCAAGCGGTACAATGTGACACCGGAGGCCCTGGAAAATGCGGGTAAGGGGCTTGAAGAGGGCAACCCGCTGAAGGGCAAGCTGATGGAGCTTACTTCAGTATATGCCTTGTTTGAGAAGACCCTTGCGGAGAGATACAGGGATCCGGATGATGACCTGACCCTGGCGTCAAGAAAGCTTGGCTCCACTTCCCTTTATGACGGTGCCGAAATCTGGATTGACGGTTTTGCCGGATTTACTCCTCAGGAATATGGGGTGATCGGGCGGCTCATGCAAAAGGCGGAGAGGGTGAATATCAGCTTCTGCACCGACTGCCTGGAGGGGGAAGGGGTTTCCGGCGATACCGATATTTTTTCATCGATTAAGACTGCGTACAGAAAGCTTGTAAAAATGGCAAAGGAAAATGGTATTCCTGTGGAGCCCGCCGTTATTTTGAATAAAAAACCGTTGTTTCGCTTCAGCCAGAGTCCCGAGCTTTCCCATCTTGAACGGTATCTGTATGCATATCCGTATAAAACATATAGGGAAGAGACCCAGGATATATCGCTCTTTTCTTCGGTCAATATTTTCTCTGAAATTGAAGCCTGCGCCAGGGACATTGTCCGCCTGTGCAGGGACAGGGGAATGCGCTACAGGGAAATTGCCGTGGTTGCCGGGAATCTTGCCGGCTATGAGAAGCTGATCGAGGCCATTTTTGCCGAATATGGCATTCCCTGCTTCATTGACAGGAAGGTGGATATAGTCAATCATCCCCTGGTACGGTTGATCCTGTCCATGCTGGACATTTTCATTGAAAACTGGTCTTATGAAGCGGTGTTCCGCTATCTCAAAACCGGCCTGACCGGCATCGACCAGGACAGCATCGACCGTCTGGAGAACTATGTCCTGGCCTGCGGCATCCGGGGCGGCCGCTGGACCGAAGAACAGGAATGGAGAATGGTTCCCGGCCTGATTCCGGATGAAAAAAGCCTTGAAGATGAGGACGAGCTGCTTGAAGGCATCAACCGCATCAGGGCGCAGGTCCTGGCACCGCTGATGGAATTCAGGAAGAAAACCAGGGGCCGGAAGAGAGCCTCCGAGTTCTGCGCAAGCCTTTATGATTTCCTTTGCACCCTTGGAGTTCCCGAAAGAATTGAAGACAGCATTGAAAGGTTCAGAAAGATCGGAAATCTGAACCTTGCCAATGAATATTCGCAGGTCTGGAATATAGTCATGGAAGTTTTTGACCAGACGGTGGAGGTCATGGGGGATGAAACCTTTGGAATTGAGCGGTTTGCCAATATACTTAAAATCGGGTTTGGCGAATACAAAATCGGGTTGATTCCTGCGGCCCTGGACCAGGTGCTTGTAGGAAGCATAGAGCGTTCCAAAAGCCATGAAATTAAAGCGCTGTACATACTGGGAGCAAATGACGGGGTATTTCCGCCTGCAGCAGCGGATGAAGGCATTCTTTCGGATCAGGACAGAGCCGTACTTAACAATGCCGGAATCGAACTGGCCAGCGATACAAGAACCCGGGCCTTTGACGGGCAGTACCTGGTATACAGGGCATTGACCACTGCCGGAAGTTATCTAAGGATCAGCTGGCCCATTGCCGACCATGAAGGCAGGACCCTGCGACCTTCCATGGTGGTATCCCGGCTTCGGAAGCTGTTTCCGGCCATCACCGAAACCAGCAATATTCTTCCTTCCGGTTCGGCATCGGAGGAAATGGAGCTTGTATCCTGCAGGGCTCCTGCATTTAAGTCCATGGTATCAGCTTTGCGTCAGAGGGCGGACGGAAAAGAAATTCAACCTGTCTGGCAGGGAGTGTACCGCTGGTTTGCCACGCAGGAGGAATGGAAGCAGAAATGTCAGGCAGCTCGGGCAGCCTTTCAATATAAAAATCTGGCACAGCCGGTAAGCCGCGATAAAATTGCCGCGCTTTACGGAGACCCGGCTGTTTCCAGCGTATCCAGGCTGGAAAAATACACCGCCTGTCCATTCGCTTTTTATGTACAATATGGGCTTGGAGCCAGAGAACGGAAAGTATACTCCTTGCGCCCGCCGGACGTAGGCACCTTCATGCATGCCGTCATTGAGAGGTTTTCAAGGCTTGTTTCGGAAGGAGAGATTTCATCATCCGGAAATGGTTTATCTCCGGATGATGGGGGTTGCAAGGGGGATTCCCACTTGCCGCTTTCAGGAAGGTGCTCAGGATGCGAAGCATCCGTCGAAGGAAACCTAGGGTTTCCTAGCGAAGACAAAACGGCGAAGCCGGTTTTGTCCTGGAGGGACTTTGACCGTGACTGGTGCAGCGCAAAGGTTTCGGAAATCGTGGATGAAATGCTTCAGAAAATGCAGGGTGCAGGGATCGCCGCCTCCAAGAGATATACTGCCCTCACTTTAAGGCTCAAGCGCGTGGTATCAAGAGCAGTCTGGCTTATTGCCGAGCACATCCGCCGGAGCAGCTTCAATCCTGTGGAATATGAAGTGGGCTTCGGAGAAAACGGGAAGTATCCGCCCATCACCATTGAGCTGGATTCGGGCGAAAAAATCTGCCTAACAGGAAGGATTGACAGGGTGGATGCGCTGAAAACCGAGGACGGCACCTATTTGAGGATTGTTGACTATAAATCGGGCAGCAGGGATTTCAGGCTGTCGGATATATTCTATGGCCTGCAGATTCAATTGATCACCTATCTGGATGCCATCTGGGAAAACGGCGACAAAGATGCAAACAAGCCGATGCTCCCCGGGGGCATGCTGTATTTCAAGATTGACGATCCCATTGTCAAAGGAAACGGTAAAATGGCTGAGGAAGAGATTGAAAAAGCCATTATGAAGCAGCTCAAAATGAGAGGGCTCCTGCTGGCGGATGTGAAACTGATCAGGGAAATGGACAACACCATTGAAGGGGCTTCCCTGATTATACCTGCCACCATCAATAAAGGCGAGGTTCTCGGGAAAAATACCTCCGCAGCCACGATGGAGCAGTTCAAGCTGCTTCGCAAATATGTGAGAAAGCTTTTGAAGGATTTGTGCGGTGAGATGATGAAGGGGAATGTATCCATAAAGCCATATAAAAAGAAGGGGACCACCTCCTGCAAGTACTGTAGCTTTTCACCGGTATGCCAGTTTGACACTGCAATGAAGGAAAACTCTTTCAAGCTGCTTTACGACAAAGACAACGATGAGGTATGGAGCCTGATGGAACAGGAGGGAGAAACCAATGGCTGAGAACAAATGGACCGGCGAACAATGGGAGGCCATCACCGGGAAGGACTGCAACCTCCTGGTGGCTGCGGCGGCAGGCGCGGGAAAAACTGCGGTGCTGGTGGAGAGGATTATCCGAAAAATCACCGATGAAGAGAATCCTGTAGACATTGACAGGCTGCTGGTGGTTACCTTTACCAATGCTGCCGCCACCGAAATGAGGGAAAGAATCGCGGAAGCCATCTCCGAACGATTGGAAAAGAATCCTGGCTCGGTCAACATCCAGAGACAGCTGACACTGCTGGGGAAAGCAAGTATTACAACCATCCATTCCTTTTGTCTGGAGGTAATACGCAGCAACTTCCAGCATATCAATATAGATCCGGGCTTTCGGATTGCCGATGAAACCGAAAGCCAGCTTTTGAAGCTGGAGGCTTTGAGTGAAGTATTTGAAGAGCAGTATGAAAATGAAAATGCTGATTTTTTTGAGTTGCTGGAGTGTTATGGAGGCAACAGGGACGACCAGGCGCTTCAGGATATGGTGCTGAATCTGTACGGCTTCATCCAGAGCAGTCCATGGCCGGAAGAATGGCTGGAAAAAATGACGGAGAGCATGAATGTCCCGGATGGAACGGATTTCGGGGAGACACCCTGGGGGAGAGTGCTTCTCGATTCCGTTAAGCTTGAACTCGAAGGCCTGAGAGAAATGATGACCCGTGCGTTACATCTGATAGGGGACAGTCCTCAGGCCTCAAAGAAGGGGCAGGATAGCGGAGGACTGTCCCCGTCTGCCTCGGGACTGGAGAAATACCAGGCTGTATACATGGAAGACCTCGCCAATGTTGATGCGATGTTGAAGCTTTTGAATGAAGGCAACGAGATGCAATGGGACAGCATTTTTCATGCGCTGCAAAGCATTGAGTTTGCAACACTGCCCCGCTGTGGCAAGGAGGTTGACAGGGAGAAGCAGGAAATTGTAAAGAAAATCAGGGACGATGTAAAAGCAAGAATAAAAAAGCTCCGTGAAAAGATGGTTACAGCCGGTTCAACCGAAATCATCTATGATTTAAAAGCGCTGTATCCCAAAATGAAGTGCCTTGCCGGCCTGGTGAACCTGCTTGCGGAAAAGTACGCGGAAAAGAAAAGCCGCAAATCAGTGGTGGATTTTAACGACCTGGAGCATTTCTGTCTGGAAATCCTGTCCGTAAAAGGGGAAGACGGAAACTTAAAGCCCTCCGGAACGGCACTCGGCTACAGGGAACGGTTTGCAGAGATTCTGGTGGATGAATACCAGGACAGCAATCTGGTGCAGGAGATCATCATAAGCATGATATCCAGGGCGGATACAGACAAACCCAATGTGTTCATGGTGGGGGACGTCAAACAGAGCATCTACCGTTTCAGGCAGGCCAGGCCGGAGCTGTTCCTGGACAAATACAATACCTATTCGCCGGATAAGGGAAATCCTTTCCGGAAAATACTGCTCTTTAAGAATTTCAGGAGCCGCAGGGAAGTGGTGGATGCTGTCAATTTCTTGTTCAAGCAGATCATGTCGGTAAATGTGGGTGAACTGGACTATACCAATACCGAAGCCCTGAATTCGGGAGCCGTTTTTGCGGAAATCGGCAGAGAAGATATGATGGCAGGTGGGGAAACGGAGCTTCATTTGATCCAGACAGGGGGCGGAGATGATATTTCTGCGGTTGAAAATGAAGGTGAAGAAGGTCAGGAAGACGCGGATGAGGGACAAGAGGATGAGGAAATGCTGGACAATGTCCAGTGTGAAGCAAGGCTGGTGGGCAGCAGAATCCTTGAGTTGATGAAGCCCGATGAAAAAGGGAGGCATTTCTGCGTTTTTGACAGGGCAAAGAAGGAATACCGCAAGGTGGAATTCCGGGATATTGTAATCCTGCTGCGGACTACAAAGAACTGGTCGGAGGTTTTTGTAGATGAGCTGTCAATGATGGGAATTCCGGCTTTTGCCGATACCGGGACCGGGTTTTTCAAAACGGTGGAAGTCCAGGTAATGCTGTCGCTTCTGCAAATCATCGACAATCCCTTGCAGGACATCCCTTTGCTTTCGGTGCTGCGTTCACCCATTGCTGCCTTTACTACCGATGAACTGGCAGAACTGAGGCTTGCAGACAGGAAGGCATCCCTGTTTGATGCATTGAAAAAACTGGCGGAAAGCGGACAGGGAGAGACAGCACAAAAAGCAGCCGCATTTCTTGAGAGTCTTCAGAAATGGAGAGAAATGTCGCTGTACATGTCCACAGACCAACTGCTGTGGCAGCTTTACAACGATACCGGCTATTACGGCATGGTGGGAGCCATGCCGGCAGGGGAGCAGCGGCAGGCAAACTTAAGGATGCTGTTTGAACGGGCCCGGCAATTTGAAGAAACCAGCTTCAAAGGGCTGTTTAATTTCATAAATTTTATCGACAAATTAAAAAGCAGCAAAGGCGACATGGGAAGCGCCAAAATCCTGGGTGAAAACGACAATGTAGTGCGCATCATGAGCATCCACAAAAGCAAGGGGCTGGAGTTCCCGGTGGTGATCCTCGCCGGCTGCGGAAAGAAATTCAACCTGCAGGATATGAACAAAAGCATCCTGCTGCACCAGGATCTTGGCTTTGGCCCGGACGTGGTGGACCACAGGCTGCGGCTTTCCTGGCCGTCGGCAGCCAAGCAGGCTATCAGGGAAAAGATCAAAGCCGAAACCCTTTCGGAGGAAATGCGTATATTGTATGTCGCCCTGACCAGAGCCCGTGAAAAGCTCATCATCACCGGAGCCGTCAATGATGCAGCCAAGGCGGTGGGGAAATGGTCCGCTTCCGCAGCCGGTCAGGAGAGCAGGCTCCCGGGCTATGAAATGCTGAAAGGCGGCAATTACCTCGATTGGATCGGCCCTGCGCTGCTGAGGCACAAGAGCTGCAGCGGACTCCGGGACAGTGGGGCCACCGGAAGCGAGTTCCACGGGCTGTTGATAGATGATCCTTCGGTGTGGAGCATAAAGATATGGAATAAAAGCGATGTGCTGAGCAGCAGGATTTCAGAAGAACCTGAAGAAAGTGAATTCATCCGGTGGCTGGACAGCCTGGAAACAGCAGAGGAGCTCTCGGAATTTTCAGAAGAAATAACCAGAAGGCTGAGCTGGGATTATGCCTATGTTAAAGCTTCCAGAGTGCCTGCCAAGGTTTCGGTGACCGAACTTAAGAGGCGTTTTAACGCGGAGCTCTCGGAAGAAGTGGGGGCTTTCCCGGAGTACCTGCCGGTTTTGGTAAAGAAGCCCATGTTCCTGGAGGAAAAGAAGGGCCTCACCCATGCGGAGAAGGGGACGGTACTCCACTTTGTCATGCAGCATCTGGATTACAACCGGGAGGATATTGAAGCCCAGATTGAAGGAATGGTGGCAAGAGATTTGTTGACTGAACAGCAGGCACAGAGTGTGGATGTGGGCAAAATCCACCGGTTCCTGGAATCACCTCTTGGGAAGAGGATGCTGGCTTCAGGAAGTATAAACCGGGAGGTGCCGTTCAATATAGAGATACCATGCCATGAGCTGTACAAGGATATGGAAGACGAGGCCTGCCACGGCGAGACGCTGCTGCTGCAGGGTGTTATCGACTGCTACTTTGAGGAGCCGGACGGCATTGTGCTGGTGGATTACAAGACCGATTATGTGCCCGCAGGCAAGGTTGAAATGATCAGAGAAAGGTACAGGTTGCAGATTCTCTATTATGCCAGGGCACTGGAGATGCTGACCGGGAATTGGGTCAAGGAGAAGTACATATATCTTTTCTGGAATGGGGAAGTGCTGGAGTTTTAATAGAGCAGTACGATGAATGGAACGGTTCAGGCCGTTCTTTTTTTGTGGATTTTCAATGTAATATATTGTAAGGTACGGTCGAAAGCGATATAATTTTGTTGGAAAAGTATGCTAATAAAATTCATACAAATAGATAAAAAAGGTATATGATTATACTTGTTTTTTATTATTACGGCAGAGTTGTTTTGCAGGGATGGGGTAAAATGGATAAAGTCGTAGAATATTTAATAGAGCAATTAATGAATAACAACTGCACAGTTGTACTTGGAGCAGGAATATCGTTTGAATCTGTTTATACTCTTAAGAAAGACGAAAAGCCTCAAAAGACTGAGAATATGGTTAATACATTACGCGACTATCTCTGTTCAAATAAATCTACAGATAAATGTGAAAGATGCAGTATAGTGGAGATGGCCGGATGCTGTATTTATAAAGAGGTTGTTAATCAAAATTTAGCGAAACTCTGCCAGAGATATTTTTGGAAAATACAGAATGGAAGAAAAAGAAAATGTGATACGGTATTAAAAAAACTTGTAGTGCTGCTAAAAATAGATACATTTGACTGCTTAGAACCTTCTGATGCCCATTATTATATTGCTTTAATAGCTCGGGAAGGCTTATTATCAGATGTTATTACAACAAACTATGATTGTTGCCTTGAAAGAGCATATTTTAGAACATGGGGAATAGATGAATGCAAGGGTAATGGTGAATGCGGAATAGAATATTGCAAAAATAATGATGAAAAAGATTATGAAAAATCACAGGTAGCAAGAATTACGAATCAAAAAAGTTTTATGCTTCAAGCATCAAGGAGGAATTGGTTCAATGAAAATAAAACTGATCATCGATTAAAACCACGAGTTTTAAGAATATATAAGATAAACGGATGTGTTTGCGAATTACGTAAAGAAAATAATAGTGAGAATTATAGAACTATTTTACTTACAGAGACACAACTTCAGGATTGGCGTGAACGGCATTGGGCGGCTGATTTCTTTAAAAACCGTCTTCGCACAACCAGCCTCGTATTCAGCGGGTTTGGCAGCAATGAACCACAAATACTGCATACAGTACAAAAGGTTTTTGAAGAATTTTCTGAAGAGTTTTCTTTACATGTACAGTCAAATGGATTTGATATATGGAAATTATCGAACGTACCTATTATTCATTCATTTGAAGAGAATACACAATATGTTCATGAATACATAGCTAGGCAGTATCTCTCCACTATTTTTAATACTACAAATGACTTTGATAAATTGATAATAAAAAAAGAAAAAATATCTGGCGAAAGAGGCAAACTCTCGGCTAATGAATTTTGGAGAAAAATATATTTATATGTATTTAAACAAAAAGCTATACAAATACTTAAAAGAGGATATATATTTAATAATTCTCTATTTCAATGGATTCCATGCCTTGATGATGTATTAAATGAGGTAAGGGAGAATATAAAAAAAAGTTATAAAGAGATGTCTATAGAATCTCTTAATGAAAATGAACGCTCAATAATCGATGCTTTTGATATTAATAAATATACCATATGGGAAAAGCATTTAAAATATTTCTACAAATTACTGCCACAAATCGCCATATGGCTGATAAAGCTTTGTCATCGTTCAAGCGATTGTGAGGCATTTTCATACTACCCCATTACGGAATGTTCGGAGTTGTTTATTGAACTTGTCTTTTTTCTTCAATGCTTGC
Source organism: Clostridiaceae bacterium (assembly GCA_012839865.1). Lineage (GTDB taxonomy): Bacteria > Bacillota > Clostridia > CAYPLH01 > DUMO01 > DUMO01. Next base: position 9,147 of record DUMO01000017.1, read on the forward strand.
CAGGAGCTTTTGAGATAAGTCCCTATTCAAACGGAATCATGGTCAAATGTAAATCCAATCATGAAGGGGCTACCGGCAATTTTCAAATGAGAATACTTTTATCGACGGCAGATACCGGTTTATCAATGCAAGCGGATAACGAAGCTTTTTTAGACTATGATGGCACTATGATTACAGAGTTACGGTTTGGTATATATCATGAGGAGTCTTTGAACAGGTCTTATAGAATTCTTGGAAGCAATGGCCCTATACATGTGAAAGTTATACACTGGAAGGACATCTTTAAAGGTTTTGAAGATACATCAACGGTAGATCAGAATAAAATAGATAAAGTCAAGGAAACCGTCCGGGATGCATTGTTGTTTCCCTCAAAATACCAAAGATATTCTCGGAAAAGCATTCCTGAAAGGTTGAGAGAATTTAAGCAAAGGGGATGAAATTAAATGGAATCAAGTAACAAGGAATATAAAGAATTAAAAGAAAACGAAGTTTTCGAGGATTTTTTTACTGGATTTAAGACATCTCGTGTGTCCGTGAATGCCGTAGCATTCCTTTGTGTCCTTCAACCACGGGAGGATAGCAAAGATATTAAATCTTTGAAGGACAATCTCAAGAAGTCCCTTTTGGAAATATCTGATGGACTTTCAAAGGTAGGCTTGCCTCTTCCAATATTTGCAATCATTGAATGTAAAGAAAAGCAGAATCCAGATAAGGAAATCTATTCTTATAATAAATGGCATGAGATAGCAGGGGACCAGGACTGGCACCGTGGGGACTTTTCAATTATTCCATGTATAGGAAATGATGATGCAGAGAAAATGTTTGAACAGTTGATGAACCCTATTTTTAGCTCGGAATTGACCTATAATTATAGAGAATTTACACTAAAAGATTTTGCAGAATATTTTGAACGTAAGTTTGCAGAAATTGAAAAACAGAAGTCTCCTGAAGAAAAAATTAAAAGTATACTTTATAAAGTATTATCAAATAAATTTAAAGATTTAGCTTTTAAATCGACAAAAGCCATTGTTGAAGAAGCCGTTGCTGAAGCTTTGGATACATGGCGTAGCGAAATAAATAAAATGATTGAAATGCCTGAAATTGATAAAATCTAAGGAGGATTTAATAATATGAGTGTTTCGTTGCCGCGAGTCAGAAAGATTAGTAAAATAATTCAATTAGATAATTTCAGAGGATTTGAAAGACTAAATCACCCTATAGATGTGGATGGAGATATTGTATTTATAACAGGTAAGAATGGAGTTGGAAAAAGTTCCATTTTATATGCGTTGGATTGTTTTTTGAATGGATTTGATGGAGCAAGTATTCTTTGCAAAGAAGATATTGGGGAAATGGTTCGAAGTGGGTCAGATAAGGCAGATTGTTTAATTGAGTATTATGATTTGGAGTCAAATGAGTCAGATAAACCCAAATCATATCACTTTAAGATATATGAAGATAGGGTTGAACCGAACACTGGGGATAATGAGAAAAAGAAATTTCGTCTACAACAAAGAGCATCTGTTGTTTATCAGGACATGATAAGTGATCCTAGAATTGATGAATTAATTAAAAATATTTTTCCATCAGAAGATGATCTGCAAATCGAGAAAAACCTCTCTATTGTGGCTTCTTCCATTGAGCAGGAGTTAAGAAATAAATATCTGCGTTATGAAGGTTTTAATGCTCAGGAGAAGAGAAGACCTTTAATTAGTGAATTTGCAAGCATCATAAGCAGAATAAAAAGTTATGAATCCAAAGTACCAAAAAGCATTCATAAACTGAATATATCAAACTTATTCGATTGGACGGAAACATATATAGTATTGAAAGATTTTGTAAAGAACATTGAATATGAGCTTGACATAAATGACACTGAAAATTTAGATATAACGCCTCAAGATATCATAATAAGAATCAGAAAAGCTTTTAGTATAATGGAAGATATGGAAAAGAAACATAAGCATGGTTCTAATGAAATAAATAAGGAGCAACATTTTACTAACTTTTTAAGAACCAGGACTAATGACAGAAGAATATTGAAAGTATTTCGTAATATATCGACTCTAAAGGATATACCGTTAAATACGGTAATCCTAGCATGCACCGATTCTGAGCTTAATTCAATTGAAAGGCTTAATTCAGAAAATTCATGCCGGATTGAGAATATAAACGAAAAACTTAAGATTTATAAACGATGGTCAGACATAATTCTCTCTGTAGAAAGGGAATCTAATTCATTTGATTTAATAATGAAGTCAATCCGAACTTACAATAAATTGTGTGAACAAATGAAAAATGAAGGATATCCACTGCCGGAGACTATTTCTCAATGGCTGAAAAGTCAGGAAGAAATAAGTATAAAAATGGAGTTGGAATTTTTAAACTGGAAAGATGAGATTGAAAAAAAACAAAGAGAGCTTGAAGAGGATCTATTGTATTGCGAACAATTAAAACGCAATCTTGAAGAGAGCATTTATATAAGTAAAGAATTACGAGCTCAAGGAAATGACATTAAATTAGATGAATTTAATTTTGATAACAAAGATTTTTGGGATTATAGACTATTTGCACAGGAACTTTTAAATAAGATTAGCCAAAAAACTGATCAACTGAGCAATTCTTTTAATCTATTAGGTGAATATAATGTTATTCTGAATGTTCTCGATAAATGGATAGATGTAGAAAAAGAAATATTGTATAAAGAGAATGAAATAATGAAAAGCAAATCCGATGTTTCAACGGAAAAGGCAAAAAGTGTTTTAAATGTAATAAGTAAAATGAGTAGACCTAGGTATAAACTAGATTTACCAAAACACCTTGAAGACTTTAAAAAGGACGAACTTGAAAGATTTAATAGAAGAATGAATATTATGTTAAAACAATTTCATTTTCCATTGGAATTTCTGCCTGTAAATATAGAAAGGGAAAAGAATGGTAGAAGAAATAGTGCAAAATATAGCTTTTTTACAGGGGGGAGAGAAAACCCCAAAGTAGATTTCAGCAGTTTATCGACAGGACAGAAAGTACAGCTTTATTTTTGCTGGACAATTGCATTTAATTATTCTTTGCAGGATAGAACCCATAATATCATGCTTTTTGATGATATTACCACAAGTTTGGATATGTCACAACTGTTGCCAGCAGCAACTTTTTTACGCCAAATGGCATACTGTGATGACCAAAACAAAAGACAGGTCTTTATTAGCTGCCATCATGAAGATTTTTCAAATAAATTGTTGGATTATTTAATGCCCCCGCCTGGCTACACGTTGAAAGTTATCCGATTTATTGACCTAGTAGATGGGATTCCTGTAATGGAACATTATAATGTTAAAGTGGATGGAAGTTTGAAGGATAAAAAAGTTAATTTTTTACAGCTAATGAGTGCCAGGATAGATAAAGAAAAGTAGATTGTGCATACTTACCAAGAGGTGTCTCATAGAGTAAATTGGAATTGCGCGAGTAAGAATCTTGAGCAAATCAACCCTATCGATGAACAGCGCGAATTCATATATTGTCTATGCAAAACGGTGGAATAGCAGAAGATTGCTCCGTCCTGGTTGTCGGAGACATATACGATACATATAACCCCTCTGCCGTGGCGGAGGAACTTTTTTACGATGTCATTGACAGGCTGAATGACATAGGGAAGAGAGCCGTTGTCGTGATTATAGGAAATCCCACGACAATCCCGAGCACCTCTGTGTTGCCAGTCCACTGACATATAAAAATGCTATCATTTTACTGGACTATGCCGGAAGTGATACAGGCAAGTATAAAACCGGCGGCGAAAGTATAAAAGATACTTTAATGTTTCCATGATTACACAGAGAGAAAGGTTGATGGCATGAAAATACATTACTTTCAAAGATATCATTCCAAAGAAAACGTTGATACAAGTAATACAATGCTCTTGCTATCCAGGCTGTACTATTATTCATCTGACAAATTCCACACATTTTTAAGGGAATTGGTCACTGATGAAATTATGGAATTTGATACGAGCATGTATTTTACGCTTCAGGAAAAGAATGCAAATTCAGTACCCGATGCGACAATCCGGCAGAACAGCTTTAAAGTAACTATAGAAACCAAAAGATATGACAGCTTCAGGATAGACCAGATAAAAAAACACCTGGAATCATTCGGAAATGAAGACTATAAAATACTGATCACGTTGAGTCCATATCCTTTAAACAAAAAATCGGAGCAAGAGATAAAAAAGGAAGTGGAAAATTATAATGCTGTAAAGAATCTATCGAATGAAAAAAGAGCTATACATAAGCATTGTACTTTCTCTGATATTGTATCGCTAATTGAGGATGTGCTGGATGACCGGGATTATGAATTTCATGATATATTGAATGATTACAAGGATTACTGCGTATTCTGCAATCTGATAAAAGAAAAGAACAGGTGGATGCGGGCTATTACCGCAGGTATTTCTTTTGAAAGCAACTTGAAGTTCAAGTTATATTATGACCCTCAAAGCCGGGGCTTTTCCGAGCATGGATATATAGGATTATATAAGCAGAAGGCAATTAGGGCTGTTGGGAGGCTTGTAAATATTATTGAAGCAGACTACATAGATGGGAAACTGATAATCAAAAACAGTGATGAACCTGTAACGGAAGAGCAGAAAACAAATATAATAAATGCTGTAGCTGATGCTAAGCAATATGGATGGGATATAAGCCGGGATCATAATTTCTTCTGTGTAGATAATTTTTATGAAACAAATTATATCAAGAATACAAAAAATCCTTTGCAGCGGGCTAAGTTTTTCGACCTATACAAGATACTGGGTGATAGTAAAGAGCGTACCACAGAGGAAATTGCTGATTATCTAAGGGACAAAACATGGGATTGAATAAAAGATGTAGAATAAAGAGGCTTTAGAAATGGCAACTATGTCTGGAGGAATCAGCATGCCACGCAAGAAGAACCCTTTAATGATGAATATTGATAAGAATTTTGTTCCGGCATCAATTGATGAAGGAGACGAATACTTTCCGAACGGCATTTTTGTGTTCAATATCACAAAGATGCTTAAATTCATTAATGAAAACACAAGTGATATCGAATGCGGAACTATATCTGTTGAAAAATATAGGAGAGAATTGTCAAACATTAACGAATCATATCTGGACTCTGTAGACTTAACCTCTCCTGTAATTCTTGCTGAAATTTGCCCCGGGATGTATAATTTAATTGATGGACACCACAGAATTGAGAAGGCTTACAGAATGGGTTTGGAGAGCATTCCGGCGTATAAGTTGAAGGCGAGGCAGCATATTCAGTTTTTGACGTCTATAGAAACATATCGTAGTTATGTTGAATATTGGAATTCAAAAATCGCGGATGGACACAAGCCATTTTAGAAGGAACTTATTTATACATATACAATTTTCTCTTCCGCCACACAGTTATAATCACAGGCTTCCTGCCATGGTTGCAGCAGGCCTTTTTCATAGTAATACGTTGGCTTCCCGCACATTTCACAGAATCGGGCATTTCCTGTATTGGCAAAAGAGCATTCGCTATTACAACTGTCAGAATAACTGCTGCAGTAATTAAAAATATATGTACTGCAACGGTTGCAGCGTTCTCCGGAAAAATTTGAGTTTTCAGACTTGCATACCGGACAGGAAAGCACTCTTTTGTATTTGTCCATTCTGATTACAGTGGGGTAAATAATCTTTCGTATTCCATTTAAACCCTGGCGAATAGGTTGACCGCATATCCCGCAATATTCAGCAAATGTTGAAAAAGTCATATTTTCGCAGCAACTGCAGGAACGGATTTTCCTTGAAGTCAGAAGGTCCAGACGGTTCATATTGTTTAGCCGTATCCAGAGAGCGGTTTTTGATACCATAAAGTATTCTGCTGCCTTTTCCAATGAATAGAAATTACATGTATAAATCATAAAATCCGGCATCAGGAGCCTGCCTGCAAACTCATCGGCTTCTTGCTCCTCCCTTGCGATACCAGCTTTTGTTTTAAGATTTCTCGGCACCTTCAGATGATCCAGCATGATATGGCCGATTTCGTGAGCAAGGGTGAAGTTGAGGCGCCGGTCGGCGGAAGTTTCAAAGGGATATCGAACCCTGCTCCGGTTAATCTGCATAAGGTAAACATTGTGGTCACTGCGGTAGTCGGTAATAGCTTCATATTTGTCGGGCAGCCTGAAAAAGCCATAGAAAAAAGGTATAATCTGGGTTTCCTTCATTTTCCGTATCAATTTGGTACAGTCCAGTGGCCAGTCGCTGTTTTTAATTCCAAACAAACGGATGAATATTTTTAGACGAAGTGCTATATACTCCAGCCTGTGTGCCGGCAGCTTTTCATATGCAGGACTATTGCTAATGCAAATTTCTGACATAATAACCTCCAAAGCAGAACAAATGTTCGATATATATCTAAAAAAATTATACATTTTATGAAAATGTATAACAAGACCTGACTTTTATTTCTTTTCTTTTTTGTTCTTTAAGAATTGTTCAAGAAGGACCTCTGTCTGCACCCTTATGATATCCAGTTCGGATTGTGTCAGATCGGAGGCGGAAACCCTATAGGCCAGGTTGGCCCATTTGCTGTCCTTTTCGTACATGTCCCTGGCACGGGTGACAATGTCCACCAGAAAGCCGTTTTCATCCCTGTACACATTTTCAACATAGCCCGGATGCTCAATATTTTCTGCAATATAACCCGCCTGCTGCATCAATGTCTCATACGGAACTCCGAGATAAGGGGCAAGGGCCTTCAGAACCATGGGAGAAGGCTTTTTCCTTCCGCCTGTTTCCAGCCGGGATATTTCCGCATTGCTGACTCCCGACTTTTCTGCGAGATCACGCTGGGATAGGTGATTCTGTTCTCTTAAACTTTTGATATAGCTTCCGAAACTCATACATACATCTCCTCTTGGCTTCA
>DUMO01000018.1 GCA_012839865.1 Clostridiaceae bacterium
ACTTATGGTTGTATTTATGGTTTTGACTATGAATGATTCAAAAACTTACACATGGTAAAGTTTCGTACCGAAACCCGGCTTTCATCTCCCCATTCAAATGCGGAGGATTCCCGCCGGATTTCCTAAAATCATCGTGAACCCATCGCCTAAGCAAATATTAATTATTTTTAACCCCTTTCAGCAAATCTTCCGCAGGTATTCCGTATAATTTCGCAAGCGCTATTAAATTTGACATACCTGGTCCTGATGAGAGGCTCCTGCATTATTCAGCCTGCTCAATTTATTGATATGAAAAAAGGCTAAATGGAAAAGGCTGCCTTGTCAGGCAACCCTTTTATACCATCAACCTGAAGTCTCCTTAATCAGTACTGCGCTTTTTTCAGGAAAAACCTGTATGCTGCAATTAATAATATTATATTGTACACTCCACCGATAAGAAGGTATACCGGGTAGCTTAAATCAGCGCTGTTTTCAAAGGGCATCAGCTTGAGAAGCATTCCCTTGATTGCCCAGAAATTGGGGAATATGCCCAGTACATATTGGAGTCCTCCCTGAAAAGCCTCCAGGATCATCAAAGCAGGAGCCAATGCCAGTATACCTGTTCCTTTAATATAAGCAAAGCCTTCTACCTTGTTTTTTGCAAAAGCAGCTTGCGCTAAACCTAGAGCCGGAGTGAGGAGTTCATTGACCATGGCAAAGGAAACAATATGAAAAATACTTATATTATCAAAAATTGATTTTCCCAAAATTGTATATTTGTCGCCTGCAATCAGCTTTGTTCCAATAAGTATGACTATGGTCCCGACAACTGACATCAAATATATATATGCCAACTTAAATTTCAGGTAGCCTGAAGCTCCGACAGGAGTTACTGCAATGGTACTCAAGGTGTGTTCGTCCTTATGGTCCAAAAGCAGGAAAGTAGCCATGGCGGCAAGGAAAAATGACCCAAAGGCAAGTATAACAACAAGCAGCAGAAACATGGTTGCTTTAAGAATGGTTCCTTTAATCGGGTCAATGGACTCAAATATCATCGGAAACACAAATGACGACAGAATTAGTATAATAATTGGGAATAAAAACATATAAAGATTTATAGGGTCCCGAATAATGGTTTTTACTTCATACTTCAAAAGTGACAAATATTTATTCATAATATATTACCCCCTTGCCGCATTGTCTTTAAACCCGGGAAGCACAGCAAATTTGAAAAGTACTGCAGTCAGAACTATCAGATACAAGCATCCTGCAATTGTCATGGCAATCTTAAATTCACCCGTTACCGCAGAAGTAATCAGATTGCTTGCAGAATGGGATGGTGAAATCATGAGCAGCCACTCGTATTTTGCATCAATTACACCTAAGCTGAATAGAATTGAGGGCATGGTAAACAGAATCATATAGCCCATCAGCAAGTTCAGCATGGATGTAAAGTCCCTGCTTCTTAAGGATAGAACAAACCCGATTGCCGCATGGGCTGCACCGGCGATGGCAACAAACAGTAAAAGTAAAACATAATTTAACCTGACACCATGAATAAAATACAGGGCGACGGATGTAGCAACAGCTGATTCGATAGCGAGTACCATGGATGCAACGGTTTTAGCCGTCAGAATCTGTCCGGGGGAAACCGGCATTACCATCATCGTCCTTATTGTTCCTTCCTGTTTTTCAAGATGATGTGACGCGCCAAGCAGCAGTACCGACATTGCAGCTGCATCGACAAAAATAAGAAGAGGAGCTATTTTATGGGCTTCATTTTCAGAAAGGAATAAAAACAGTACAATCCAAATAATTGCAGTTACCAGACTGACAGGCAATATATTGTACCTCACCAGCCGCTTCATTTCACCTGCAATAAGCTTTGCCAGATTGCTCATTTTAGCTCAACTCCCGTCACGATAATAAAAATTTCCTCCATGGATGTCTCCCCACTGTGAATTGTCTCAACCTTCCCGTTCTTAAGCAGCTTAATGAATTCCTCATTGTATCCTATTCCATCAAGTGGAAAACAAGCGCCAGCAATGGTTCCGTTCTCCCTGTATTCAACCTTCACTTCCCTCTTGCCGTACTTTAATTTCAGATCCCTGGGGGTCGAAATCTCTATTAACCTGCCATTTACGCAAAATGCCACCCGGTCGCATAACTGTTCAACATCATTCATCAAATGTGTGGTTAAGAAAACTGTACCGCCTCCGGCCCGATATTCAGCTATCATATCCTTAATAATTTTTGCATTCTTCGGATCCAGCCCGTTTGTCACCTCGTCCAGGAAAAGAACCCGCGGGTTGTTGAGCATGGCACGTACAAAGTTCAACCGCACCTTCATCCCTTTGGAATATTCGCCAACCTTAACATTTCGGTATTCCCAAAGGCCGACTCTCTCCATCAATTCCTGAATATTGGCATTCTTTTTGTAAAAGCCTGAAAAGAACTTTAAATTCTCCAGAGCAGTCAATTTGGAGAAATGCACCGGCACTTCAAATCCGACACCTATTTCCTCATAAAATGAGTTGCCTATGGACTTCAGGTCTTTGTCAAAATACTTGATGCTTCCCTTATAATCCTCCAGAAGCTTTATCAGAATTTTCTGGGTTGTAGATTTTCCAGCCCCGGAAGGACCCAGAAGCCCGAATGTCTCGCCCTCAAGCACATCAAAGGATATTCCCTTGATGGTGTCCTCCTTTGATGACGGGTATTTGAAACATAAGTTTTCTACTTTAAAAGCAGCCTCCATAATTTTTCCCCCTTTTGCGATGTCATTCATACCTTTTTATATTAAATCGAATGGCCGCCTGCTCCTGATCCCATACTGAATTATGTCCACCACCTGGTTGACAGTGCTGATCAACTCGTCAGGATCTCCACCGGAAATCAGTTTGTGCAGATTTGAAAGCAGTATCTCAATGATCCTGGAAACCATTTCAGGAGGATAACGGCTGTCAATCTGCCCCGATTTCACCGCCTGACAAATATAATCGCTGAAATTTTTGGAGTAATCATATGGAAAAAACGCATACAACCGGCTTCGAAATTCATCACTTTCCTCCATGACCCGGTTAAAAAGGTGGTGCATGCGTTCATCTGCCAGCATAAAATCCATTGTACTTTTGATAATTTCCTTGAGGGAGCTGAAAAAATCATTACTATTGCCGACTTTTTGGCGCATAACCGGGTAAAAGTATGAAAGCTTTTTCTTTATAATTATGTCGATCATAGCCAGATATAACCCATACTTGTCGCCGAAATGATGATACAGGCTCCCTTTACTCATTCCGGAGTTTTTCAGGATATCATTCAAAGATGCATCCTCATAATTTTTTATGGAAAACTCATTTATTGCCGCCTCCTGCAGCTGAGGATAACGCAATAACGGATTGTTCTCGCCCAAAAGTATCTTGTAATTGAATCTCCCGCTCAACTAAAACACCTTTCATTAACATGAATTTGTATCAGTATAGTTTAGACCACATGGTCTAAACTACCTGGTCTAATGGTAACACACAACGATAGTATTTGTCAATGAAAACCCAGAAATTTTTACATTGAAACGCCAGGCATCCATTTCCGGGCAAAGAGCATTCAAATACGGGGTTACGGTTGATAAGCAGTTTTTAGAAATATCTCACCGGAGTTGATATGAAGGATCCTGTCATCATCATTTTTCACAACAAGGCCGCCTGTTTCATCAATACCCAACACTGTTGCTTCAAAAGAACTGCCAAACATATTTACAACGACCCTTTTGTTGATATAAATAAGCTTTTCAGAATAGGAAGATAAAATTGCTGCTTCGTTTCCGTTCAGCGTATAATCAAAATAAATCTTTTCAAACTGGTTAAGAACCTCGGCAACCAGTTTATTCCGGAATCCCTGTTTACCGGTTGCCTCAAAAACTGAGGTAGCAATGTTTTCCACCTCTTTCGGCACCTGGCCTGTGTTTATTCCAATACCGACAATCACATAATCTATTAATTGCATTTCTGCCATTATTGATGCTTCGGTAAGTATGCCACAAAGTTTTTTACCATTAACAAATATATCATTCACCCATTTTATCTGAGACTTCAAATCACAAACTTTTTGCAAAGCATTGCTGACAGCAACAGCAGCACATATAGTCAACAGTCTTGTTTTTTCAGGAGGCAAATTTGGTTTAAGCAGCACGCTTAAATAGACTCCACTGCGCTTTGGAGAAAAAAAGCTGCGGTTCATTCGCCCTCTTCCGCTTGTTTGTTCATCTGCCAGAACAACATGACCCTCCTCCAGGGTACTCAAGTCCTGTTCCTTAAAATAAGTGTTGGTGGAATGTATTGTTTCAAAAAGCTCGATTGTCGATCCTAATTTCTTTGTTGTCAACATTTCCTGGATTATTTTCTTTGAAAGGCCGTCATTATCACCGGCCAGGCGGTATCCCCTGTTACGTAAAATTTCAATATCATTACCGCTTTTTTTCAGGGCATTGACAGCTTTCCAAACAGCGTTCCTGCTTACACCCAAAAGTTTTGCAATTTCTCCGCCGGTTATAACCCTGTCCTTGTTTTGTTCCAGCAAATATAAAACCTTTTCCTTCAACATGGCTGCCCACTCCTTCTGCTTAAATGAAATAACAAACAGATTTCCTCTGCACTGCAGTCCACTTCTACTCGTTCTCCTGCCCATATGATATAACAAAACGCCAAATTGTCAACCCTGTTTAATATGTTGGTTGACATCATTAAGTGTCAACTATATAATAATTTTGGTTGACAGTTGTGAATAGAGAAGTTGACAGCAAGAGTTGAGAAGTTTTCAGCAACAAGCCAGTTAAAATATGCTGATGAAAAAAACAACTGAAAGTACCATTTGAGAAGCAGGCAGTCTTGAGTCAGGGAGGTTATCACATGAATAACAAAAGCAAAAAGCATATGGCAGCAAGAAAGACTTCAAAGGAATATGCAGAAGTACATAAAATGGCATCACCTGAAAAACCATCAATGATATCGGTAAAGGAACTTACAATTATTGCTTTCTTTACGGCAATCACAGGAATTTTGTCTCAAATCTCCATCACAATACCTTTTACCCCGGTACCCATATCTTTCGGACTTGTGGCAGTCTACCTGTCAGGGATTCTGTTAAAGCCCCGTCATGCAATATATTCACAAGTCTGCTATCTAACGTTAGGCGCAACAGGTGTTCCAGTATTCAGCAACTTTCGTGGCGGCATAGGGGCTCTCTTTGGACCAACAGGCGGTTACCTTTTAACATATCCCGTCATGGCATGGATTGTGGCAATGGCACTGAACAGCAGGAAAAGCCAACAGGCAGATCGTAAACAAGGCAAAGGAACTGTGTTGTTAAAATCCGGTATTGCCATTTTAATAGCACATACGGTTTTATATTTGGGTGGGACGGCATGGCTGAGCATAACAACAGGCAATACCTTCCATGGAGCCCTTGCCCTTGCGGTATTGCCTTTCATCCCGATGGATATATTAAAAATTTTGTTTTGCATATTTTGTATTGTTCCAATCCGGTCACGTTTAATTGCGTCAAACCTGCTGGTGCTGGACTATAAGCAACCGGTTTTTTCAAAGGAAAAATAGCGTACACAAAATTGCATACGCAATAATTCCAAATCAAGTTCTACATATACAACTGCCGGCTTCCAGGAGCTTACACTTCCCGGTACAAAGTTTCCACATTTTTCCGCATTGCTGTATATAAGCTTTAGCCAAGCAGTTCCAGCAGGATTTTCATCTGCCGTGTTGCTTTTATAATATCATCCGGATTTCCTCCGTCTTCCAGTTTCCAGCAGCTTGACAGAGCATAATCCAAAAAGCAGCTTATGACTATAGTCCTACGGCTTTCACCCAATGTTGCCGCAAAGGCATCAATGCATTTGGTCATATGCTCCATATCACCGTTCCCCTTAAACCAATCCCATTCATTCAGAAGGAATCGGCCGGGTTCCAGACACCGCTGGCCGATCCTGCCCTGTGGGTCAATTACTTTCCAGTTGCCTGATGCATCTTTCATAATATTCTCATGATGCAAGTCTCCATGAAGAAGAAAATCCGGGTCTTTATCCTGCTCTATTTCTTTATGGAGCTCCTGGGCATTATCAAGCATGTCAATAAACTCACAGGCTGCACGCTTTTCTTTACGAGTCCGGTCAAAGGCTTGTAACATCTGGTTTTTGTAATATGGGAAGCCATGCTGCCCATATACTTTCCCAGGCAGCTCTTTAGCCAGTTTTACGCCGGCCATTATCCTCTTTGTGAAATCAGGTTCATCTTTCAGCCTTATACCCGGTATTCTTTCCAGCAGCATTATCCCATGTTCCCTGTCCACTTCAAAAAGTTTGCATGCATTTTTACCGTTATAGTGCTGCAAAGCATCAATTCCCGTAAACAGTTCCCTATGAGGCACCCCGGCTTTTAAAACCACATTCCCGTATCGCGGAGAGTATGCATAGAAGATTAAATGAATTGATAAATTCTGCTCCATCCTGCAATTTGTAAGTTCCCACCTTTTAATAAAATCCTCCAGCAGGTATGGTGCATTTTCCAGCCAGTTTGCGCCATCCGTTCTGAAGATTCGCAGGACTTTTTCACAATAATAATCGGGGATTATAATATCATTGCTTCTCAAGAACAACCCTCCCTTTCCGCCTTGCATTGATAAAGCTGAACAAAACACAAAAGCCCAAAATCCATATGGCTACCGCCAGCATTCCTCCCTGCAGCCGGGTAAACTTTCCCGCCACGCCAAACAGAAAATAAATAAACATGGCGGAAGGTGCTTCAAGCATCATTGTCAGGGATTGCACCGTGGCACGTCCTTCGTTGTGTATTTCTGACTGAATGGTGTCCGTAAACAAAACCTTTCCCGCCGACAATATAAAATAATATAAAACATAAACAGGCAGCATATATATTATTGGAAAAACTGCCGTTGCTGCAATCAGTACAGCAGCGCATACGGAAATGAATGACTGGATGGATACAGGTTTTTTAATATGATATTTTGCAAGAATTTTTTTCAACCGCCATGCAAACCTGCCGCCAAAAGCTTCCATGCCATACCTTAAAAGGCCCCATAAGCCAACCATTGCCAAAGGCACACCCATGGACCTTACAATTAGCTGGTCATATTCATCCAGCACTCCTGCCGTAACCAGAATAGTTATATTGAAACCCACAAGAATAGATATATCAGCATGTTTCAAGCAAAAAAGCATGCTATCTTTCAATACTTTAAAATATCCGTCAAATCCGCTCCTGTTATTTGCTTCAGAATAGGCATTATAATCAGGAAGCATGGTTGCCATGGCTGCGCTTGCCATTATTGAGACCATTGATATATAAAGAGTCAGCTGCATGTTATAGGCAGCAACAACACTACCAATCACTGAGACAATACCCACTGTTAACTGATAGTAAAAGGCGCTCTTTCCCATATTTTATCAAATTCACATTCTTTTCCGTTGGCTTTCAGGGCATCATAAAGCCATGCTTCTTCTGTTCCGGAGCAAAGCGCGCCACCGGTGCCCCATAATATGAAACCAATGGCAAACCCATAGAAACTACCCCACATGCTCCATACAAAAAAGCATAATCCTTTCAGCAGCCTTCCTGCCACCAACAATTTTTTGTGGCTCCATTTGTCAGCCAGTATACTGCTGGGTATTTCAAACAATAACCCAGGAATGCTCCAAATTATAAGCAGCCAGGATATTTCTGAAATGGAAAGTCCCTTCTGCTGGAACATCAATAGATAAACCGGATAGACAGGCAGCAGCTGCCCGAAGATTCGGTATAGATAGAATAATTTTATATACATTCGAAGTTCCTCCATTCATTGATGATTTGTTTGCCATCAATGTCAGGGAGGTGCTCGGGCTCGTCAGTATCATTGGCCGGTATCGATAAATTTTCTCATACCATGCTCCTTTGAATTTTTTCACTGTATTTATTTTATCATACCTACAATACTTTTAAAGTCAATTGTAATAATATAACTTCCAAGCGCATTAAAATACCTAAACAAGAGTTTTCAACTTTATAAAAAATAGCATATGGTCATTTACGCATGGGCTGCTTTCATGCTTTAATAATTGTTAAACAGCCTGCTGACAATTGCAGCAGACACAAATCCGGTTACTGGATGCCGGCGAGCCTGCTTTTACTACGAAGCATTAACTTTCATCAGTTAATATGTCAGGTACCCATTTTGAGAAGTCCAATTTCTGTTCAGCGAAACATTAACTTTCATCAGTTAGTATGTCCAAGCATTCTCACTGTTTCCTCTATTGTGGTCTGTATTAATTTTATAATATTTGGATCCGGCGCTACATCCGGCAATAAATCCGAATACGGCATATATGAGATATGTTCCAGACTTCTTCCCAATAGCACCCGTGCCCATGTATAAGCCAGTGCGTATCTGCCGTAAATAAAGTGCATATGGTAGCCGTCTCTGCATAATGAGCGCCCGCCTTTCCGCAGATCAAACAGCTCCAGCTTGCGAAGATTCTGAATAACATCTCCGCAGGGAATCAGTGAAAGCCCATACTTTTCAGCCATATCAGCATAACACTTGCTAAGGCGTTCATACATCTCTTCCTGACTTCTGTTGTATCTCATAAAGTTTTGATGGGTGCTGTTTATATCATAAGCCCATGTTTTTTGCAGCATGAACTCTGACTCTGGTGCCTGTCGCTTTAAATAGTCTGTGATAAGGCCCAGAAAAGGTTCATATGTGTTTTCCCATCCACTGTCGTGGCTGCTTTGCTGTGTCACAATATAATCCCATTTTTTTGACTCCAGCATTTCCTGAATGGAAACATACTTCCCCGTAACAACCCCATTTTCCTGATATTCGTATGCCTGCTCCCCACTCTCAATATTCTGCCAGTGCCGCTCCAAAGGGCAGCCACCGATAAAGAGGTTCACCACATGCATCGCTTCGCCTGCAGCAACTGAAATATCATGCAAAAAATATGTAGCATCCTGAGAAAAACTGTTTCCTATTGCCAGTACTTTCATAAAACACCTCCGTATAGGTCTCTGATAATGCTGTAATTTTATACCTTTGTTATTAACTATTATACACTTATCAGCTCAATGCTGCATATTCAGCATATGAAAATATAACAATTGCAACTTTCTTCTGTTTTTCCTGCATGCCAATTAACAAAATATAACTTTTTCGCTACACTTGGATTATCCACAGCAAAGGTGGAATGCGATTTGATGGAAATGTCTGCTATGGTGGTTTTCAATTAAATATTATTTCAAAAGGGGTACAATTGGCGGGGAATACCCTGCTTGTTTTGTTATTCTTTTTGCCGTTCAGATACTGCAAGACTGATGATAAGCTACGTTACCATATATAGAAAGTCATACTTATCCTGTATTATGCCGGCAGCAATCAACTTAGGTGCGGAAACGCCAAGCAGGTTGGCACGCTTAAGGCCAAACATCTCGGTATCACGGTTCTTCATCACACCACACATAAAACGCCGTATAATATTTCCCAAATAAACATCTTTCATCGACACAGACAAATCCTTCGCTTTCGTAAAGTTTTCTGACTTTATCACGAAATTGATGGCAATCCAGTCTCAAATGTTTAATATTTCTCCTCCGGCATTCCTGTTTTGCAAAATTTAATAAAGTTTTTGAGATTCCTTTTCCTGCTCCCGAACGCTTTACAGCAAACTTATGCAAAAACAGGGATTCACCTTTCTGTACATCCGGCCAGAATCCAGGGTCGTAATCGACAAGAACCATGCAACCGGCGGCTTCCTCGTCCAGATATGCTATATAAAAGTCGTCAATCGAATAATGCCGCGACAAGCTCTGCCATGAGACCTGCTCTTTTGTCCATAAGGGCTTGCCTGTACTGTCAAGCCAATGTACCACATCAAGCAGAATATCTTCAATAATGGGTATGTCATTTTCAGTAGCTTTTTTAATTGAAATCATTTACTCAATCCTTTCGAAACACCAATTTCATTACAACCAGGCGAAGCATTACTCATTTTTTAACCTTTTTCTTGCTATATGAACTCTGTCTTTTTTCAGCTTCGAACACATAATAGCCGTCAATTTCATAGATCCTGACACCGCCAAAGATTGAAATCAGCTTGTTCTTGTACCATTCCTTCCGCTTGGTGACCATGTACATTTTCCCGCCAATACGAAGCCTGTTGAAGCCTTTTTCTATGAACTTTTTGGGAACTGAAAAATCCGTATGATAGGGAGGATTTGATAGTATAACTGTAAAATCATTGTCGTTTATGGATTCATATGCATCTCCCTGCACAACTTTAACATCGCCTACTCCGTTTAATGCCGCATTCTCCCTGGCCAACTCTATTGCTACACCATCAACATCCGTCATAACCACATTTTCAGCCCCAATTATTTTTGCAGCATAAATCCCCACAACACCATACCCGCAACCTAAGTCCAGTACCTTGTCACCGCTTTCCAAGTTTAACACCGAAAGCATTGCAAGTGTTCCTTTGTCAATACTATTAGGAGAAAACAAACTTTCCAAAGTCTTTAATTCTATATCAACACCGTTAATGCTTGTTTTTATAATCAACTGTATTGAACCTCCTCTTAAAATTCCAAACAAAGCTGCAATTTAATAGCGAACTCTTATCCTGCGTTCAGCGAAAATAAAATAAATATCATCTCCACGCATTTTCCAGCAAATCCTTATTCTTATACACCATCGATAAGTATTGAACCTATTTCATTTTATTTTCCATATACTTCCGAACCTGTTGCAAGCTATTATATCACATACAGTCCTTTTGTTTTCAATGATTGATATATTTATTTATAACCTCAGTACCAAATGCAAGGGCTGCTTAACCTTGATTTTCATGATTAGGCTTACTGATTAAAACTTAAAAAATAACGCTAAATGGTGCAACTATTCGACTTTTATTTTTCATGATTGAAATTCTGATTCAAAACCCCAAATAGAACATGTAAAACGCTATAAGCAATATAATACTGCCCATTGTAATTCTTAATATTTTACTGAACAGCCCGTATTTCCCGCTGGAAGTTACTTTTCTCACCAGCCCTGTAAAAGTCCCTGCCACTAATACCAAAACACTATGCCCTATCGAGTATAACAAAAGCAGCATAATACCCCATGCAACGTTTCCCCTGCGGGCTACAATACCAAGCAATACCACCAATGCAGGAGTTGCACAGGGCGTGGAGAAGACGCCTCCCAAAATACCTGCTATAAATGCTCCCAAATATCCTCTTTTTGTAGCTTTATCGGTCAAATAAGAAGATGGAATAAAGTTATAAATCTCCCAGGTCTGAAGCGCCATCAGCACCATCAAAACACCCAGTGCGATATTCCACCACTTGCTTGCAACCCCTACGAGCTTTCCAAGCAACGATGCCATTGTCCCAAGCATTGTGAAAGTAACCGCCATACCAAGGGCAAAGGTCAATGACAATTTAAATGCCTTTTTGGTATTGTTATTCCCCACCCCGCCAACATAGCCTATCACAAGAGGGACGCTAGACAATGCACAAGGGGTTACGGAAGTCAATACTCCTGCCAGCAATGCCAAAAGCGGTGCCAGCCAGAAACTTTCAGCTATGAGTTTTGACAAAGTTTCAAGCCACTGGTTTATCATTCCTTCATCCCCATTTCCTTAAGTATGGCAAGCAGCTGCTCCTCTGTCATAATACCCTCATGAGTGGTAAATACATGCTCATTGGTACTCTTTAAAGAATACATATTCATCTGTAATGCCATCGAGTCTGATGGAGTATATGGCTTGCCTTCCTTATCAAAAAATATCTGTGTGGGAATCACCATTACAGGATAGTCTACTGTAAATTCCGGATATTTCTCCACATCAATATATTTAATAATTGCTTTCCCCTGCAAATCCTTGTTTAGTTTCTCTATAACAGGAGCCATTTCAAGGCAGGGAAGACAGTAATCCGCTCCAAAATCCAATATAATTGGCAGACCGTATGATTTTAGCTTCTCAAGGTCAATTTTTTCCGTCACATGAAGTGAAAAATCAGGGTTGTCACTTGTTGCTGCCGGTGATTTACCTAAGTTTTTAACATGCCATATGACTCCAATTGCCAGAATTATTAAGATTGGAACAACGATTTTTGCAACAATACCTTGTGATTTCTTTGTCATTATATTTTCTTCCATCTAAACTACCTCCACTGAAAACATCTATATTTTTTTCTATATGGCAATGTTTATCCTGAATATCCACCCGCGTAACACTTTGCATCTCACCTTTAGGCTAATTGCTGAACTTCATCCATTCTTCCATTAAGTGATTGATATCATTATCTATAGCATTTATCGCATCAAGAATCTCACACAACTTTTTATAATCTGTTTCGGAGTCAAGCTTTTTGCGATATTCCTCTTTCATGTCATCAAGTTCCCCGATCTTCTTTTCTATCTTCACCGCATAAGAGCTTTCTTCACTGGCTTTTTTATTCTTTATGCGAGCCTTGCCGCTCCTGTGATCAGCTTCACTTTTCAAGGCTTTTTGAAACTTAATTTCTTTTTGATTTCCAGCAGGTTTCGCATCAGGATTATTCAATTCTTTGATTTTTTGCTCCCTGTAATATGAATACCCGCCTTTATAATCATATAATCTACCATTTCTAAGTTCCAGTATTCTTTTTGCAAATCTATTCAGAAAATATCAAGTTTTGAGTTAACCCGTGTTTTTTTCAATATTTTTACACTTATTTCAATGCTGTAAAAATTACGGCAAACTCAGTTTCAAACTGCTTTAGCAAGACAAGCCCTGTGTCTTTTATATATCTGCAAATATCAGCAGGATTATCGGGATATATTTTAATTTTCCGGTTGCCCATATCGATAAATTCACTTTGATTCTTATCAATGGAAAGCACAAACCTGCCATCAGGTTTCAGAAGATTTGCAATTTTATTTATAGCTTCCCCCTTGTCCCTGATATGCATAAAGGTTAGCGATGAATAAATCACATCGTAAGTTCCATCGAAAGGGTACCTCATAAAATCACCAAGCATGATGCTGACATTGCTGATGTCTCTCAGATTCTCTTTCGCCCGCTCCACCGTCTTTGGCGAAATGTCAATACCATAAAATTTTCGACAGTTCGGTGCAACTTTTATAGCTAATCTTCCTGTGCCGACGCCTACCTCAAGCACATCCTTATCTGCTGATAACTGCATTTCGTCAACAAACGGCTGCCCGTCCCATTTGTCCATACAAGCCTTCACCAATGGAGGGTCATATACAGGGTCATTGTTTTCGTCAATAAGCGCGTCATAGTGATGAATTGTGTCCTGCCTTTCTCCAAACTTTTTCCAATCATCAATGCTCCAGTTATGGTCAAACTCGTAGCTTGCTACCGCCTTTTGCCACAATTCGTTTTTCATCGGAACAGCATAGATCATTTTTGTGTTTCCTCACTTTCCCTGTATGTAAAAGCAGAAGATGTTTGTTTCCCTTTGTGAATAATTATATAGTCAAATTTTGGCACTCTTATGTTTTCTTATTATATCATTTTTGCCATTCCCTTCTCCACAACTCACGATGGCAAATTGTTTCAAAGCCAATTGCAGTATAAAATTCGTGTACACCGCCAAAGCAATATGTTGCGCCAAGTGCCTTTGTTTTTTTCATCCCGGCAGTAAGAGCGATTGTGGCAAGTCCCTTCCTGCGGTGCTCAGGAACAGTTGCAAGAGGCTCGAGATAAGCATATTTGTTTTTCTCATCAAACCACATGCCTGCAAAACAAGCATAGTCCCCGTTCGGAGCCTTAATAACAGTAGTCAGGTCCTTTCTGAAGTTCGGCCCGCTTTGCATTTGTATCCGGCAATCAATATCATCGTCGGGATTATCTCCATGGTCAAACCCTTTCCAAAGACAATCATTTATTTTTTTATAGTCATTTTCAACTTCCAAAGATATAATTGTGTAGCCGTCTGGTAATTTGACATCAGGAAATGGTTTGTTATAAAAGAATATCCGAACTGGTTCTGTGCATCTCATCCTCTCTTCGCCCAGATAGTCGCCCGGTGCATTGATTCATCCAGTGGTTCGGGAATAGGCTCATCGGTATAGTTTTTGTATGTCCTCTCGATTATAAGCCCTGCTTCTCTGAGCCAGCTGTAAACTTGCTCTTGCGTTGGTATATACTTATGCCACTGTTCTGTAAATGCAACAAAAGATTCTCCATTGTTGGTCTTAAGCTCCCAATGTCTCGTTCCGGTGCAAATGCGGGTTACCGGATCATATACTGAGCCATAGCTGACTGTCCGCCCTGAAGTTCCCAAGTCGTCTGTACCACTGAAATAACTCCTTTCCCCCATTTGATTGAAAATACGCACAGGGTCATAATGGAGGTCAAAATCCAGATACAGATGGCCTCCGGGTTTAAGTGCCAAAGCCGCTTTGCGAATCAGGATTTGCTGAGCTCGTGCATAATCCATGCCGGTTTCCAGGTTTATCAACAGGTTTCCGGCCAAAACAACCACATCAAAGCCTGTCCCCCAGTCCGAGGTCAATGCGTCAGTAACGTAACAAGTGATGTTGTTCATGCCTTTCATCCTGCGGTAACAGCGAAGAAGCATGTATTCATTGGCATCAAATCCAGTGACAGTATAACCTGCCTCAGCAAGCGGAATACAGATTCTTCCGCCGCCGCAAGCCACTTCAAGTATTTTCTGTGGAGAACCATCAGTTTCTGCGCGTAGGACATTAAGCAAAAACTCAACATCATGGGTCTGGTTCTCGCATTGCTCATAAATGTAAGCATACCAATATTTTGCAATAAAATCTCTGTTCAAAGTATTTACCCCCTTGTATTCGTCGGAGGGCCAAATAATAGTTACCCTCCTTTATTTTAGTAGGACAGGGTAGGACAGGGGACGGTTCTCTGTCTCAAACAACCGGATTCATTTCTTAATCTCCCCGTTTTTCTTCATTTGCTTATTCCACATGGCAATTCCCTTCTGCCACTGCTGTTTTTGGCGCAAATACCCGGTCTTGTCACCGGAATATTTTGCTTCCCGCTTTAGTTGCAAATAGCTCTCCCAGCGGTCAATTGAAAGTTCACCGCTTTCAATCGCAGCTCTGACTGCACAGCCCGGTTCTCTCTGATGACGACATTCCCTGAACTTGCACTGCCCAAAATAAACCTCGACATCACTGAAGGCCTCCCCCAGGCCAATGCTTACATCCCACATTCCAAGCTCGCGCATGCCCGGAGTGTCAATAATCATGGTTCCGCCAGGCAGCATAATGAGCTGCCGGTGCGTAGTAGTATGGCGGCCTTTAGAATCATCCTCACGAATATCATTCACCGCCATAATTTCCTGTTCTGCAAGGGCATTGACAAGGCTTGATTTGCCAACGCCCGATGAGCCAAGAAAGACAATAGTTTTGCGTGGTTTCATGTATTCTTTCATCATATCCAGCCCGAAACCGGTTTTTGCGCTTATTGCAAGCACTTCTGCTCCTGCAGCGGCTTTTTGGGATGCCAGCATTTGCGTGGAATAATCCTCCACCAAATCAGCTTTTGTCAGCAAGACAACCGGCAGCGCTCCTGACTGCCAGGCCAGTGTAATGTAACGTTCCATACGTTTAAGGTTGAAATCCCAATTAAGGGATTGCATGATAAATACATAGTCAAAGTTTGCTGCAACTGCCTGCTCTCCGCGCCCAATGTCGGGATCGCGCCTGGAAAAGAATGATTTTCTTTTAAGAGTTTTTATAATCTGGCTGTCACCGCTTGGGTTGTAATTTATCAGCACAAAATCACCAGTGGTTGGAAAATCTTCAAATCCGTCATAGTAATAAACACTTGCTTTTAATTTCCCAAAAGCATATCCATATTCACAAACCAGCTCGTACCTCTCCTTGTGCACCGCTGTAATACGTGCCGGAGTACCGTTTGTATCATCTTCCGCCATTGTTGGGATAAACCCGTAATCTGCCAAGTTCATTTTCGAATCCTCCTGTGTTGATATGTTTTATATAATCAAGAATGCAAATAGTCTCTCTCATTCACTACCAACTCCTTCAATTTCAATTTTTCGACACACCTGAAAAAGGCATAAAAATACCGCAGAAAGCACCTCTTTTGATATAGCTGCAAACTGCGGTTTATTAATAAGTACACAAAAAAACACACCTATTCGATGTGCCCGTTAATCTACAGTATTCACGAAAGGTTACTTGGTTATGGCATGACAAAAACAAGGTGTCCATAGCACCTAACAAAAACAACGTACATTTTTGCCCTGCCGCTATTCGGTTTTAAGACGCAATCACCTCAAATAAATCCGTCATCAACCATTTCCCCTTTCTTATCTGCATTATGCAGTTACTGATATGCATATAATACCATATGCATATACAGGTTTTCAATATATTTGCTACATAAGTCATTTAATTATTGCAAAAAACTCTTTTGTTCTATAATCAGCAGCCATCAATCCGTTTTTATCATCTGCTCCGCTTTTTCGATAATTGCATTAAACTCATCGGTGCTGCTTATTTCATCAATAGCCTTCGGTTTGGCAGGCGCTTGAACATGTTCCTGAAGCCTCAATTCATACCATTTAACATCATGCCACCTGCCAAACTTATAACCCGCGTTATGGCAAACACCAACCGGTTTGAATCCAAAGGACTCATGAAGACGTTCACTTTTAATATTAGGCAACGTAACTATGGCATAAGCATTATAAAAGCCCTGAAGCTTTAAGGTTTCAGATAATGCGAAGTACAACGCTTTCCCGATATTTCTTCCATGATACTCCGGGGCAATGTAGACCGAGTAATCTACCGACCATTGATATGCTTCCCTTTCATTAAAAGAAGATGCATAGGCGTACCCGGCTATCTGGTTGTCAATCTCACATACAAGCCATGGATAATATGTTTGGATATTAACCATACTTTCTCGAAATTCCGCCATGGCTGGGACTTTGCATTCAAATGTAATTGCAGTGTTAGTAATATAAGGAGCATAAATTTGTAAAATTGCATTACTATCATCTACTGCAGCAAGCCTGATTTTTATGCTTTTAATCATCCTATAGCCCCCATTTGTTAAAATCAACTATTATATCCGCAATTCGTAATAATCAAAAAAAGCACAATAAAATTTCTGTATTTCACATGCAATATTATCTTATACCAGGGAAAATAACTCAATACAAAGTTCAAATATATATTTTATAGCATGAGCAAAGTGTGAGTCATTCCCGGTAACTGCAAGTTCCCATTGTACACCGCATTTGCCTATAAATTAAACAGTAAGCTGATTAAATAGCAGAGTTTCAAAAGAATCGTATTATTGCCGGACTCTTTTTCACTTAAAGCCCTTCTGAAATATTCTTCGTCTATCTTCTCGCAGCGGCAAAACTCCCTTATAGAATCATATTGCTTCCTGCCAGTATGAAAATTATAATTATTAAAATAATTCATTTTCCACCTCTATTAATGTTTTTGCCATGATTGAATTCCAAAGAGAACATACCTATTGCCTTTAGGCAGTATAGTATGTTCTCTTATTGTTCTTCACCTGTATAAATAAGGATTATTTATGTTGAAAAAAAGTGAGGAAGTTGTTTGAACTGATTCTTTCCATTATACCAGCATCACAATATGAGTAGCTAAATATGAATAATAGATTTAGTTTATGAAAAGACCCGGTGTTTCTCTTTTGATAATAAGTTTTAAGCTGCAAATAAATAACCGATACCAACCATCAAAACATTACTTAAACTATGCATTAAAACGGGATACAAAATACTTTTACTTTTTTGGTATGCAACTCCTTGAATTGTTCCAAGTACAAATGCATATAAGACACCAAAATAGTTCACCTCAAAAACAAACGGATTCAAAGACCATTTGATATGGGCAAAGGCAAATAACAATGATGATAGTATTACTTCCAATGTAATGCTCCCTCGTACGGGAACACTTTTTCCAAAAGCATAAACTAACAAAGATATTGGCAATGCCCGGTATATAATCTCTTCCATCGGTCCGCTTAAGAATAACTGGAACCCCAATGTCCCAAGAACGTTTCTTTTGTCCAGAGGGAAATTATACACCGGCAATTGATTGCAAACAGCCATAAAAATGTGTACAGCCACTGAAATTATTACAAAAGAAGCCGTAAACAAAGTTAAGTATTTCATCCCCTTGCTAATATCACCGAGTCTAAAATAAAAATCAATTTTCAGCAATTTACTTAGTATCATAATAGCTATTATTCCAATTAGCATTTGTGTGGCATGATGGATCGAAATTCGAGCAAAACAATTGTAAGGATCAATTTTTTGATATGGAATCATATCTGCAAAAAAGTATCCTGCTTCCCCCAAAATTCTCTGTGCAAGGAATAATAACAAGAAAACAGTTATGCCAGGTAAAGTTCGGCCTCGTTCCAGCTCTTTCACGAAACTATCACCTCCATATTTATATATTTCCAATTTTCGTTACAGTTCTGTCCCGACCTTAACCGAAACTTTGCAGCAGTCATCATTCATTAACGTGCTGTCAACAATTATGTTTTCACTGTCGATTTTGCACACATCTGACAGCATGGCAATCATAGGATCAAGACACCAGCCATTACAGGGGTTTGCCCCTCCCATTTTCTTTGACAGCGCGCAAAGTTTGCATGAAGTTGCTGTAGCAACATAACCGTCTTCAGTTTTTTCCACTGTCCAGTTTGCGCATCCATAGATTTCCGAAAGCTTATAAAAAACTTCCTCAGCGCTCTTGATACCCAATTGTTGGTTCAAATAAGGTGCTGTCTGTGCCTGCCTTTCTTTTCTTCTTTCAACAATCGTCTCCAATGCTCTTAATTTCTCATAGGTGTTTACAGTCTCTGCGACTGATGCTGCATATGTATTCTGCAGCACAATAAGTCTTTTTTCAATTTCCATATTCATCTCTCCTTATAATATTATTTAACGTTCGTTAGATATAGAATAAAATAAAATCCGGCATAAATACATGCCGATTATGCAAGTGAGAATTTTTTGGCAAATAAATTATTGGCAACCACGCAAAACAATTTCAATTTCTTCCCGAATCTCATTCTCAGGCAGAAACCTGTTTTTCACGACAATGTTTTCTATCATGGTCTCCAACAAGTGTACCAGCGTCCTTACAACAGCTACTTCATTATCAATATTCTTAAGATAAGGTTTCAGGATCTGATAATGCCTGGGGAGTATTGTCTTTTCCCACTCATCCATGAGGTTCTTCAATTCCTCATCACCGTCAAAGGACATATAAACCTTGATCCCGAGCCGGTAAACCTGTTTATCGTAATCGCTCAGGTTATTCAGGTCATAAATAAACTTAGTGTAAAAATCAATTACATTTTCCATTGTCAAGCTCGAAACCTGCTTTTTAATTATATTAAAAAACTCCTTTTTGATAATCTCGTCGAATAATTCTTTTTTGTTTTTGTAGTAATAATAAATCATCGGAAGGGAGCAGTTTACATCGTTAGCGATATTGCGTATTGTCGTACCGTAAAATCCATTTTTGTTAAAATGCTTAACCGCTACTTCCTTGATTTTTTCTCTCAAATCCGCACTTGCCATAAGAATCATCCTCTATATCTAACGTTCGTTAGTATTTTATCATGTAAAATTTTTGATGTCAATAAATTTTTTAAAGTTTTAATGGTGAATTTTTATTTGAACATAACCTTGTAGTATAGAAAAAAAAGGCTGCGTGAGAAGCTTACGCAGCCTGAAACAACTATGGTAGTTTTATTAAATGGGGGGGGCACGGTGCAATAACTTTTTCCCTGATTTCATCAATGGAAAGTTCGTCAATATCAAGGTCACCAAATCTTATTTTCCATCTTGCAAATCCATCGACAGACCATCTTTCCTTTAAAGCTTCAATAATTTTTGCTTTAATCTCATCGATGGAAAGCCCGGTGGTGTCTATCCCAAGTGCTGCCGCCCTCTCCTTAAGTTGTGCAAGCAGGTCTGCCGTCTCCCTCGCCTTTAGAACCTCAACTATTTTAGCCTTGATTTCCTCGGCGTTAAGACCGGTGGTATCTATCCCCAGTGCTGCTGCCCTCTCCTTAAGTTGTGCAAGCAGGTCTGCCGTCTCCTTCGCCTTTAGAACTTCAGCTATTTTAGCCCTGAGCTCCTCGGCGCTAAGACCGGTGGTATCTATCCCCAGTGCTGCTGCCCTCTCCTGCAGTTTTTCAAGCTGGTTTGCAGCAATTCTTTCTTTCCTGGCTTCTTTTATTTTTTCTTTGATTTCATCAAAGCTAAGCCCTGCAATCTCAATTCCAAAATCAACTATTTTTTTCTGCAGTCCGTATGGTACTTTCATGATACTTTGCAGTTCCTCTGCATCCCTTACTGCAAAAGATCTGGCTGCAGCAATCGGAATTACAGTTGCTGCATGCATTCTTTGCATTGGTCCGACAGTTTCCTCAACTGGAACCACGCAAAACGAAGCTGCGCCTTTTTGATTTCCTTGAAGCGAGTTTGCTAATACCATGCTTCCCGTGGAAAGAATACCGGCAACTACAACACCTGCTATTAATTTCTTGAGCATTTTCAAAACCCCTTTCGCTGTAATAACTTTAAACTGTGTAAGCTCTGAAGCTTTAACTGCTTACATCATATATGTTCGAAATCCAGTCAAAAATTTCAGGGGTGGTTTTAAATATTTTTTCCTGGCCAATTATTTATTGGCACTGTTGCTATATATTAAACCCTTTACGAATCAAGTTCCGTCAGCTTTTTCTCAACTTAAGCTTTTTACAATTGGCGTATTTTTTCACCTATTGAAGGTTTGGTCGTGCCTTGCTCCTGTTTCTGCCTGCCACCTTGCGATTCTTGTTTTCGCTGATTGTTTCCCTGTCCCTGATTCTGCCGCTTTTCCTGTGATTCCTGCTTTTCCTGCTTTTCCTGCTGTTTTTCCAGTTTCTCCTGCTGCTTCTCCTGCTTTTCCTGCTCCTTCTGATCTTTCCGCTGCTCCTGCTGTTCCTCCTCCGATTCTTCCCTTTGTCTCAATATTTCTTTGAGCAAACCTTGTTTGATGGTACTTTTCTCATCATCCTTCAATTCCTGATTTCTTTTCCTAACCATTTTTATGATTTGTCCAATCGGGACATCCTGCATATCGATTGGATTTAGATTCTGATTGGATGCCTCCAGCAGCTCCTGAATCAACAAGAACCTGCCGGACGAAAGGTTATATTTTTTAGCCTTTGTTTGGGTTTGTAGGTCGGTATGGATGACATAAACCTCCACCTGGCTCTGTTCACTTAATTTTCTTTCAACCGCTTCACCGATTGTTTTGTCAAAACGGTCAATTTTCTTTTCATCTTCCGATGCAATAGTAAATAGAAGAGTACTTTGGTTTTCTGTCTCCAGATACCCTTCCTGGTTCAATTGCTCCAATAAAATACCAACCCCGTCCCTTAGAGGCTTATGAAGAACGGACTGTCTGGCCAAAAGCGCATCACCGTCCGCATTTACGCCTTTTGCGCCAATTATATAATCAAACCGGTTTACTGATATTTCAACGCCGGGGTCGGTGTCCAGATTTATATAACTGTATGGTGTAGTGTAAGCGTAAATAAACCCGCTCATACTTATGCAAAAAATCAAAACAGCGGCCACTGAAGCATATTTTACCCAATGCTTTATGACTGAAGGCGATTTGTACTCCACCTCACAACCGACCTTATAGTGTGGTAATGTTTTCAACCGGATATATTCTCCCTGCTGGGTCAGTGCAATTGTATATCTTGAATTTATCTCCATCACAACAGCTCTCATTTGTCGCACCCCCAATCTCTTACATAATCGTTTAAAAACGGATAATCCCCTTTTTTTATAATTAATACAGCTATTATATACTTTCGTACCCGTTCCAATTGTTTTCGGGGTATAAGTGTGTCTTTTTCAATGTCTGATAATGGAATCATTTTTTTTCGAAATATGTATTGGAGCTTGTCCTCGTCTTTCATCAGGTAATCAATGACTTTCTTGCACATCTGGCGCGTTTTAGCCTGCTTCGGGGAAACATTAACCAGATCTGGAAATGAAATGTTCCAATCTGCAAGTTCCTGCTTAAGCTGCTCGATTTCCAAAGCCCTGTTATGGGCAAGTTCATCCTGTGCAAAATTTTTCAACGATTGCAAATAGATAATGTTGTTTTCAGCATTTTCCTCATTGGTGTTGTCTAAAAACGGCAAGTCGTACGAATGCCTTTTTTCTTTCCTGTAATAGTCAATACACCGCATTTTAATTATTTGTTTTGCAAAAGACAAAAAATTGCCTTTGTCGTTGCGGTAAGCTTTGACCGCTTCAGTAAACGCAATAAGGGCAATACTGTATTCATCATCCTGCTCGGTTATGTAACTTTTCTGCGTGCAGTTTCGCAAGGTTGCCATTATAAATGGCTTATATTCCCGGATAAGCGGATCTATTTCCTCCTGGTTGTTTTGGATCTTGAGAACCCGCTTGTTCAGTGCACCAGAAAACAAGATATTCTTCATAAAATGCCGATCCATAGCATCTCCTTCCTTGCCTGGGCTAAGGAAGACTGCATCATACTTCATTGCGCAATTCCATCGCCGTCTTTTTTCTGAGGACCTGCTTCCATAAAATAAAATACTAATTATTATATATTCGAAAATCAAGAAGCAATTTTTGGGGTATATAAAATATAAATGCATTCCACTTATTCTGCAGATCTTGTTTTCATTTTCGCTTGCCTCTTCACACCG
The DNA here is from genome assembly GCA_012839865.1 of Clostridiaceae bacterium. Classification (GTDB taxonomy): domain Bacteria; phylum Bacillota; class Clostridia; order CAYPLH01; family DUMO01; genus DUMO01. The sequence goes on from DUMO01000018.1 coordinate 22,808, forward strand.
CCAATTTACTTTTGCCTTTACCGTACCGGAGCAGTCGGGCTGCATTAATTATAACCAATAACACGGACACTTCATGAACCAGCATCCCGAAGGACAGATTAACAGTCCTTATCAATACTCCTGCCAGCAGAAGGGCTGCCACGCATAATGCAAAAGTAATATTTTGCTTCATGTTTCTTACCGTTGCCCGGCTTAAACCAATTGCATAGGACAGCTTTTTAATTTCCGCCGACATTAATACAACATCTGCAGTTTCCATTGCAACGTCAGTTCCGGCTCCGCCAATCGCTATTCCCAAATCAGCGGAAGCCAGAGCAGGCGCATCATTCACCCCATCGCCGACCATAGCGGTTCTTCCATATTTTTCTCCAAGCTCTCCCAGTATCCTTACCTTGTCTTCCGGAAGCAGCTCTGCGTAATACTCATCCAATCCCGTTTCTTGTGCTATTGCCCTGGCCGCCCTTTGGTTGTCGCCGGTTAGCATCACCACTTTTTTTATACCCAGTGATTTAAGCTTTGCAACTAATTTTTTTGCATCTTTCCTCACAACATCGGCTATGGAAATCAGGCCCAATATTTTTCTTTGATTGCCGACAATTACTACCGTCTGGCCTTTCTCCTCCTCGTAATTTATATCTTCCTCATGATTATCCATACTGATCCCATTTGCTTCAAACAGTTTACGGTTCCCAACATAGTAGACTTGCCCGCCAAACCTGAACTTCAGTCCCTGCCCGGTGATGATTTCTGTATCCTCCGGCACATCCCGGATGTCTCCCAGATTTTCCTTTGCTTTGTCAATGATTGCTTTTCCCAGGGGGTGTTCCGAATAGGATTCTCCAATAGCCGCAAGTCTCAATAATTCACCTTCATCCGTTTCATATGTCTTAATACCTGTCACCATTGGTTTGCCTATGGTTAATGTCCCGGTTTTGTCAAAGGAAACAACCCTGACAGTCCCCAGCTTCTCCATTATATCTCCGCCCTTTACCAGAACTCCCTGCTTTGCTCCGTTTCCAATTCCAGCTACAATTGAAATAGGGGTGGATATGACAAGGGCTCCGGGGCACGCTATGACAAGCAGCGTTAAAGCCAGTTCCAGGTCTCTTGCAGCAAGATACAGTATAAGGGCTAGTAGAATAATTGCAGGTGTATAATACCGGGAGAACTTTTCAAGGAACTTCTGTGTTTTTGCCTTCTTATCCTGGGCTTCTTCCACCATTTGCAGAATTTTTGCAAAAGTTGTATCTTCACCCACTTTATCTGCCCGGATAATCAAGTATCCGGATTCGATGACTGTTCCGGAAAATACCGTTTCACCCATGCTCCGGCTTACCGGAATGGATTCCCCGGTAATAGCCGCCTGATTGATATAGGCTGATCCTTCAATAATCGTACCGTCCACTGAAATCTTCTCTCCCGGCCTGACAATTACCATATCTCCCGGTACTACCTCTTCTGAAGGAATTTCCACTTCCCTTCCGTTCCTCTTCACCCTGGCATTGTCTGGTGCCAAATCCAGCAAAACCTTGATGGAAGACCTGGTTTTTTCTATGGTTCTTGACTCCAGGTAGTCTCCCAGTATAAACAGGAAAGTAACTGCTGCAGCTTCCCAGTATTCCCCGATAATGACCGCTCCCGTTACGGCAATAGTCACTAATGCATCTATACCGACAATGCGGTATCTTAATCCTCCGATAGCTTTTTTGAAAATGGGGAATCCCGCCACCAGGGTTGTCGCAAGCATAAAGATAATTGTAACTATTTCGTATCCGGCAATCTCTTTCAAAAGAAACGAAATAGCTATAAGAATCCCCGATAGTAGTACAATTTTACTCTTTGACATTTTCATCATGCGGATAACCCCTTTCATTTATTCCTCAAACTTTGCACCAGGGTTGTGGCAGGAACAAATCCTTTTTTTCCAAAACGCTGCATCCAAGGTTGCTACGACATCATTTTTCTCCCAATACTTTGTACCCCAAATTGCTGATTTTCTTTTTAATATCTTCAGAAGTTATGATATTTTCATCAAAGGTTACCTTTACTCTTGACGAATTAAACAATACCTCCGATGATAAAACACCTGCCGTCCTTTTGAGCATCCCCTCAATCTTTGCTATGCAACTTGGGCATGATATCGTTTCCAATTGATAAGTTTTTGCTATCATAATGTCTGCCTCCTTAATTTTAATTTGTTTTTGCTTTCAGCTTTAGTTTATATGACAAAAGATAAAATAAACTTGATTTTGGTCAAGAATTAAAAAAAATTTCACGGGTTGAAAAGACATTTTCTTATTAAATAAAAAATAGAACACAAGTTGATGTTATTTTTATGGTATTTCAGAAAGACAAAATAAATGCACTAAGATACACAATATTGTTTTATCGGATTTCTGTCCGTTTTAAAATAAAATGGAACACCTGCTCAATTAAATCATACGGACAACAACCCGTCCAAATCCAAAATTTTTATTTTCCTTCGCGGCAGCTGCCTGATATACCCCGCATCTTCAAACTCTGCCAGTTTTCTGCTTATTGTCTCCGGTGTTGTTCCCAAATATGAAGCCAGGTCCTTTTTGCTCATTGGCAGCACAAGCTCCATGGACTTTTTCCGGTTGTCAAGACATTCCTCCAGAAAAAAGGCTATTCTTTTCTCAACCTTCTCTGTTGCAAAACGCGCTGCCTGTTTTTCTGATTCCTCCAACCTGTTTGCAAACTCGGATAAAATTCTTAATGCAATCGTAGGAAATTTTAATAAAAAATCCTGCAGTTCCGAGCGGGTAATCAGGCAAACATCGGTCTCTTCCATGGCTTCCGCATAAGATTCATGAATTGATCCCCTGAACAAGGCCAATTCACCTGTAAAGTCTCCCGGGGTTAATATTCGTACAGTCTGTTCCTTCCCCGATTCAGATAACCGGTAAATTTTTATTTTTCCCCTGCTTACAATGTAAAGTGAATCCGATTGGTCGCCGGCACTGTAAATAAATTCACCTTTTTTGTATGAGACTGACTTTACTGCTTTCATGATTTCATCCATCTGGTCCTTTTCCAAATGATTGAAAATGGGTACAAGAGTAATGCAGCTTTTGTTATGTGCGGATACAGTACAAACGCCATGGGCATGACAGCAATTACAATGATTATGAGTTTGCTTTCCTTCCACTTCTTTTTCCTCACTTTTTCAAAAATCTAACCAATCGCCCTCAAAAAGCACCATGTAACTTCTATAGAATTCACTTTACCTGAATTGTGTTTTACTCCACACAAACTGTGTTCCGTCCTGCCCTCTTCGCTGCATAAACAGCCCTGTCAGCTCTTTCAATTAAATCCTCATAATTTATGTTTTGTTCCTTGTTGCAATAGGTGACACCAATACTGACAGTTGTGCGATGCCCTTCCATATCTGTGCTTTGCACAGCAATTCTCAAGCTTTCTGCTATGGCCAAAAGTTCTTCCTCTCTGTATCCGTACGCAATTGCCACGAATTCCTCACCGCCATAGCGATAAAACTGTACGTGAAAATTCCTTGTGAATGCTGCAAACACTTCCCCCAAACGGCTCATGCATTTGTCACCGAAAGAGTGGCCATAGTTGTCGTTAAGGTCCTTGAAGCGATCGATATCAATCATCAGTATTCCCGAGGGCTTTTCTGCATTTGTTGATTCCAGAGCTTCAAGTGTTTCAAGCAGTTTACGGCGGTTAAAAAGGCCTGTCAATACATCGGTTTCTTTTTCAATAATCAACAAACGATGGGCCTCATAACCGTCCAACCGGCCCCGCACCATTATATTACCAATAAAGCAGGCAAGAACAGCAAAACACAGGCTATTGATAGTATCGTCGAGGGCGTATTGCGGTTTCAGGCAAAACGCCAGAACCGTATGTACTATAAGCCAAAAAGTTATAAACATGTTCATACGCACCGGGTAGTCGATGAAAGCAAGGGGTGTAATGCAAAATGCTCCCAATATTATCGTCGCCCTCATATTGGGGGTGTTAATAACGCTAAGAAATATGGCCAATGAAAATAGGATGGAAAAACATATATACAGTCCACCGAGAGCATACTTCTTCATAAAAGATAGCTTAAACACAAGAAACAGTGCAAAAAAAAGCGTAGCTGTCAGTAAATAGGCAAGAATAACTGCTGTTTTTAAATTATTGAGGGCTGCTGCAAACAGCACCGGCACCATCAAAAAAGTTCCTATCAGTGTCAGTGAAGACAGCATTTTAAAGTTGAATTCGCTAATGGCTTTGCAGTTGACTGAAGCAAGTTTCGCATATTTTTTTTCGTTATTATCAAAAAGGTTCAGCGGCTTTCCCACAATGTTCCTCCTTCTATAGTTTATTATCTCAATGTTTGTATTTTAAGTCAAACCTCAAATTAGGAACATGTCCGCCCTGCAAGGTCACCCAACCTGATTCTCTGTTGCTCACTACCATGAATCTTGTTTTTTCTTCCCTTTCCAGAAGAAAATACTACTTATATATGGAAACAGTATCCACACTCCTAAGCTATTTGTATCCAAGTTTACTGCCACTCACACTTCACCCGCTTTGAATATTGGGCACATGCACAACCTGCTTAATCTTTTCCCTGCATTTGGGTAAACCTGCAGGAGAGATTTTTTATTCCCAAAAAATTTATCCCCGATATATTCCGAAAGGTACATACCGGGGATTTTTATCAAGTCGGTCGATGTTCTATAATGTCCAACCTGCTTGTTCACCATGAAATTGGCTTTATGACCATTGCGCACAACTGTCGCAGCACATCATATTCCCAACAACATTGTAGCCGTGGAGAAATATATTGTGAGAGCTACAGCATCAACAATGGTTGTTATCAGCGGACTTGCCATAATTGCAGGGTCTATTTTCATTCTTTTCGCTATGATGGGCAGCATTCCGCCTACAATTTTAGCCAATATAATTGTAAAAAACAAAGTGCTGCATACAGTCAAAGATATCATCAAATCAGTTTTTTCAAAGAAATATACCCTTGTAAAATTTACCATGGACAAAACTGCAGCTACAAGAAAACCAACTTGAATCTCTTTCCAAAGAACTTTGAAAGCATCCTTTATACTTATCTCCCCCAAAGCCAAACCCCTGATAACCAGTGTCGATGACTGGGAACCGGAATTTCCTGCTGTATCCATAAGCATTGGGATGTATGAAGCAAGTATTACAACCGACTGCAATACATCATTGAATTTCCTTATAATATTCCCTGTAAATGTTGCAGAAATCATCAGTATTAAAAGCCAGGTTATTCTATGCCTTGCCAGTCTGAATACATTTGTTTTCAGGTATTCCTCCTCGGAAGGGTGCATGGCAGCCATTTTCTGCATGTCTTCGGTGTTTTCCTGTTCTATAATATCTACAACGTCGTCTATCGTCACTATTCCAACAAGCCTGCGTTCATTATCAACTACAGGCATCGAAGTGAAGTCATATTTTTTGAACAATGAAGCAATTTTCTCCTGGTCATCATGAGTGTGCACATACACAACATCCGTTTCCATTATGTCTTTAATTATTGTAGACTCTTCACTCAATACCAGTTTTCTGATTGATATGACACCTTCAAGTATTCGCATGCTGTCTATAACATAGCAAGTATCAATTGTCTCTTTGTCCACCCCTGTTTCCTTAATGTGCTCCAATGCTTGTTTTACCGACATTTCCTTTTTTAAGTCAACATACTCTATTGTCATTATGCTTCCGGCAGATTCTTCAGGGTAGTTCAAAAATTGATTGATCAGTTTTCTTGTAGTCTCATCTGTATTTTTAAGCACCTTCTTTACAACGTTTGACGGCATTTCTTCTAAAAAGTCGATTGTATCATCCAAATACAGTTCATTTATAATGTTTTGAATTTCCTTGTCGGTAATGGATTCAATAATATACCTTTGAAGCTCATAGGATATATATGAAAACACATCCGCGGCAATCTCCTTGGGCAGTATCCTGAACATCACCAACAGCTTCTGCCTGTTTATCTCTTCAAAAAGCTGCGCTATATCGACTACATTCATTGTAACGATTTCTTTTTTGGCTTCATTATATTTGCCTTGATTAATAAGCTCGAGAATCATTTCACTCATCCGATAGCCCTCCTTTGATCAAGCCACGCAACCCCATTGGCAGCTATGGCCAAAAATCTACTATTTTTAATTTCAACACAAAAACAAGGTAAAGGTACGGTATCCATAGCTACCACCTCCATTTTCACAAAAATTCCGTACAAACAAAGCAATAGCTGGACTTTTGCAAAAAAGCACCATAAATATAAGGTTAAAAACATGTTTTTACAATGCTAAAAGGAGATAATTCCCCCGTTCTGCATGCAAACAAAGGTTTATGTATATGTTATTCAACCTTTAGAAAAATTGTTTGGATAAAGTTAAATCAAATTATTATGTAAACTGGCTTCGTCAAAGAAACTGCCAGGGACGATAATAGATATAATCCCTATGAAAAGCATATGTGAAAAAATAGAACCTGAATTATAAAACCGGCCAAACTCTTGCTTGAGAAGAACAGAGTTCGACAACTATAGTTCTATTTTCACTATAATATGCATTATCACCACAGTCTAAACTGCCACTGCCAGATTCCATTCTTCCCACCTCCGAGCATGTATTGTAATATGCTTTAACTCGTTAAAGTTTCATTAATATTCTATGTTTACCGCTTGTAATTGTCAATATATTTTTTGGTGTTTTTCTTTAGCCCATATATTAATAATATAAGACATCCACGGGTGAACTACATCGCCATTGAAATGGCGAGTTTCGAGCTCTCAACGAAACAATGACTGTTCCATCGGTACGCTTCCGGGGTGTCCAAACCCTCTACTGCTGGAATGGTTTTGTGGCCATTCCTACACAGGTACTTTTTTAATATGTTATATGCCCCTA